>QGUY01000326.1 GCA_003242315.1 Bacteroidota bacterium
CCGATGCGGCCAATGTTTGTTGTCAGCCGCGCTCCGCAGATCTCCTCATATATCTCGTAAATGAGTTCGCGGAACTGGAACAAATAAACAAATCCTGTAAGTGCACCCGTATCAACACCGAGCACACTGTTGCAGATCAGGTGATCGGAAATGCGCGCGAGTTCCATGATGATAACGCGCAAGTATTGCACGCGCTTAGGGATCTCGACTCCGAGAAGTTTCTCGACCGTCATGTGCCATCCCATATTGTTGATGGGTGCCGAGCAATAATTAAGGCGGTCCGTTATGGGCGTGATCTGCGCGTAGGGCCGTCGCTCCGCAAGTTTTTCGAACGCACGGTGGATGTAGCCGATCGTCGGTTCAGACCGTACGATCACCTCCCCATCCATCGTCAGCACGTTCTGAAAGATCCCGTGCGTCGCCGGATGCGTCGGTCCGAGGTTGAGGGTCGTGTATCTGTTTTCATCCCCCAACTCGCGGTGTTCACCCACTATGTTTCGAGTCATTCCCATTTAGGATGTGCGCAAGTGTTGATGTGGCAAACGTCCAAACATCTCATCTTTCTTATCCTCCCTCGTCTGATCCTCCAGCGGGTATTCCTTCCTCATGGGGAAGATGGTCATGTCTTCCACATTGAGAATTCTCCGGAGATCAGGGTGGCCGGTGAAGACTACCCCGAAGAAGTCGTAAGTCTCGCGCTCCATCCAGTTTGCGCCGGCGAAGAGATTGGTAATCGTCGGCGTTTCGGGTTTGTCTTCAGGAAGCCAGATTTTCAGGCGTATCCTCTTGTTGTTTTCAAGACTATGAAGCTGATACATCACCGCGATCTGACTGAGTTCCGGGTAATGTATGCCGCACAGCGTTGTGAGATACTGATACCGAAGCTGGGGATGATCGTAGAGAAAGTGAATGATATCGACGATCGCGGCCTGCTTTACCGATAGCGACAGGATTCCATAGTGCACATCGGTCGACAGGATGCTGTCACCAAAGCGCTCAGTAAGCAGTGTTAATGTCTCACTCTGTTCCGCAGATTCCATTTATTCGATACCATATTTATTGAGCAGCGCCTTGTACTCCGGCGAATCGCGTCGGCGCAAAGATTCCGTTTCCACGAGGTGCTGTATTTTGAGTATGCCGTCGAGGATCTGTTCAGGCCGAGGGGGACAACCAGGTACGTACACGTCGACGGGTATAATTCTGTCGATACCCTGCAGCACGCTGTAGGTGTCGAAGATACCTCCGCTGCATGCGCAGGCGCCTACCGACATCACCCAGCGAGGCTCGGCCATTTGTTCATACACCTGCCGCAGAATGGGTCCCATTTTCTTGGCAATGGTACCCATGACCATCAGCAAATCCGCCTGGCGGGGTGAAAAGCTCAAACGCTCCGAGCCAAAGCGTGCCAGGTCGTAATGGGCTCCCATGGTAGCCATAAATTCGATGCCACAGCAGGACGTCGCGAATGGCAGTGGCCAGATAGAATTCTTGCGAGCAAGCCCCACTACCTTTTCAAGGCTTGTGGCAAAAAAGCCCGCGCCCTCAATGCCGGGAGGTTTCTCTGCAAGACTGATTCTACCGTGCAATTCGCTCATGGCCTAATGTTTTGCTCCTGTAAAGTTCAGTCGTTACCCCGGGCATTAGTCGTCGCTGCTACGATCATGATGCCATCGGAGACTGCCCTTCCGCACCGCGTACAGGAAACCGATGAGCAGAAAGGCAACGAATACCATCATTTCAACAAAGCCCTGAATACCCATGTCGCGGAAATTAACCGCCCACGGGTACATAAAAATCACTTCGACGTCAAACAGCACAAACAGGATCGCGACAAGAAAGTACCGGATGTGCAAAGGCAATCTTGCATTGCCCTTCGATTCTATCCCGCATTCGAAAGACTCAAGTTTCACTTTGGTCTTCCGCAAAGGACCCAAACGGTGGGTAATGATCATGGTTCCGCCTACGAACAAAACCGCCAAAGCAAACATTAGCAGCACTGGCAGGTATTCGAGCAGCAAATCAGGTGAAGCAGCAGCGCTATCCATTATGCGAACGATTGCAGTGTGCGTTTAAGGGCGGGGGCAGGCAACTATTGTTCAAAAAAATCCACAGTTCGAAAATCATAAGCGACCTAACCTGTTCCCCGCTGGTCGATTCCCAACAAAAGCGCACAAATATAGGCCAATTTTCACCAGAATAAATCGCACAAACCTTGCAAATGTTACATTTCTGTGGACCATGTAACGTCTATGTGCCGGTATGATTTGCAACCCATCCTTACCGGCAAATTTTCATCGCCACGCGTTGCTTTTTCGGCTGTTTCGTATTGTATTCCGGCGCTTTAAGACAACAAACTTGGCGTGATATCTTTATCACAAAACGCGTAAGACCTCCGGTGCCTGACCGTACGCCAGGCATACAGTCACAACTGCCAAGCATGATGATTCCAGGGGAATTACCACCGCAGCAAAGACAGTGTATTAAAAACGCTGTTAGGGATTACGGACAGTTCTCGCTTCAGGCTGTTCATCCACAACAAGGCGATCGCCCACCATTCGGTTGTTGTATTGCTGGATGACGGCTTTGAGTTTGGTCTCCATTTTTGTCAATACCTCACCCTCGGTGTCTTTGAGATCAGTTTTCATTAAGGGGTCGGCTACGTAATTAAACAATCCAACGGACTTTTGGCCGTCAAACATCAGCAGATGGTTGTCCATCATGATCTGATACACATTATCGTTGAAATTGAACGCAAAAGGCTCTTCATCGGTCAGATGGAACAAATCGCGTCCAAAAGCCACAAAGGGCTTTGTGTAGCCGAGGTATCCCAGAACGGATGGCATTATGTCGATTTGTTGGGCAATCGTATTGTTCATGCCTCTCAGGCTGTGGTCCGGTTTGAAAAAGATCACGGGTACGGAATACAATCCCCAGGCGGTGTGCCCTTCCGGAAAGTACACGTTTGATGAGCAGTGATCCGCCGTAATCACGAACAACGTGTTTTCATACCAGGCCATGCGCGACGCTTTTTCAAAAAATTCCTTCAGCGCATAATCCGTGTATTGAATACACTTCTGGATGGGCAGCGGACCGCCTTTGAATCTTTCTCTGAATTCTTTTGGGATTTCAAATGGATGGTGCGACGAAACAGAAAACATCGCTGCCACGAATGGCTCCCGAAATGTTCCGAGCTGTGTCGCGAAATAGTCAAAGAACTTGTGATCCCATATTCCCCAAATTCCGTCGAAGTCGTTGCTGTTTCCATATTCACTCATTCCGTAATAGTCGTCGAAGCCGGCAAGGTTCGCGAACGCCGCAAATCCCATAGATCCGTTCGGCGCTCCATGAAAGAATGCCGAATAGTATCCACGCTCCTTGAGCAAGGACGCAACACTGTTGATGCGGTTTGATGAGTACGGCGACAGAAAGTACGGAACTCCGAGTGAAGGAATACTGCTGACAACTGACGGAAGACCATCGATGGATTTGCGACCGTTGGAAAAAGTGTAATCGAAAGTAAGACTGTACTGCAGCAACGAATCCAGGAACGGCGTGTATCCACGATACGTTCCATTTTCCTTATCGCGGTTGAGATACCCGATGAATTCCCGGGAAAAGCTTTCGAGGATAATGATCACGACGTTGTCTTGCCTGGCAGGCAGTGTGTCTGGCAGGTCGTGTACCGGTGAGTATATCGCTTCAAGCTCGTCTTCAGGATAAAATTGAACGGGCGCGACTTTAGTCTTGCCCATCGTACGGAATAATGCAAACGGCGTGTTCAGGACAATACTGATGTCGCGGGGATTACGCACATATTCGCCAGCATTGCTGAGCGTGATAGGTCGTGTACTTTCTCTTTTACAAACTTTACCCTGCCCACGAAAAAGAATAGTAGAATTG
>QGUY01000327.1 GCA_003242315.1 Bacteroidota bacterium
TTCTTCGTAAGCCTTTGTGAGTCGTTGCTTTTCCACTTCAGAAAACGTCTCAGGCATTTTCCTGATGGGTGCATAGAATAGGTGGTTAGCAACGGGACCATGATCGAACTCGCGCAGCTGCGGTATTACCCTTTGGGCGAGCACCTTGGGCAGCACATATCCTTCCGCCATGCCTTTGCGCATGTTGACGATGGCTGTATCGCACCACTCGATGTAGTCATCAAGACGAGAGAGCCAGTTTTCATAATCCTTTACCGTTGCGAAGGGTTGGAAGCTTGCGCCGCTGGCGAGCTGACCGACCATGAGGGGCAGCGACCAGAATTGGTTGAGCGGCATCAGGTGTTCATTGAACTTGAGGCGTTCCAGACCCAGATCGCAATTCCACGCGATGATGTCGTAACTCAATTGGTCTTCCTCATCCAGGGCATTGCGATCGATGGTGGCGAGTCGGTCCTTATAGTCCTGATAGAATTTTCTCAATTCCTCCCGGAAGGCGACGGATATGTCGTTGTGAAGCGTATCGTTATAACGCGTATCGCCGGAGAGGGTAGCCTCGACGGGGTTGAGTCGCAGGTAGTCCTCATGGTAATCGGCCATCAGGGTATCCATGAGCGCGGCGTAGTCGGCCTGCCGTGTTTCGGGGGAATTGCACGATATCATAGCAAACAGAAACAATGCAAGGAAAAGGAAATGAGTTTTCATCATAGGGATTCAGGTTCAGTTTCCGGTGGCTCCAAATTGCAAAAAAAAGGTGTCGGCCGGAGTTGCAACAGCAAATAAATCACAGAAAACGGGAGAACAACATGGCGCAGGATTTCGTAGATTAGGCAGGTACAAACCCCCTAACTAGATATGAAAACCCTTCTTTCCACTGCTGTTTTCAGCATTCTGGCTACTGTCGCCGCCTTGGGACAGGATGCCTCCTCAAAGAAGATCGTCTTTGACATCACCAGCGCAGATCCAAAAGTCCAGGAGACCGCCATTCGGCACGTCGGACTCATGGCAGACAGCTATCCCGGCATACAGCTGGAGCTTGTCGTTTACGGCGGGGCGCTGCCGATGTTCATGAAGGAAAAGTCGACCGTTGGCGAGAAGATCGCTGAGCTGGCGCAGAACAAGAACATCACGTTCGCCGCCTGTCAGGGTACGATGAAGCGGCACAACGTTGACGCAAGCCAACTGCTGCCCGGCGTGACGGTAGTGCCGGATGCCATCATGGAGATTGTGACGAAGCAGAATGAGGGCTGGGGATATATTAAGGAAGTAGCATATTAACTATGTGTCCTATGTGATTTCTATGTGTTCTATGTGGTTCCAACATCTTTTTGAACCACATAGGGCACATAGGAATATCACATAGAACACATAGGAGTGGCGACACCTAGTCCCCTACTTCCAATACGAACACCTCTTGCGCCTGCAGCTCTTCGACTTGCTCGCCATCGCCCTGACCGGATCGCTGAACGAACAGGTGCAGCCGGCGTTGCGACTTCCATAGCTCTGTATCATAACTAGGTTCCCAGGCGCCGACGGAAAAGTCGGTGACGTCGTAGATATACCAGCCTGCACGGCGGAGGAGATTATTGGTGAGAGCTACCGACACACGGCTGTCTCGTTCGGCATCGCGGAAGATGAGCATCACACTTACTTTCCTGCCCTTACGTTCGGCTACGACCTGCGGTCGCGATATGGGTATCCGTTTAGTTCCCGCACCGCTTAGGGTAAAGCTTTGAGTACGTTCTCCGACCTGCTGTCGCTTCCATGCTTTGCCGTCGTGATACACAAGTTGATACTGCGGAGTGTTGTTGTCGTCTGCCCAGTAGGTCGCGATGTACGGCCGACCAAGATCGTCAGCATACATTGACGTCTGATTTATGAGCTCGCTGCCCTGAGGAATTCGAAACGCATACTCAGCGCTGGCTGCCGTTATAGGGAGGCTGTACGTTGTTCCATCGGATCGTTCCCATGTAACGCCGCCGTCGCGCGAACGTGCATAACATAAGTCGTGATTGCGGGCCACATCCGGCGACTCACGCCACACCCACGACAGGTGAATCGTTCCCTGTGCATCCACGCATGCCTGCCAGTAGGCATTTCGTTGTTCTTCGCCGTCAATCAGAATTGTGTGAATGCGTTCCCACGTTTGCGTTTTTGTAGTGTATCGATTCAGCACCAGGTTGCCGCCTCCTGAGGCGCCGCTGCGATACATAAAGATCAGATCGCCGGAGGGCATTCTGAAAAATTCCGGGTAGGTGACATCCCCTTCTTCGCTTCCGGTCATGGAAAGGTTGCTCGTTAACACCATCGACCCAGGTGAGACGCTGCGGCGATATTGCAAGGGACTGTTGTGATGATTCCAGGCAACATGAAGGTATCCATCACCGTCGACGATAATGCTGATCGAATTATGTGCATCCGCGACATTGCCTGTGAGATCCGTTCTGCGGTAAGACCATTCTTCTGAATTGACTTCTCGCTTTGCCAGAATCACGCGTCCAGTTGAATCGTACCACGCCGCGTATTGTACACCGTTGTACGTTACGAGTGAATTCTTCCGGAACACAACCGTGTTCACCGACGTCTTCGCCCAACCACGCGGGAGTGGCTGCGCAAGACAGGCGTTAATGGTGATGAGAAGGACGGCGGAGATCGAGAGGAAGCATCGCATGTAGGGAAGATAGGAAATTATGGATGTCGCCGCCAGGCTGAACCTATGTGCTCTATGTCCTATGTTGTTCAAAACTCCCGTTCACTGTAATTCAATAAGTTCGCGCTAATGATTATTTTTGTGCGCAAATAAACGATCCGCTGAAAAAACGTGTCTATTCAAACGTATGCATAAGTTCGTAACACGGAACCTCATCGCCCTTCTCCTCGCAGTCTTTGCAATTTCTGCGTATGGTCAGGACAGCCCTGAAAGCATCGTCCTCTACGATCCCATATTCTGGAAGGACGACCTGAAGCTGAAGTCGGAGCAGTGCAATGAAATTCGGGCCGTGAATATGGAGTTTTACGAGAAGATCCTGGACACGTACGAAGAATCCGCCAACGACAGCCGAGAGCTGAACCGCGCCCTCCTTCAATGTTCAGTGGAGCGCAGCAACCAGATATGGCAAATCTTTAGCCCCAAACAGCGGAAGAAATGGATGAAGCTGTGGCACGAGCGGTATACTGAGGTTGGGAATGATGGGTAGAAAAGTGTTGACGTGTTGATGTGCTGAAGTTCCAAACATCTCAGCGTCTCTGCGCCTCTGCGGTTTAAACATCCAAACGCCGAAGGCGTTTCAAACAATCTCCTTCCGCACTGTCCGCGGCCTTTGCTCCCGCTCCTTCTCCTCTTCCAAAAACTCCGCCCTGCTCTTGATATGCAGCGCTGTGCCTATCGCGTCGACGATGCGTTCGATGTAGTCGCGGTTGCGGCTGACGATGACGTTCATCGTGCCGATGTTGGTGGTGATGCGCACGGCATAGCGTACGGGCACAACGACAAGTGATACGAGGCCAAGGAAGAAAAGGAATGCGCCAGTGCCGAATACGAGGACATTTTGTGGTATCACAACGCCAGCGACGCGGGCGACGGGCACCCAGTAGTAGACGCTTTCAGGAATGAGACGGAAGTATTGTACCGCCGCGATGCCGGCGCCCAGCGACATGAATAATACGGATGGCAGGCGTGTCGGTGAAATGCGCGCTACGCCATACTTGACCAGGTCTTCAAGGGGGAATAAGCGTTTGCCGACGCGCAATGAATAGCCCGTGATTGTAACCTTCTTTCCATCAGTGTACACTGTCTTTTCTCGCATAAAAAATTCCGCTTGGGTTGTTCACCTTTAGGCGGTGAGGACTCCGGTCTGTGTTAACAATTCGAACTGTCGGTCGCGTCACACTTCTCCGTCTCC
>QGUY01000328.1 GCA_003242315.1 Bacteroidota bacterium
TTGTTTGAAGGATTTAAGACCCGTCTGTTTCCCACACCTTACCCGGGAAAAAAACCGGTCTTGGTTCAAACGCTCAAAACAATATGTACCCCCCCTCGCCCAACCGCCATTCGTGGGCGTAAATGTTACAGTCTGCTGCAGTAATTGCGTCGTTTGCCCGACTGCTCCAACTGCCGCCAAAGTGTCGTGTTCGGTTTTCGTCGTACCGGCATAGTAATGCGGCTCGTAATCAAATTCAGTGTATCCACCAGTTGGATAAATGATCGTCTTCAGAATCCCGGCTTGCATAGCCGTTTGATCGGGCTCCCTGTTTGCATTGCCGATATGATAGGGCTGATTCAAAAAACTAATTGTCTCCGTCGCAACTAAACTCTTGTTTGCGTCCTTTCCGTTGTAAAAGCCCCACCAATCCTGAGCGCAACTATTTGTAGGCGGAAGCTTTACAGATTCCTCGTACAGGAAAGCATGTTTACGAGCAACGTTTGTCGCATCATCACGTTCAACCAGATTCGTCAACTTCAGCCTGTACTTACTTGTTGATGTTCCTGTATTTGACTCGAAATATCCCTCTCCAAAATCAAAGGATTTCCGCTTGGTATACGAGCCATCTCCGTTACGTACATAAATATTGATTTGAGCCAGACGCGACTCAGGTGCGTCTTGCCTTGTGAAATCCCTGACGAATTCAACCTTGCCATTTGCGTATGAAATTTCTGCAAGGCGTAGCGATGATATTAGTCTTGACCGGGCTATCGTGTTTTTCGTATGCATATTGTCAACCAAGTAGGGCGGCACGTTTTCTCCTCCGGGAACACACTTCTGCCCAACTGTCTCAACGTAGGTCACATTACCGATGGCATATGGTGTGTCATAGGCGTAGGTAAAAGAAATTCGATCCGAATTGTCTGCTGAAACTATTTCAGACAAAAAATAGCTACTGGGAAATGAAGCCTCGTCTCCTACCCCCTCGGTATATTCAATTGCAGCAAACTTGTACACATTGCCACTTTCGTCAATAATCTTGAAACGCAAAGAGTCAAAGATGACTTTTATTGGTTCCTGTGGAATAAGAAACGGAGTGTTATCATTCTGTGGGTAAACAAACTTTCCAGACCGTCCGTTGAAGTTATAGAAATAGTAATCGCTCTCGCCGTCCACAATACCAGAGGCCACGTCCTCTACATATTCGAAATCACTGTCATCCAAATCCGCAGCGGGTTTGGTTGGGTATATCCAAAATCCAGCGTCGTCACTTCGACCAACAACACTGCGAGAAACCACACCGCCCGCCTCAAGGCTCCAACCGAGACCAATCCAGGATGCAATGTCCGACACCTTTACTCCCCCAGCATGATAGCTGATGGAAATAGGTACCTCAAGGCGGCTCGTCTTTATTGTGTAAATGGGAATGCTAATGTTTGGTATTCCTGTATGGAGACCTACGGGCGTGCTTCCGTATTTGCCCAGCGAAGCCGCATCCGGCGATGGCGGAATAACCGGAGGAGGTGCAGAATATTGTGGCGGGGGCTGAGACAGCGCAGCGTTCAAAATGCCTGCGAACACTGCGACAATGAAGAGGGTTCTTTTTAACATACCGTTAAAGCTTCAAATGAAATCGGATGCCGATCTCGTCACCTACTTCAAGGAGATCAATAGAGAAGTCGTCTATTCACAAACATCAATCCCAACAATGAATCCTGATCTCGGCCAACAAGACCCCTACCCCAATCAAGGAGTTTCCAGGGCTCACCTACATGATAGCTTGATGTTACCTGTAGCGGATGACGAAATAAAAAGCCCATTCGTTCAGACGCTATATGCGCTGATCGAAATGGGCTCATATCAAAATTATGACAATAGCTGAATCAGGCAACGAACTGGGGAAATTTTTTTAACGTTTTTTCTTAGAACACAGAATCGTGGATCACCCGGTACCTAAGAGTCATTCAGTATGTTCATTCCTCACCTTCGGTCTTGAAGCAATCTCAAATCCAAATCTCACCATCAATTTCTCTGAATAGGGACTGCGGTGGTCGCGATCATGCAAGTTGTACAGAAGCAACATCGTACCCTTAACAATGCCAATGAACCTGTATTCCTTTTTAATTCCTGCCATGGTGCTGTAGATCCACTGGCGATCGTCGGAGTCTGTATGACCTGAAGCAAAACGAGGCGGTATGCGTGTGTTCATGTGCTCCGGATCTACGCGCAGACTAAACCCCCTACCAATGTCAAATTCGGTAAAAAGTCTGGGACCAAATACGCGCAAATCCGAATCAAACTGATACAAGTCTGCATCATAGGCTACCCGCTGGTTCCAGCCGGCACCTACCCTCAACCGATCGTTAAAGCGGTAACCCGCGTACAAATTGAAATCGACCATCCAGGCGTCCTTACGGTGAATCTGGAGCGCAATGCCCGGGACAATCCTTTCCATGAATCTCCGGTCTCGCATAGAATTTGGTCTTTTCCTGGGAATCTGGTCCAGCCCTTCCAGCTTGCTATACCTCTGCTTGTATCTGGCCAGTGTTTCCATAGCCTTCTTGAGTTCTTCCTCCTTCCCTTCAAAGTGATCAATCGCCTGCTGGACCTCATGGCTAATTATCTCTTTCGCTGAATTCTCATCAGGAAGCGTAGCTGCCTGCTTTAATTCATCCACAGCCTCAATCTGCTCCGTAGCGCGGCTTACGTCAACCCATTTCTCAGCCTCCGCTTCAGCCAGGAATGCTGCCTCATCCACATTTGCCGGTAAATCAGTTAAGTGACTTTCCAGTTCTGCAATCTGATTTTCTGCGACGTCCAAATGACTCCCAGCCGGCAGGACTCCACCCAAGTCTTCAACACCAGGCACTCCAGCCCCAATACCGCTTTCCAGCAGGGCAAGCCCATCATTCGCAGGAAGGGAAATGTCAAACTTGTCAACCCCCATGATGAAATCGCCGGCTTCATCCTGAAGTCCCGAAGGGAGACCGAGCGTTTTAACCTTTGCAGAAATTCGTGACCGCAGTTCTTGGACTTCTTCACGCAGCGCGTCAATCCGCTCGTTCTTCCACAAACGGATACTGTCAAGACGTTCTTGCAACGCGCTTACCGACGCGCTCAGTCCTTCAAGACTATCCGTAGCAACTCGGATTGATGCCATTCGCTCGTCGGCAACATCAACCACGCTGTCGTACGTTCTTTTAACGGTTGCCAAGCGAGATGCACCAGCCTGCTTGAGAGAATCGAATTGCAGATAGGCCTCTTGTAAAACGGTATCAAGCGACGCGATAGGAAGCGCTAGGCTATCGAAACGCTGGCCATATGCACTTTGGCTTGCAATTAAGAATATTGCCGCTAACCGGAGGATCATACATAAATATAGTCCCTTCAATCAAAAAGTGCATGCGTGAAGAAACCATTTTTTACAAGGACAGTCATTGCGCCCCTATGGGAGGCCTTCGCCGCTTCGGCGCAGTTCTACAACCATTGCATCCGTACGGGATGCGCACGGCTACCAAAATGACCTGTGATCAGTGACCTTCGATCTACGTTTTTAGATCCTCGGAAACGCCAAAATCGCAAGCTTACCAACTAATCACTATCACAACTCGCTTCCAACTCCGTTGACACTCTCTTATGGCGGCTGCATCAATTTTGTCTCGGACCTCGACTTCACTCATCCCTCCAGCTTCGGCCACAATCAATCACCTGAGGTGCGCAATACTGGGGCCCGAAAATAAGAATCTACCCCCGTGGTTCAGCTTCGACCCTGTCTGGGTCAGCCCCGACCTTGTCGGGGTCAGGTTGACAGGGGCTCTTTACACGTCACGCAAACACCGCCCTACTCTCTGTTCATGACCGCGATCTTCCGATACATCACCGTTCTCGTACCAGAACGAATCTGCAGGAAATAGA
>QGUY01000329.1 GCA_003242315.1 Bacteroidota bacterium
CGAATTTTCACTATCCTTTTCCTCGGGAACGTTCAAATTGTAAAAAGAACCGGGGACGCTGTACGGTCTCAATCATTTCCCGCGGCAGCGAATCAAGCGTGATGACAGGGCCGTCCGTCAGCAAGACGGCGCGCTTGATCACATTCTTCATCTCGCGGAGGTTGCCGGGCCAGTCGTACGTCTTGAACAGATTGATAACCGCATCGTCGAAACGCTCGGTCGTGCGCGACAATTCGGCGTTGGCTTTCTTGCGGAAGAATTCAGCAAACTCCATAAGATCCTCTCCGCGGCTGCGCAGTGGAGGAACTGTGAGCTTGAATTCGTTGAGACGGTGGTACAAGTCCTCACGAAACTCACCCTGTTTGACACTGGCGGCAAGGTCGTCGTTAGTCGCAGTGAGGATGCGGACGTCAATTTTGATTTCCTTGTTCGATCCGACGGGCTGGATCACCCGTTCCTGGATGGCGCGAAGCAGTTTCACCTGAACTTCATAGGAAAGATTTCCGACTTCATCCAGGAAAATTGTTCCGCCGTTGGCCACGACAAATTGTCCCATCTTGTCGCTGATGGCGCCGGTGAAGGCGCCTTTCACGTGTCCGAACAATTCGCTCGCGGCAAGTTCTTTTGAAATCGCGCCGCAGTCGACCGCTACAAACGGTTTCTTTGCGCGCTTGCTGAGGCGGTGAATCGTATTTGCTACATACTCCTTCCCGGTTCCACTTTCTCCTTCAATGATCACCGACATATCGGTAGGTGCAACGAGACGAATGTATTCGCTGAGCTTCTGTGAAACAGGGCTCTTTCCCGTCACAAATTCCGATTCCGGTTCCTCGCGTTGCGGAACAGGCTGTCCGTTGACTTCGCGGCCTTTTTCAAGCGCATTTTTCATCACGAGGAGTAGCTCATCCGGGTTGACAGGCTTCGTGATGTATTCGAAAGCCCCTGACTTGATGGCCTTTACGGCAGTACGAATATCCGAGAAGCTTGTCATGATGATGACGGGGACAGACGGCGCGTGCTTCTTGAATGCAGGAAGCATTTCGAGTCCATTGACATCGGGCAGGCGGTAGTCGAGCAAGACCATGTCAAAGTGATCCGCATGAAATTTTCGCAGACCGCTTTTCCCGTCCTGCGCAGTCTCAACGGTGAACTTATTCTTCCCCAGGAAGCCCTCCAGAATTCTGGAAAACGTCTTATCGTCTTCGATGAGAAGGATTTTTGGCATAAGCGAATCCGGACCCGTAGCAAATGGGACCCTGAAAAATAAAAAAGAAAGTCGGAATATCCTTTCCAAACTTGGTCCCTGTGTCAAAAAAGAGGATCAGGGTCCTGCAGTTCCCCACATGTTATCGCAAACAAAAAAAGAAAGTCGGGACGTATCCCGACTTTCTCCTTTACAGGTAATTAAAAGACCGAATTATGATCCCAATTATTCGACCTTCTGACCGTCCTTGTCAAATTTTACGGTGGCTACTTCTTCACCTTTCTTCAGTTCTACTTCGTAGATATCCTTTTCAGCATACTTGTAGGCGGCGCTGATTTGCCAGCCAGTATAGTCCTCGCTGTTAAGGGCAGCCTTCACGGCATCAGGAAGCTCCTCCGGTTGGATTTGCATTTTTTCGTCTTCAAGAGCCGCAACGATGGCGTTAACGTCCAATACGTTGGCTGTGGCCGTCATTACAGAAACACTTCCCATAATGGCCAGGAGGGCAAACAACACTTTTTTCATGGTCGGTTAATTTAGTTAGTTAAACATTTTCACTTTTTGGAAGGCGACCGCCTTCGCCGACCATAAAGACGAAATGTTGTGCCGGAATTGGGGAGGGGAACTAAAGCTCTGTAAGACAAAGTCTTAAGGAATTTCGCAAAAAAGTCGCGCGTCTGCGGATTGTGGAATCATTCCTCGAACTGAGGGAAGACCCGCGAAGGAGATGCAAAAAATTCTACAAAAACTGCACCCCGCGATCTATTGCGGATAGTTAGGAGGTTCGCTGCGGGCTGATTCAACACCCGTCTTTCCTTCCGTGCTGGCCATGGGACAATCGATCTGCCAGTGACGCGCCAGAGCAATGCGACCCGTACGCGCGCGATCAATTACTTCCCGCGTATCGCGGAACTTGCATCCCATATCGACGTAACGATAACGAGCGCCTGCGATCACGAAATTGTAGTGGCACATGTTGCGCGCCAGCTGCTTTCTAACACAGACAAACTCTACCTGATCGTCGGCTGCGCGTTCGGTCCTGGTAAAACCGGTAGCAATGAAGAACACGCAGGCCAGGGTTGCCAGTATCTTCATGAATGGGTTGTTTGGGCGTCAGCGCTTAAGCGCTTCGGTATTCAAATATTGGATTTACCGGCGACGCATGCAACCCACAGACATGAAAAAACCCCGATATCGCTATCGGGGTCCTACTCTCTTTTGCAAGCAGAGATTCAGGTTTTTTAGTATCGATAGTAGTCCGGCTTAAACGGACCTTCCTTGTTGACGCCGATATAACGGGCCTGCTTATCGGTCAATTCATCCAATTCTACACCGATCTTTTTCAGGTGAAGACGGGCCACCTTTTCATCGAGATGCTTGGGAAGCATATATACTTTGTTTTCATACTTCCCGTGGTTCGTCCATAATTCTATCTGCGCGAGTGTCTGGTTCGTGAAGGAGTTCGACATCACGAACGAAGGGTGACCGGTCGCGCAACCGAGGTTTACGAGACGACCTTCAGCCAGCAGGATGATCTGGCGACCGTTCGGGAGCTTGATCAGGTCCACCTGAGGCTTGATGTTGTCCCACGTACCGTTCTTCCTCAGCCAGGCCACGTCAATTTCGTTGTCGAAGTGCCCGATGTTGCAGACAATCGTGTTGTTCTTCATCTTGAGGAAGTGGCGGTCAACGACGATGTCGCAGTTACCAGTGCTTGTAACCACGATATCGACTTCACCCACCACATCGTCCATACGCTTTACGGCGTAGCCGTCCATCGCGGCCTGCAGTGCGCAAATGGGGTCGATCTCGGTGACGATCACGCGGGCGCCAGCGCCGCGGAGTGATGCAGCCGAACCCTTTCCTACATCTCCGTATCCAGCAACCACAGCGACCTTGCCAGCCAGCATCACGTCGGTAGCACGGCGGATGGCGTCAACGAGTGACTCCTTGCAGCCATACTTGTTATCAAACTTCGATTTTGTAACCGAGTCATTGACGTTGATTGCGGGAAGCGGGAGTTTACCATTTTGTTGACGCTCGATGAGGCGGTGCACACCGGTTGTCGTTTCTTCGGAAATCCCGCGAATGCCGGGTACCAGTTCCGGATAGCGGTCTAGCACCATATTGGTGAGGTCTCCCCCATCGTCAAGAATCATGTTGAGGGGTTTGCCATCCTTGAACGCAAAGAGCGTTTGCTCGATACACCAGTCGAATTCCTCTTCGGTCATGCCCTTCCAGGCAAAAACCGGCACACCTGCAGCAGCAATTGCCGCTGCCGCATGGTCCTGCGTAGAGAAAATATTGCAAGACGACCAGCTGACCTCGGCGCCCAGTTCGATAAGGGTTTCGATAAGAACAGCGGTCTGGATCGTCATGTGAAGACACCCGGCAATACGTGCACCTGCCAGGGGTTTGCTTTTCCCGTATTCCTCCCTTATCGCCATCAGGCCGGGCATTTCGGCCTCGGCAAGGGCAATTTCTTTACGGCCCCATTCGGCCAGTGACAAGTCTTTTACTTTGAATTTGAGTTTCTCTGCAACAGCCATTGTATCAGTTTTAGTCAAGTTTAGGCCCCAAAAGTACCATTTCCCGTCGCCAATCCCCAACGACTTTCATCATCGCGAACAGCCCGACGTCATGATTTTGATTGAACGATATGGTGATGAAAATGTGTTATAACAACT
>QGUY01000330.1 GCA_003242315.1 Bacteroidota bacterium
GCTTCACGGGAGGTCGTTTCAAGACATGTAAGGTTTTCGTCCTAAATCCATTCTGCCATGTAGGTTTTCCGATGAATGCGCCGATTCGTCGTTGGGCACATTTCATAATTTAAGGTTGTCGTCCGTAATTCAATGCTTAATCTACACACTGACGAAACCACTATGAAAAACAGGTTTTTCTGCACTATGGTATTTGTGCTTGCGGCGCTGGGCGCGGGTGCGCAAGTAACCAAGAAGACGCTCGAACTTCCTGAATTCAACAGCATTTATGTGAATTCAAATTATACGGTCTATCTGAAGCAGACCAACAAACAGGAAGTCGTTGTGGAAGCGTTGACGGAAATCTATGAGCTCACTGACATCCATGTTGAGGATGGCGTGCTGATGATCAACGTCGAGCGCAAACCCAGTAACACCAACAAGAGCATCTGGGCCAAGATCGATGACATCAAGCTCAACCCCACGATGAAAGTGATGGTGAGCATGAAGAACATCAATGAGCTTCAGGTGAACGGCGGAGGTAAGATCATAAGCCAGAATTCGCTCGCAACATCCAATGTCGCACTTAGCGTTTCAGGAACGGGTATGATGGACCTTGACCTCAAAGGCGACGTTATCAAAGCTGAAGTAAGCGGTGCCGGAAAAATCCACCTGCGCGGCTATGGCAACTCCATCGAAGCGCTGGTCAGCGGCTCCGGTGGAATTAACGGCTTTGCGTGCGGTACTGAAACGGCGAAAGCAAGAGTGACCGGACCAGGATACTGCGAACTGAATGTTACCAACGACCTATTTGCCGCAATACAGGGTAACGGCGTGATCAAACACAAGGGAAATACAAAAAACGTTCAGAAAAAGATATATGGTTCCGGGTCAGTCGACCGGGCCTATTAACCAAGGTTAACCAGGTTCGGGAGCCAACTCCCCCAACATCAAAGACAGGATTCCCCGGAATCCTGTTTTTATTTCTGACCCAAGTTATTAGCTTCGGGCAGCACACCCTTATTTGTGTTGGTCATGAAGCTAATTGTCATTCCCCTTTTGTTATTCCTTGGAACAGCACCGATGGGTGCCGGCGACGTTGAGACGCCAAACAAGATTCTTCCCTATCCAATTCACGTTCATGACATGCCCAATGGGCTCAGGGTTGTAACAGTTCCGTATGAGAGCCCCGGGATTGCTACATTCTACATTATCGTTCGCGCCGGCTCACGCGACGAGACGGAGCCGGGTAAGTCCGGATTTGCTCATTTCTTTGAGCACATGATGTTCCGTGGCACGGAAAAATACCCCAAGGAACGGTACAACGAGATTCTAAAAAGCATTGGTGCATCAGCGAATGCCAATACATCGAATGACCGCACCGTGTATCACATGACGGGCAATGCGGAGATGCTTGAGAAAATGTTCGAACTGGAAGCCGACCGGTTCATGAACCTCAAGTATTCGATACAGGATTTCAAAGTGGAAGCAGGCGCAGTCAAGGGCGAATACACGAAGAATTTCGCAAACCCCTACATGCAGTTGTACGAAAAGGTCCGCGCGACGGCGTTTACCAAGCACACCTATGGACATACGACCATGGGATTCTTTGAAGACATTGTTGACATGCCCAATCAATACGAATATTCCCTCCAGTTTTTCGACCGATTCTATCGTCCTGAATACTCTACTATTCTTGTTGTGGGCGATGTGACACCTGAAAAGGTAAACGCGCTGGCCGAAAAATATTTTGGTTCATGGAAGCGGGGGAACTACACGACGAAGGTAACGCCCGAACCGCCTCAAACCGAAACGCGATATGTTCACCTGCAGGTCCCCAACTTTCCTCCTCTTGTCGGGTTGTCGTTCAAGGGCCCGGCGTTCAGCGATAAGACACTTGACATGCCTGCACTTGATGTCCTGAGTCTGCTGCTGTTTTCCGAAAAGTCCGAATTGTTCAAAAAACTTGTATTGGAAGAGCGAAAAGTGCGTTCGCTTTGGGGAGGTGCTCAGGATTCCCGTGATCCTTACTTGTTCGACATACAGGCATCGGTGGTTGACGCGTCCGATCTCCAGTACGTCAAAGATGAGATCATGAAGGCGATAGAGAAGGCGCAGAAAGAGCCTGTGGATCCTGAGGAGCTGAAAAAAGTCGTTTCGAATCTTAAATACCGTTTCGCAATGGACATGGACAGTCCGGACGCCATCGCGGGAGCGTTATCCAATTATATCTGGATTACCGGCGACCCTGAAGCGCTCAACCGTACTTACGCCAACTACGAAAAAGTAACACCCGAGGATATCATGCGCGTAGCTTCAAAATACCTGGTCACCACAGGGCTGACCATCTCCACAATCTCACCAGATGAAAAAGGAGGTGTGAAATGAGCAAGAAGAGTTTATTCCTGCTTCTCGTGGCATTCGTCCTTTCGCTGCCAGCGATGGCAACCGATTTTGTCGAACTCAGGTTAAGCGGCTCCAACAAGGTCGTGTTCAAGTTCATGTTCCGCAATGGCTCGATAGCAGACCCCGTCGGCCAGGAAGGGTTGACGTTTCTTACAACGAGTCTCGTAGGTGATGGCGGAACGAGCACCATGACCAGCACGCAACTGAAGGATTTCCTCTATCCCATGGCAGCAGAGATTTCTTACAGTGTCGACAAGGAGGTCGCAATCTTTACATTTGAAGTGCACGTGGATCATCTGGACAACTTTTATCCTGTCATGATCGACCTGCTGACGAGACCGCGGATGGACGAGGGCGATTTCAATCGCCTGAAATCAAATGTGGAAAACTATGTCAGTCAGGTGATCCGAACCTCCTCCGACGAGGACTACAGCAAAAGGGCGTTGGAGGATTTCCTGTTCAGGGGTACGCGTTATCAGCACATGCCGGCAGGTACCGTTAGCGGCGTTGCCAGGCTTACCCTTGAAGCGTGCAAGGCGCACTATCAAAACTATTTCCGTCAGGACAATCTGATGGTCGGAATCGCCGGGAACTACGCTCCTGCCCTTCTCAACAGGCTCAAGGAAGACGTGAAAAAACTGCCGGCGGGTGCACCACAACTGCCGCCTCCTGTAACACCACGACAGCCGGATGGTATCCAGGTGGAAATCATCGCTAAGAAGGGCGCTTTGGGTTCTGCGATATTTACCGGAGCACCCCTCGCGATCACCCGAAGGGATGACGACTTCGCCGCGCTGATGGTTGCAAATTCCTGGCTGGGTGAACACCGTAAGTCGTACTCCCGCCTTTTCCAGAAAATCCGGGAAGAGCGTTCAATGAACTATGGAGATTACTCCTACATCGAATGGTATGCCAACGGCGGTGGAAACATGCTCCCTCCTCCCGGTGTCCCCCGTAACGCGAACTACTTCGCGATTTGGATCCGACCTGTCCAGATTGCGGAAGGGTTGAAAAAGCAATATCCTGAGTTGTCAGATATTACTATCGGGCACGCGCACTTCGCAATTAGGATGGCGATACGCGAACTGGATCTGCTGATTAAAAATGGAATGACCAAGGAAGACTTTGAGTTGACGCGCACCTTCCTGCGTTCGTACATCAAATTATATGCGCAGACGCCCGCTCAGCAGCTGGGTTATCTTATGGACAGTAAATTCTATGGTCGCAAAGATTACCTGGCGGAAATGGATGACCTCCTGGCAAAGGTAACGCTTGAAGATGTCAACAGGGCGATCAGGAAATACTGGCGGAGTGACGCCATGTTCATCACGATAGTAACCGACGTGAGCGAAGCCGAGCCACTGGCAGAAAGCCTGAAGAAAAATCTTCCCTCCCCGATGAGTTATTCCAATTCGCTGAAGGAATCATTGTCGGCGGAGATACTCAAAGAGGATGAGGAAGTCTCGCGCTTCCCGCTGAATGTAAAATCCGTAGTCATTGTG
>QGUY01000056.1 GCA_003242315.1 Bacteroidota bacterium
TGAAACGACGATTATGAACTCCACAGAAACGGGCGATTCTGCCCACGAGGCTCCCCTGGGACTCAGTCCGCTTAAGGAAAACATTGAAACCGACGTAGTAATCATTGGTGGCGGTATTGCAGGGCTGTCCATAGCTTATGCGTTGTCACGCCGCGGGCGTCGGTGCGTTGTGGTGGAACGCGACCTCATCGGCAGCAGCGGCCCGGCGCGCCTTGAGAGGGCCCACCTGGCCGAAGCCCTGGACGGCCGCTACTTCAGGCTGGAACATGTTTATGGCACCGAAAACGCGGCCCTCGTAGCCCGCAGTCATTCAGCCGCTATTCAGACCATTCGTGACACGATCCGCGATGAACAAATAGAATGCGATTTTCAGATTCTGGATGGATACCTATCGCTGCACCCTTCCGATAAGATAAAAACGATCCGGCAGGAATTCGAAGCAACGCGCAGAGCAGGGTTACCCACCGAACTCGTAAGCCATGCCCCCGGCATCCGCCTTCGTGAAAGAATTTCATTGAGATTTCCTTCGCAGGCACAATTCAACCCCCGCAGGTATGCCCTGGGACTTTCACGGGCCGTGCTTCGATACGGAGGTCAGATTTATACAGGAACCTGCGCCACCGATGTTGACACATCGGGCGCGACCACTACCGGAGGTCGCATTACGGCTAACCACATCGTTGTCGCGACCAGCTCACCGCTCGATACGGTGAGGATACATGTCAAGCAGCTTGCATATCGCTCATATGTCATCGGCCTGCTTGTTGACAAAGGGAGAATTCCGCCGGCGCTGTGGTGGGATACCGGCGATCAGCATTCTGTGTGGAGCACAACACCCTATCATTACGCCCGCATTGAGCCTTTCGACGACGCACATGACATGTTAATCTGTGGTGGAGAAGACCACCGGATAGTAAACCCGGCAAATGACGAAGGGAGCAGTCACGAAGACCACTTCAACCACCTCGAAGCCTGGGCATATGATCACTTCCCAATGGCGGGAAAGGTCGTCCACCGAAGTTCTCATCTTCGGATGGAGCCCATAGACAGCCTTGGATATATCGGAAGAAACCCCGGCGATTCAAACCTGTATATAGCTACCGGCGATGCAGGCACGGGACTCACCTACGCCGCCATCGCCGGCTTGCTAATACCTGATCTCATCACAGGAAAAAGAAATCCCTGGGAAGACCTTTACAATCCATCGCGCACACCAGTACAGGTGCTTGGCGAGTTCCTGGCAGAAAGCCGCGACACGTCATATGGGTACCGCGACCTTCGCGTGACTGATGAAGCAGCGGAGCACGCGCTGTCGAACGATGAAGGTGCGGTCATACGAATTCACGGACGAAGGATCGCCGTTTATCGCGATCGCCATGGCGAATTGCACGCGCACCTCGCGAGTTGTCCGCACGTAGGTTGCGGATTGCATTGGAATGCCTGGGAAAGAAGTTTCGAATGCCCTTGTCACGCTGGGGCTATGCAGACACGGGAGAACAGGCGCGTTGATGCCCGTTTGCCACACAGCAATAGAAGACGCAGAGACACGCACATAATTTAAATAGTGGGGAAAAAGCTCCTGATTTTTGTGGAACGCAGTCTACACAAGGTGGGGAGATTATGGCCAAATCATAAAACCCGCGTTCAAAACACCGTGACACTGCCGATCTGTTGTCATATGTTAATCCGTCGTTAACGGACGTTGTCGAGCATCAATGCTAACGTTTACGGAGTCGGCACGGCTCTTGAGCAAAAAAGTAAGCTATTTGGAAATCTGTGGCCTCAAGAACGAGGATGCGAGCCGGCCCTTTGCCACGGAACCGAATGGCGGCACCAACCCAAATCAACTATGAGCAACAAAAAACCGCGCGTGCGCCGCGGCAGGAACGGCC
Organism: Bacteroidota bacterium; assembly: GCA_003242315.1. Taxonomy (GTDB): domain Bacteria; phylum Bacteroidota; class Bacteroidia; order Cytophagales; family Cyclobacteriaceae; genus ZC4RG29. The sequence continues at coordinate 1,893 of QGUY01000056.1, forward strand.
GCTCCAAAACAACTTCCATACGGCGCAAAATCTCTACTCCTTCAGATCTGACAAAACATCCACGTGATGGCAACGGAACGCATGTTTACCTTGCTGAACCCGGTGCGGCCGACTACCGGGAATTGCTTCGCGTACTCCTCGAGATTCGCGATGGCAATTTTTCGGCACGTATGCCACTCGACCGCGAGGGCGTGCATGGAAAGATTTGTGACACCCTCAATGAAATCATCTCACGGAATCAAATATTCATCGAAGAGCTCGTTCAGGCCGGCGACATCATAGGCCGAAAAGGGAAACTCACACATCGCATCCAACTCCCAAATGTTCGCGGTTCATGGGCCACTGGCGTGGGAGCGCTAAACACGCTCATATCTGATCTGGTACATCCAACCGCTGAAATCGCACGCGTCATCAGTTCTGTGGCACAGGGTAACCTGTCGCAACAAATGCCTCTGGAAATCGGTGGGCACAGGCTCCGCGGCGAGTTCGCGCGAATTGCCAAGGAAGTAAACAGCATGGTGAAACAGCTCAGCCAGTTTTCACTGGAGGTGACGCGCGTAGTCCGTGAGGTGGGCTCAGAAGGAAAACTTGGAGGCCAGGCCAAAGTGAAGGGTGTCGGCGGGGTCTGGCGGGATCTCACTGATTCCGTAAATCAGATGGCGAGCAACCTTACCGGGCAGGTTCGCAACATCGCGGAGGTTACAACAGCCGTAGCAAAAGGCGATTTGTCCAAGAAGATTACGGAAGATGCGAAGGGGGAAATACTAGAACTGAAAAACACCATCAACACAATGGTGGACCAGCTCAACTCTTTTTCGTCGGAAGTAACTCGTGTAGCGCTCGAAGTGGGTACCGAAGGGATACTCGGTGGGCAAGCCCAGGTAAAAGGCGTAGCGGGAACCTGGAAGGACCTCACCGATTCAGTAAACCAGATGGCCAGCAATCTCACCGGCCAGGTACGAAACATAGCCGAAGTAACAACAGCAGTGGCAAAGGGCGATTTATCGCGCCAGATCACTGTTGATGTGAAAGGCGAAATCCTCGAGCTGAAGAACACCATTAACACCATGGTGGATCAGCTCAACTCCTTCTCTTCTGAAGTGACGCGTGTTGCCCGTGAAGTGGGCTCGGAAGGAAAGCTCGGCGGTCAGGCTACAGTTAAAGGTGCCGCTGGTGTATGGAAAGACCTTACCGATTCGGTCAACCAGATGGCGAGTAACCTTACGGGACAGGTGCGGAATATCGCGCAGGTGACGACCGCTGTAGCAAAAGGCGACTTGTCGCGAAAAATCACCGTGGATGTGCGGGGCGAAATCCGGGAGCTGAAAGACACCATCAACACGATGGTGGACCAGCTCAACTCGTTCGCATCCGAAGTAACGCGCGTGGCGCGCGAAGTGGGTTCGGAAGGAAAGCTCGGCGGTCAGGCGACCGTCATTGGCGCGGCAGGTGTATGGAAAGACCTGACAGACTCGGTAAACCAGATGGCGAACAACCTAACGTCTCAGGTACGAAATATCGCGCAGGTGACGACCGCCGTCGCGAAGGGCAACCTGTCACACAAGATCACGGTCGACGTGGAAGGCGAAATTCTCGAGCTGAAGAACACGATGAATACAATGGTGGATCAGCTCAATGCGTTCGCATCGGAAGTAACACGTGTAGCGCGCGAGGTGGGTTCGGAAGGAAAACTTGGTGGACAAGCTGATGTACCCGGTGTTGCCGGTACATGGAAAGACCTGACCGACTCCGTAAACCAGATGACGGGGAATCTCACAGCCCAGGTGCGAAACATTGCACAGGTGACGAAAGCTGTAGCCAGCGGAGACCTTTCCAAGACCGTGACGATCGACGTCAAGGGTGAAATCCTGGACCTCAAGAATACCATCAACACGATGGTGGAACAGCTGAACTCCTTCGCATTCGAGGTGACGCGCGTAGCCCGTGAGGTAGGCACCGAAGGGAAACTCGGTGGGCAAGCGGAAGTGTATGGTGTTGCGGGGACCTGGAAAGATCTTACCGACAGCGTGAACATGATGGCATCCAACCTCACCAGCCAGGTTCGCGGCATTGCCAAGGTGGTAACGTCAGTAGCAACAGGAAACCTTCGCCAAAAACTCGTCATCAACGCCAAGGGTGAGGTCGCCCAGCTTACCGATACGATCAATGAAATGATTGAGACCCTCGCTGTCTTCGCCGACCAGGTAACAAACGTTGCCCGCGAAGTGGGTGTCGATGGCCGCCTCGGCGGGCAGGCAAGCGTGCCAGGCGCCTCGGGCATCTGGAAAGATCTCGTGGAAAACGTCAACCAGCTTGCTCAAAACCTCACCACGCAGGTACGCTCCATTGCTGAGGTGGCATCCGCGGTAACGAAAGGTGACCTTACCCGTACGATCCGCGTCGAAGCCAAAGGTGAAGTGGAGTCGCTGAAAGACACGATCAACCAGATGATCGCCAACCTTCGCGCCACAACACTCCGAAACCAGGAACAAGACTGGCTCAAGTCGAACCTCGCAAAGTTTACACAAATGCTGCAGGGTCAACGCGATCTCGATACTGTTTGTAATCGCGTGCTCTCAGAACTTGCACAGGTGGTGTTCGCGCAGTACGGCGCGTTCTACATTCTCACTTATGACGACGATGTGCTGGCAGAACCGAAGCTGAGGCTGTTTGCCTCCTACGCTCAGCAACGCACGCGGAATCTTCCAAGAGAATTCGGGATTGGTGAGGGATTGGTAGGCCAATGTGCCCGCGAAAAGGGACGCATACTGCTTACCAAGGTACCTCGCGGATACATCAACATCAGCTCCGGACTTGGAAAAATCAATCCTTCCAATCTTGTAATTCTGCCTGTGCTGTTCGAAAACAACGTGAAAGCCGTGATCGAGTTGGCTTCACTGCAATCCTTTACGGAATCCCATCTCGACTTCCTGGGTCAGGTAACGGAAAGTATCGGTATTGTGCTCAACAACATCGAGGCCAATAATAGAACGGAGAAACTGCTCATGCAGTCGCAGTCGCTTGCCAACGAGTTGAAAATCCAGCAGGAGGAATTGCGGAGAACCAACGACGAATTGCAGGACAAAGCACAGCTTCTGGCGAAACAAAAGGAGGAAGTGGAGGCGAAGAACAAAGAAGTGGAGGAAGCGCGTCGATCATTGGAAGAGAAGGCAGAGCAGCTGACGCTTACGTCCAAATATAAATCTGAGTTCCTCGCAAACATGTCGCACGAGCTGCGCACGCCATTGAACAGCCTTCTTATCCTGGCGCAGCAGCTTTACGAAAATTCAGAAGGCAATCTCACGGAAAAGCAGATTCGATATGCAAAGACAATTCACTCGTGTGGCGATGACCTGATTCAGCTCATCAACGACATCCTGGATTTGTCAAAGATCGAATCGGGTTTCATTTCCGCAAACATATCGTCCATCGCGCTCGAAGAAATTGCACGGTTTGTCGAGACAACGTTCAAGCCAATTGCCGAAGCTCGCAACCTTCGCTTCGATATCCGGCTTGCACCTGACCTTCCGGCGTACATCAATTCAGACATTCAGCGCCTGAACCAGATCCTCAAAAACCTTCTTTCTAATGCATTCAAATTCACCGAGAAGGGTCAGGTGAGCCTTACCGTATTTCTTTCCGACCGGCCTCCGAAGGATGGCGATGAGGACTCGGATGAAAAGGTCAGGACAATTGCATTTTCCATAAGTGACACAGGGATAGGAATCACACCTGAAAAGCAGCAAATCATATTCGAAGCGTTTCAGCAGGCTGAAGGGTCCACGAGCCGAAAGTATGGCGGGACAGGTCTCGGACTCTCGATCAGCCGCGGTCTCGCCGAACTTCTGGGAGGCACGATCGAGCTCGAAAGCGAACCCGGAAAAGGAAGTACGTTCACATTCTACCATCCGCTTTCCGACCTGCCTGCAGTGCCGGTACTTGACAACGGAAAGGGTGCACGGTCGCCTTATGAAGGAATTGCGCAGAATGACGACATCGATAACCTGCTAAACAACTTGCTGGTCTCCAGCGAAGGGATCGAGTCCGCGCGCCGGACCGATGTTGTCAGTGAAATGATCAACCAGACCGGCGACGATAGAAGCAGTATCGTATCCGGCGATCGGGTCGTGCTCGTCGTGGAAGACGACTTCCGATTCGGAAAGATCATAATAGACCACGCCCACGAACTTGGTCTTAAAGTCGCCATCGCCACGAATTACCTCGAGGTATTCGACTTCATTGGAAGGTTCTCGCCTATTGCCGTTACACTCGACATTAACCTGTCGGCAACAAGCGGATGGAAGGTCCTGGACCTTCTCCGCAGCGACCTGAACTATCGACACATACCGGTGTATGTAATCTCAGGTGAAGAAAACCGGCAGCTCGCATTGCAACGCGGGGCACGCGACTTTCTTCTAAAGCCGGTCACGAACGATGCGTTAAAAGAACTATTTGCAGATATCATCGATTTCAGCAAGCGCCCTGCCCGTAAAGTACTGATTGTAGAAGACAACGACCTGGAGTCGTCACAGATCGCACGCGCCCTGCAGGATGAAAGCATCCAGGTGCAGGTAGCAGCCACTGGCTCACAGGCGTTCGACATGCTCACAACTGAGGAGCCCGACTGCATCGTGCTGGATTATTCGCTGCCCGATGTATCGGGAACAGATCTTATCAATAATGTAACCCGCCTTAAGAAGAAACTTACGCCAGTTATCCTGTATACAGCCCGGGATTTCCGAAGTCCCGAGGCTACCAGCCTGTCGGCGAGCGTGAGTGGAATTATTCAAAAGAGCGTTAGCTCGATGGAGCGACTCCTTGAGGAGACCCTGGCGCATCTTCACATTCCGCATAAAAAATTGTCGGAAGAAAAACGTCGGATTGTTGAGGGGATTAGAAATAAGACAGATGTCCTCAACGGAAGGTCCATTCTTGTTGTGGACGATGACGTAAGGAATCTCTTTGCTCTTACATCAGTTTTTGAACGCTACAACATGAACGTCACCACCGCAGAAAGTGGAAGAGAAGCGATTGCCGTACTGGGAAGCAACCCCAGAATCGAAATGGTGCTGATGGACATCATGATGCCTGAAATGGATGGCTACGAAACGATCCAGAAGATCAGGCGGGAACATAAGAACAGTACACTGCCAGTTATCGCCGTGACAGCAAAGGCTATGAAGGGCGACCGTCAAAAGTGCATTGAAGCGGGCGCCTCCGATTACATCACCAAGCCGCTGAAGATCGATCAACTGCTGGCGCTTATGCGACTATGGTTTTATAAAGGTTAACCTCAAGATATGAGTAAATCGAAATTGCTACTGATTGATGACCGCGAAGACAACCTGATGTCAATCGAAGCCATTCTTGAGCCTGCAGGTTATCGTTTTGTAAAGGCACAGTCGGGACAGGAGGCACTGCGTATCCTCTTAAAAGAATACGATTTCTCGTTAATCCTGATGGACGTTCGCATGCCGCACCAAAGCGGGTTTGAAACAGCTGCCATGATCTATGAACGGGACAAGCTAAAGCACATTCCTATTATTTTCATTACCGCCAACAACTTCGGAGATGAAGAACTTTTCAAGGGATACCAGGCCGGCGCCGTCGATTACATTTACAAGCCCGTCAACCCTGACGTCTTGCGAGCCAAAGTTGCCGTATTCGTCGATTTATATGAAAAGAATAAACGCCTTCAGCAGCAGGAGAAAAGTCTGCTGATCGCGAATCAGAAACTGGAGCGTGAGATACGCGAGCGTATCGCCTCGGAGGAAAAAATCCAGAAGTTGAATCGCCAGCTTATGCAGAACATCCAGCACCTGGAGGCGGTAAACAAGGAATTGGATCGTTTTGCTTTCATGGCCTCGCACGACCTGCAGGAACCTTTACGGAAAATCAGACTATTCTCAAGCAAGTTTCTCGCAAGGAACAGGCACAACGGCAATGAGGCTGGGCTAGAGGACATTGATCGAATTCAGAAATCGGCGGAAAAGATGCAGCGGCTGATCCGCGACATCCTAACGATGGCCAGGGTGTCGGGCAATCCGGACGATTTTGAGCCCACAAATCTGAACGATCTTATTACGGAGATTGCCGACGAGCTCAGTGAAGCGGTAGAGTCGCAATCTGCACGGATCATAGTCGACAAGCTTCCCCTTGTTCACGTCCACCCGGGGCTCATCCGATTGCTCTTCCGGAATCTTATCGGTAATGCGTTAAAGTTCACCCGTGAGAATGTTGCTCCGGTCATCCACATCTACGCGGAAGTACCACAGAATCAGGTCAGCGATCCGCGAAATGATTTTTGCACGATATGCGTGAAGGATAACGGCATTGGTTTCGATCCGCAATTTTCCGAAGAGATCTTCGGTATGTTTACCCGACTCCACGCCAATTTCAAGGAAGGTACGGGGTTGGGACTGGCACTCTGTAAGCGCATTGTCCAGCATCATCGTGGAAATATTACCGCAACCGGCAACAAGAATGAGGGCGCAACCTTCACGTTCTCTCTTCCAAGACAGAGTCCACCACAGAAAAAGAAGGTAATTCAGGCCGGTTACCCCCTTACACGAAGAGGTTAATCCAAACTGCGCACGTGGTCGGGTTTTTGCAAAACCCCTGGTATGAAGAAGTTCAGCTTCTACGGCAGGGTATTTAAGGAAACCCTTAAGCGATGGTTTGACCGTGACCCGTTCCGCAGCAGCACGGTCATAGCATACTACAGTCTGTTTTCGCTACCGGGACTACTTATTATCCTGATTACCGCGGTGGGGTATGTATACGGAACGGAAGAAGTTACGGACAAGATTATCGGACAGATACAAGGCGTTGTCGGCACCAAGGTAGCCGACGATGTGCGAGCCATTGCTGCACAGGCTGCAGAACTGAAAGACAACACTTTCGCGTATATCGCAGGCATTGCCGCGATTCTATTTGGCGCCACAGGTGTCTTTTATCATCTTCAGCAGTCGCTGAACACCATCTGGGAAGTGAAGCCAAAGCCCAAACAGCGGTTTCTCAAGTTGCTTCGCGACCGGCTTTTCTCGTTCGGAATTGTTCTGGCGATCGGCTTTTTGCTGCTCATCTCATTCGCTGTGTCTACATTGATCGCTGCCTTGAGCGAGTGGGTAACCCAAACCGTATCAGAATCACTGCGAATACTCTTTCATGCAATGGACATTATCCTTTCACTGAGCATCATCACATTGCTGTTCGCCGCCATCTACAAATTCCTGCCTGACGTGAAGATTTCTTGGCGTCACGTGTGGGGCGGTGCTATTGTCACTTCGTTGCTGTTCGTAATAGCAAAATTTGCCCTCGGCCTCTACTTTGGTCTCAACGATCCCGGCTCGGCTTACGGTGCCGCCGGCTCAATTATCCTCATCCTGTTATGGTCGAGTTATTCCGGCATGATCCTGCTCCTGGGCGCTGAGTTTACTCACGTGCACACGATGCACACAAGCGACGTCATTGAAATATCAGACTACGCCGTACCCATGCACGACGAAACTGAACTCACCTACACACACGTCGATGAGGATTCGGAGCAGGAAAAAATAAAGTAAAAGAGGCGTTATTGAATGCTGTGGTGTTCGCTCGCAAAGGCACGACATTCTTCAGCGCAGGTCTTGCACGACTCAGCACATCTCCGGCAATGATCCATTTCTGCGGCGTGTTTGGCGCATTCTTCAGCACAAAGATCACACATCTCCGCACACAACTCGCACATTGCAGCAGATTGAGGCACATCTACGCTCATCACCTCGGCTATCGCGCGACACATAGCAGCGCACTGTCGATCGAGCTGAATACATCGCAACATTTGCTCGACATTAGCCTCGTGCAGGCAGGCTGTAGCGCAATTCTCACAGGCGACGGCGCAATCGTAACACGCCTCAATACAGTCGATAGTGTTTCTTGTTTCCATGAATAAGGGATTTGATGTGTGAATGATTTCTTAGAGACCTCAAAAAACTATGCCACGAGTTGAACATTGCATATAAAGCGGCTAAAAGCGGCCTCACACAAGGCATTTATTTTCGGCTTTGTGATGTGATTGTTAAAGGAGGCTCGCGTCAACAAAGGATTGTGGATTTTTGGGGAATGCCATCCCGCACTGTGAACAGCCTACCACGTCAGTTGTCTGATTTTCTCGAAAAAATGCATTACGCCGTGCTGCATCGGCATGATAGGATTATGGCATGGTATTCGACTCTAGTAAAGTAGTCGCGCTCTGTTGGGGTGTTTTGATTTTGATGCAAGTTAGAATCAGATCTGAGAACAAACCCGCAGAACTTGAACCGGATAATACTGGCGCAAGGAACAGAGCTGACAAAGGGCCGTTTCCTCTTCGGAGTAAGCGGCCCTTCCAATTTTTAGGATTTCCGCACAAAAGCATTTTCATTCATGAAAACTTCAAAAACAAAAAAGCCACGTACACCCGGTAAGGGTAGTACGGAACAAAGCAAGAAAACTGAAGGAGATAAGAAACAGGAAGGAAATAAGAAACAGGAACTTCCCGGTAAAGAAACAGAGGAACAGGAGTTTCCCGGTTATGAAAAGTATGATCCGGCCGAAGATATCACGCGCAGGGCCAGACGGCTGGAAGGAAGTCTGGATGATGAACCGGATAATATCCCGCCGGCAGACAACGACCGGAGGGGAGCATCGGAACTTACAAAAGAAGATTTGGAGGCACTCGGACCCAAAGATCTGAGCATGGACATGGGTGATGATGAACAACTCAAGCATCGCGTACGCCCCGTGGATTTTGCAGGATCAGACCTCGACGTCCCAGGATCCGAACTGGATGACGCCGAAGAAGCGACCGGAAACGAAGATGAGGAAAACAACAGTTATAGTCTCGGCGGCGACAAAGAACCGTGAACGACGGGGTTAATTTTCCATAGTCTTCCACGGTCTTTGAATAACCAATGCTGCACAGCCGTGCGTTTTGCAGCTGATTGACGTATGGCAGATATTTTGTCGTATTCCGGTTATGACAAACCGAGACGGCAACTTAACCAGCTTGTGGCAGGACAAGGCGCGGGATTTTACCTCCACGCTCCTCCCGACCGAACGCCACTACGACGTAGCGATAGCAGGCGGAGGAATCACAGGCATAACAACTGCGCTGCTGCTCCAGCAAAGCGGCAAATCGTGTATCGTTTTTGAATCCCGCAATCTCTGTTTCGGCACGACAGGCGGAACAACGGCTCACCTTAACACTTTTCTCGACACACCCTACCCAAAACTGATCAAGAACTTTGGAAAAGACGCCGCACGAACCGTCGCGCGTGCGACGCGTGAAGCCATCATTCTTGTCACGGAACTCACATCAACCTTAAATATTGATTGTGGTTTCAGGGAAACCAACGGATACATCATCGCACAAACGGAAGAAGAAGTCGAGGAACTGCAATCCATTCACGACGCCTGTCTCGATCTCGGTGTGGACGTCGCCTTCATCTCATCACTTCCCACACAAATTCCAGCGAGAAGAATCCTGATGCTTCGGAATCAGGCAGCAATCAACCCGATAGAATACGTTCATGGACTAGCACAGGCTTTTGAGCGGGCCGGTGGCGTAGTGATGCAGAATTGCCATGTCGAAGATGTGGATCCCGGCGATAAAGTTCGAATTGAAACATCACAAGGAACGTTCTACGCGAGATCGCTGGTATATGCAACACACATTCCACCCGGCATCAACTTACTGCATTTGCGTTGTGTACCCTACCGAAGCTATGCGTTAGCCATTCGTCTGAAATCCAACGACTATCCCGAAGGGTTGCTGTATGATATGAAGGACCCTTACCACTATTACCGAACGCAGGAAATTGACGGTATCAACTATCTCATCGTTGGTGGCGAGGATCACAAGACGGGCTCTAAATCCGAGACAGATTCTTCCTTCCGAAGTTTGGAAGATCATGTACGTGAGCATTTCGACGTAAAAGAGATCACGCATTACTGGTCGTCGCAGTTTTTCGAATCGGTCGATGGGTTGCCGTATATCGGGACATTGCCCGGTCATACCGACAACATTCTCGTCGCCACCGGTTACGGCGGAAACGGGATCACACACAGCCAGATTGCCGCACTTACATTACGAGCGCGCCTGATGACCGGTGAAGAACGCTACGAAGGAATCTTTAAACCGGGACGCATCAAACCCGTTGCCGGACTACCCAAATTTGTCCAGCACAACGCTGGTGTCGCGAAGCAGTTGCTGCGCAAGATGGTAGGACTGGATGAACTGAATGGCCTGGACAGGCTGCGCCCGGGAGAAGGTGCGATCGTGAGGCTTCACGATGAAAAGATTGCGGTGTGTCGCGACAACGATGGTATGCTCCACGCCGTACACCCCACCTGCACACACATGGGATGTACTGTAGTATGGAATAGCGCTGAGCAAACGTGGGATTGCCCGTGCCATGGCGCGCGATATTCAATGGAGGGAAAAGTTGTGAATGGTCCTGCCGACAAAGACCTTGAGCAAATCATTCTCGGAGAGCCGGTTAAAGGCTCCTGAGCATGAAAGGCAAGGTTCACATCGGAACATCAGGCTGGCATTACAAGCATTGGGTTGGGACGTTTTACCCGGAAAAAACTCCACCTTCGAAGCAGTTCGCGTACTACAGCAACGTCTTCAAAACCGTCGAGCTCAATAATCCCTTTTACCGCTTACCCGCAAGCACCACATTCGCCAAGTGGAAACGGGAGTCGCCGAAGAATTTCCTGTTTGCCGTAAAGGCAAATCGCTACATCACACACATGAAAAAGTTGGACGATGTTGAAGAATCGCTGAACACATTTCTCAACCACGCCGCCGCATTAGAACATAAGCTAGGTCCTATCTTGTTTCAGCTTCCTCCCGGATGGAAAGTCGATGTCGATCGTTTTGCCGCATTTGTAAGATTGCTTCCGAATGATCAACGGTGCACGTTTGAGTTTCGAAATCCCACCTGGTACGATCCGCAAATCTATGATATCCTTCGCAAGAAGGGTTGTGCCTTCTGCATCTATGAACTGGCCGGGCACCACTCACCGATAGAAGTCACCGCCGACTTCGTTTACATTCGTCTTCATGGTCCGGGTGCCAAATATCAGGGCAGCTATTCTACGCGCACCCTCAACACCTGGGCAAAACGCATTCACCAGTGGCAAAAGGATGGGAAGGATGTGTTTATTTATTTCGACAACGATCAGGCAGGCTATGCGGCCTTTAACGCGCAAAAGCTGTTGGAACTCACCGGGTTTTGAATAGGTTTTTTGCAGGTCTAAAGATCAATCAGCCACTCAGAAAGACACATTCGACAAGTTCACTGTGCGCGAATTTCCATTGGTCGACAAAAAAAGGTATCGAACGTGCGTCTATAATAGTCGAAGCCGAAGGACAAGCAGTGCTTCGGCTTCGCGACAGTGATGAAACTGTCCGGGTTAAGGTTGGCGCCGATCAGGCCGGCTCAGGTCTGGTACTCCTCGACTGAGCATTCCTCCTGTGATAAAAGTAATACGATAGCGCGCCCAGTCCGAAGGGCAGCAGCATCATTAACGTGGATGCATCAAATCCTGCCGCAGCTATTAGGGAATACGTCGCGCCTATCAGATCGAAGAAAAGACCAGCGTACGCCCATTCTTTTAACCATCGCGGGATTCCGGGAACAAGTACGCCGATGGCGCCGATAATCTTTGCAACCCCGATAAAGGCAACAAAATATCGCGGGTAACCCAGGGTGTCGACAATGAGCATCACGGAATCCTCAGTGACCAACGCGTTCGTGACACCAGACATGAGCATGAAAAGGGCGAAAAGGACTGTAAAAATCCAGTAAAGAATATTGAGTTTCTTCATAATGTACTGTGTTTGACGTGGCGCAACTTAGCCAGTAGCCCAAAGTTAACCAATGGCTGCTTCCGACAAATTTGGGGCAGTTTGCGACGCACTAAGTCAACACTTTTGGGTCGCATTATCCACACCTCCACCAGCCAAAACTGCCAAATGACCACCCATTAGCCGTTTTAGGTTCCCTAAACCATCCCGCAATGCTGGCATGTTTTTTTGCCCTTTGTCCGCCGGATGAAAACTATCTCGCGCACACAGGTTCGGGAAATAACAGCCCGCATAACGCAGTGGCGGCACTGGCACTGGCTTGTAAAGTATGTGCCCCTCGTGCCCGTTTGGCTGTGGTGCTGTCTTAAGGCCAGGAATCTGTGGTTCTTCACAACGGCGAATCCCGGATTGACTTTCGGTGGATTTACCGGGGAGAGTAAGATGGAAATGTACAGGCTGCTCCCGTCCGAATTTATTCCGAAGTCATTCCTCGTAACCCGAAGCACTCCTTTTTCCACATTGTATCGCATCGTAACGGAGGAACTAACGCTTCCCGTGGCTGTCAAGCCCGACGTTGGCAGAATGGGCCTGATGTTTCGCCGGATCAACACGGTTGAGGAGCTTCGGGAATATCACAGCGTCATGCGCGCCGACTATATCATACAGGAGTTTATAACCTATCCGATCGAAGTCAGCGTCTTCTACTACAGGCTGCCTCAGGCGGCGAGAGGTCGCATTACCGGCTTTGTGCGTAAAGAACCTCTTACGGTGGTCGGCGACGGAACTTCAACTCTACAAACTCTGATACTGCAATCTGAAAGAGCGCGCCATTGGAAAAACGAATTGTTCACACGGCACGCGACTGAACTGGATGTCGTTCCGGCCCGCGGCGAACGATTTGTACTTTCGCAGGCATTCAATCTTAGTCGCGGTGCGCTTCTTATCGACCTCAGTCAAGAAAAAGATGCCGCGCTGCTATCTCTGTTTGACGGATTGAGCCGCCGAACCGGCTTGTGCTTCGGACGATACGATCTCAAGTGCGCGTCTGTTGACGATCTGAAGGCAGGAAAAAATTTCTCCATCCTGGAGTTCAACGGCGCGGGAGCAGAACCACACCACGTGTATTGTGACGGTCATTCATTGCTCAGCGCTCTTAAGATTCTTTCGCATCATTGGAATATTCTCTGTAGAATCAGCATAGCGAACCAACTCGCCGGAGCGGAGATCTGGGGCCTCCGCGATGGCTTCACTCACTTTATCCAGTCAGAAAAACATCTTGCACACCTGCGTCGGCTCGACGCAGCCACACCACACGCTTCGGAATCATGGTCGGAAACTCCGTCGCCGGAAACTGCAATCGGAGTTCCTATGGTGGAATTCCGCCGTACTCAAAACTGAAATACCATGAAGTCCGATAACACCATCATTGAAGAATATCTTCTTCACCTGCAAAGCCACGGCTTCCCATGTGTTGCAGCAAAGGCTGCCGTAGCAAAGGGTCACGTCAAGTGCCTCGTTGTGACCAGCATGGAATGCCCTCATGAGGACAGACGCATACTTGAGTTTCTGCACGGCTTTGTCGACGACTACCGAAAGGTAGACACCCCCTACCACAGCGCGGCGGTCATATTTCGAACGCCGAGAATCCACGATGAGTGGATGTTTGACAGACTGCTTTGGACACGATTGAATGCGCTCGCAGATCTCGATCGCCAAAGGTACTCACACGATCCGCGCGTGGACGATGATCCCGAATCAGCTCGCTTTAGCTTCAGTCTGAAAGAAGAGGCTTTTTTCATCATTGGCCTTCATCCAGCAAGCGAAAGAAAGGCACGCGTCTTTCCATATGCTACCCTGGTGTTCAATCCACACCAGGAATTCGAGAGGCTCCGGAGAACGAATCGCTATGAAACGATGAAACGCACCGTAAGAAAACGCGACGTCGTTTATTCCGGATCTGTCAATCCGATGCTCACCGACTTCGGTGACAAACCGGAAACGCGACAATACAGCGGAATTCATTATAAGTCTGATTGGAAATGTCCACTACAAAAGAAATCCTGACCAGCATGAACATAATTCGACCGCGCAGCGGCGTGGCGTTTGTGCTCAAACAAGGCGAACGCCTTCGAATTATGGATATCGAAGGAGAACAGGTATCCGACCTGATCTGTTTCAACCTTCACGATCCTCGCGAGGTGCTTTCGTCGGGGCGTACGATCGATTACGCCAGTACAATATTCCTGACAGCCGGTCACTCGTTCTATTCCAATCGCAGCAACGTGATGTTCGACATGGTGGAGGACACCGTAGGACGACACGATTTTCTTCTTAGTCCTTGCAGTGCGGAAATGTTTCGCAAGTTGTACGGCGATACGAATCCCCATCGCGGGTGCTTCGGCAACCTGGCAGCGGCATTGGCGGAGTTTGGTATCGCTCCGGATGCGATTCCCGTATGCTTCAATGTTTTTATGCATGTCACTGTTAACCCTGATACCGGACGAATTGAAGTACGGCCGCCAAAAAGTCGGGCCGGCGACTACGTTGTGCTTGAAGCTCGCATGGACCTCATCGTTGGCCTAACAGCGTGCTCAGCTGGCATGACCAACAACTTTTCCTACAAACCGATGGGATACCAGGTGTACTGACGGCGACTGGCGAAAGCACATTTAAGGGATGAACTTCACTGTTATGGTCGAAAAATAAAAAAGTGACCCTTTACAGTCCCGGCTTTTTCATTCACATTGGGACGCCAGCTAATGTGATATGAAATGGTTTGAAAGAAAGTTCGACTTCAGTTTCGGAATGGAGCAGTTTGAGCCGCTGATGGCGCGGTTGCGCAACGGACCCGCGGCCTTTGCGTCCGTTGTCGAAACAATCCCCGCTGATGTGTTGGAAACAAAACCCGACGGCAAGTGGTCTATTAAGGAACACATTGGGCATATCTTCGTGCTCGAGCCACTATGGCAGATTCGATTCGACGACATACGAAACAATAAGCCCGTCATGACGCCAGCAGACCTTAACAACCGCGCCACGGATGAAGGAGGATTCAATGCGGTCCACATCGATGAACTCCTCGAACGACTCCGTCAGGAAAGAAGCCGTACCATCGCACTGCTATCATCGCTTGGTGGTAATGATTTCAACGGAGTCTCGTTACACCCCAGGTTGCAAAAGGAAATGCGCGTGATTGATTTGATGTATTTCGTCGCAGAACACGATGACCACCACTTGAATGCAATTCAGAATATCTCCGCAACGGAGAGGAATTGAACATTAAACACCGACATACCTATGGTTTTTTATACAAATCCCGAAGCAAACGAAAGGACCTCCACACTTTAAGCCGGCTTTATCTTTAAAAAAA
>QGUY01000057.1 GCA_003242315.1 Bacteroidota bacterium
CTCTTCGATCCGCTTAGCGCGTTCTTCGGAGAGACGCTTGTTGATACGCTCAGCACCTTCAGGAGAGTGAGTACCTGTGATCGTTACCGTACGGGTTACGTTCTTGGCAGCGATGAAGGCATCAAGTTCCTTTCCCTTGGGGCTGCGGATTTCAGAAGTACGGAGAACAGATGAACCTTGAAGGAAGATAAAGTCGGGGATGACAACCGGTTCAAGTTCTTCCTGGTTGTTATAGCCATGATCGGCATAAGCAGCATATCCTACAGGTTGTACGAGTTTGGAAGTAGTGATTACTCCTGTAGCAACTTGCATACGCTCCGTTGCTTTGGATTTTTCGCCCTTGGATGCTACACCTTCAACTTCCAGCACGCCAGTCTTCATCGCCGGCGAGTAAGCGAATGCAAAATCCTTCGTTACCCTAGGTTGCTCGGTCGCGCTGTTGGGATAATCTTCAGCCCTGAACTCGATCGGTTCAAGAGCCTGTTCACTTTCCCCATACTTGTAGTAGGTGTTCACCGTGTAAACGGTTCCCTTCTTCAGCATCTTAACGGGGAGGTTAGCTGCCATGTCGAAAGCAACTGTATCCTTGTGAACCTCCAGGGGGTTTGGCGTGACCGTCAGCTGCTGCTCCTTGGCCATCTTGACCATCTTGGGCAGCGTACACCCCGACAGGCCAATAATGCCAAGAATCAGGAATGAGTAAACTACTTTTCTCATTGGAGTTTGATTTATGGTTGGTTTAAATCGTAAAGGTAAAACTATGATTATCAGTTTTTTTTTGCAATTATACTCAAAAAATTAGGATATTGACCAACCTTTTCCGACGGTTCTTGCCATATATTTGTACGCCGGATTTTTTTGTTCGTTGAATCAACTTTTTTGGAAGTTGAAAGTTAAAAAGGGACAGATAACATGAATGGGATGGTCACAAGAATCCAGCACTTCTTTCAGGGTTACGCGTTCGGTGTATGCACTATGTTGGGTGAATTGCTGGGTGTGGCGACTTCCAGCATAAGGTTATTTTTCATCTACGCATCGTTCATCACATTCGGTTCACCTGTCATTTTATACCTCGTGATTGCCTTTGCCATGAACCTCCGCAAGCATTGGCGCAGACGTAATCCGGTATGGGATTACTGAGGCTTAAGATAGTCGTTCCTCCGGCCGAAGAAATACTTTAACAGCATCAATCCACGATAGATATTCTTCCTCGAATAGCGAGGATACGCAGTCCGCAACGCGCGTCGTCTGCGCAGAATGGCGGACAGCCCGCTGGTTACTGCTGCGTGGGCTTTAAACACGGCGACGCAATGCGCCGGCTTTCCGGACAGCAGGAATGAAAAAGCCGCCAGCCAGTCGAGACCGATCCGCAGCGGTATCTTCCACCACATTTCGCCACCATCCAGATGCTTTAGCAACACGGTCATGTTGTTCCTGAAATTGAGAAAGGTCTTGCGCGGACTCGCATAGTTCAATGTGCCCGCACCGAGATGATACACTACGCTGGTGCCTGTGTAGAAAACCTTTTTTCCGGCGCGTTGGATCTTCCAACAGAGATCGATCTCTTCCATGTGCGCAAAGAAGTCCTCATCCAGACCGCCATGAGTCCAATAGGTGGAAGCACGTATGGCCATGCACGCGCCGGATGACCAAAAGACTTCACGCTCATCGTCATACTGACCGTGATCATATTCAATGCGGTTCAGTATACGTCCGCGACAAAAGGGATACCCGAGCGGATCCAGGAGTCCACCTCCCGCTCCGGCATACTCAAACTTTTCCGGCTCTTTGTAGGAGAGTATTTTCGGTTGCACGGCATCAATGTCATCCCGACTTTCCAACAGACGCAGTATGGGTACGAGCCAGTCCTGCGTGACCATGACGTCGGAGTTCAGCAAGACATACACGTCCGCCTTGATGCGACGCAACGCTTCGTTATAGCCTCTGCAAAATCCATAGTTCCTGTCGAGGGTCACGACCCTGACGCTGGGAAATTCGCGTTCAAGCAAACTGACAGACGCATCCGTGGAGCCGTTGTCCGCTACCCATACCGTTGCCTCCGCCGAGTACTTGACTACTGACGGCAGGAACTTTTGCAGGAGCTTTTCACCATTGTAGTTGAGAATGACAACGGAAACGTCGGCCATAGTTTACGCGAGGTGATGTGGGTTCATCCCATCATACCACCCAGATCAAGACCCGGGATATTGGGCAGTAACCCTTCCGTTTTCCGGCGCAGCTCTTCACGCGCCAGAACTTCGACCTCATCCATGGCCTTGTTGACAGCAGCGATCACCAGGTCCTGCAACACAATCTTGTCGTCTGCTTTTACGATGGCAGGATCGATCTCCAGCGCAATGAGCTGGCGCTTGCCATTAACGGTAGCCTTAACCATTCCTCCGCCGGATTCTCCCGTCGCCGTTACATTCACCAGGTTATCCTGCGCTTCCTTGATGCGGGCCTGAACTTCCTTCATCTTGCCCATCATCTTCATCATGTCGAACATTGCCGTTTGGAATTTAAGTGAGGTATTAAGCGAGGTACTAAGTAAAGGAAAGAATTGGTGGTAAAAAAGTGTTGAAGTGTTGAAGTCAACACTTCAACACTACCTCCGCCGCAACAGCATCACCGATCCCATCTCGACAAAGCTTCGCCCGAGGTAATCCACCACGTCAACACGAAACGCATAGGTGCCTTCGGGCATGAGCTTGCCATTAAATGTTCCGTCCCATCCCTGATTTATGTCGTCAGTGACGTAGATCAGCTCACCCCAACGGTTGAAGATGCTCATCTGGAAACCGTTCACAAACTTTGTAAACACGGTGAAGTGATCGTTCTTACCATCGCCATTGGGTGTGAACGCCGTGGGGTAGGTGATGCGTGGATCACGAGTGATTACGACCACATTCGATATCGCCTCGCCAAGTCCGCCCTCTTTCGCAATGGCGCGTACAACGTAAACGTGCACCTGGTGGATGTCGTCTTCGGTGTTGTCGGTAATGGTTAGGTTGACTCCGGCATCAAATGTGTTGAGAAGAAAACCGTCGTCGGTATATTTTTCCACAACGTACTCCTGTACCCCAAGAGCCCATCCTTCATACGGAGTCCAGTTGAGCAGCACCGAACCATCGTCGAGTTGCTCTGCGGTAAGCACAATCGGGCAGGCGATAATCGAAGGAGGGCTCGTATTATCGCACAAGTCGGTGTAGATGATCTGGTAACACGTTGGTCGCTCGGGAGAAAACTCGGGATCGGTAAAGCCGGAAACGGCTGACCTGCCTGCTTCCGTAAAATCAGAATCATCGATGTTTTTAGAAATAACATATTCGATCGGATCGAAAGCAGGATCTTGTGTCCAGGAAAGCTCGACAGAATTTCCGTTCACGACAGCCGTAATATTCTGCACCGGTGTAGGCGGCGTCATCGAAACAGCGGTGCCCGTGCGCGTCAGCGAATAACTTGTGCTGCCATTAGGATAGTTCGATATGAGTTGATACGAATACTCCGTCTTGCACTGAACGTCGTTATCGTTGACACTCGTCTGGCTGCCTGGTATTGCGCTAATGTAGGGCGCGAAGTTTCGCTCAAGCGTGTAGTTGTTGATTCCTGTTGTATGCGTTGTCCACTGCAGACGGTTCATGTTGTCAAGCAATTCCAGTGACAGCGTCGCGCTGCAGATGACGTTCGAATACTGCATGGGACTGGCCGGGTTACAGGGATCAAATACGCCAAGCCTGAAACAATAATAATTGCTCTCGGTATCGAGCCCGGAAATCACCGTACTGCTCGTTGCCATCGTGGTATTGTAAACATCTTCCTCGTGCTGGAAGTTGGTGACGCCGTTCATGGACATTTCAAGCTTGTACTGAACGTACTGTCGCGTTGTGAAATCGATCTGGATTTGGTTGTCGTCCAAAACGACAAGCGAGTTGATCAGTGGTGTTGGAATGGTTGGGAATGTAGTGAATGGTTGAGCGTTGGCCGTACAGTTATCGATAGCGCCTGCATTTCTTCCACGCACGGTGATCGTTTGCGCACCGGGCAGGGCATATGTGTGGTTGCCCCCTGAACTGCCAGCAGGCAGTATGAGCGCAGGTGAGCCATCATTGAAATCAACAACGTACTCGTCGTAACTGGCATCCGTGATTTCGTACATCACTTCGTTGCCGCTGCACGTGTAAATTTTGAAATCGGGAGGTGTATCATCGATAACCTCAATGAGAATACGATCCTGACCGGTTGATTGAAACAGGACAGTCAGGTAGTACGAGCCAGGTGTTGTGTATGTGTGAGTGAATACCAGGTTTTCATCGTAATTGTTGTCGCCATCCCAGTCCATGTCGCACGGATTACCTGCATCGCATGCGCTTGGAGCATTGATGGTGATGTTTACCGTCAGTGGCGCACATCCGCTCTGTACGTCGACCTGAAACCGTCCTCCCTCGCTCATGTACTGCGCGTGGCCCCCGGTGGCAACAAGAAGAAGTGCGATGGTAAAGAGGCGGAGTCTAGCCATTCTCAATATGGGCAAACCTAACGAATTGTTCGTTCTGCGCAGCGTACATGGCCTTTTGTTAACCTATACAACGAAGGTTCAGAAGGCAAAGTATGGCTTCTGAAAGGTCCATTCAGGCTTTCAGATGCTCCAGGATCGCTTCGAGGGTCTTCTTCTCCTGGCTTCCGGCGGCCATGTTACGGAAACCCAACTGGCCGCTCGTCATTTCGTCAGGACCAATCACAATCGCGTAGGAGATGGTCTTTTTGTTGGCGTAGTCGAGTTGCTTCTTCAGCTTGACCTCGTCGGGATAGATTTCGGCCCTGACACCTGCATTCCGCAACGCCGACAATACTTTCAGTCCGTAACGGAGCGACGCCGCGTCGATGTGACACACAAGCACGGTAGTAGACAAACCACGTGCGTCCGGGAAACGTCCAAGTTCATCCAGCACATCGTAAAGGCGATCAAGCCCGAAAGAAATGCCGACACCCGGCAACCGCTCCCTGGAACCGAACGCCTGCGTGAGGTTGTCATACCGTCCACCGCCACTCACGCTGCCGACGGCCGCGCCGTCTACTCTGACTTCAAAGATGGTTCCTGTGTAATAGCTCAATCCGCGTGCGAGTGAGAGGTCCACTTCCACATGAGCGTCAGAGTCGCCATACGCGTCCAACAGCGCAAGAATTTCCCGTAGGTCGCCAATACCCTTCTTCGCAACATCGGTACCAATACGGTTGAGATGATCCAGCTTATCGGTGTTCGATCCTTTAATGGAGAGTATCTCAAACAGACGATCGAGTTGTTTCTCGCTCCATCCGTACCCCGCGAGTTCTTTTCTCACCCCGTCGACACCGATTTTATCGAGCTTGTCAATGGCGGTAAAGAGCGTTCCCTGGGCAGAGCCCGCGTCGACCAACGCAGCAATTCCACCGAGTACGTCGCGATGGTTGATGCGAATCGTATAGGCGTCGATACCCAACTGGCGGAAAACGGATTTGATCATGAGAATGATTTCCATTTCACATACCAGAGAGTCCGTGCCCACGACATCGGCGTCGCACTGATAGAACTCGCGATATCGTCCCTTCTGGGGGCGGTCCGCCCGCCAAACCGGTTGCATCTGGTATCGTCTGAAGGGAAGCGCGATCTCGTGCCGGTTCATGATCACGTACCGGGCGAAGGGAACCGTGAGGTCGTAGCGGAGACCTTTCTCGGCGATAACAGATGTAAGCGCCTTTGAATTTCGTCCCGTCAGGAGAGACGGGTCGGCATCCTTCAGGAAATCGCCGGAGTTCAGCACTTTGAACAGGAGCTGGTCGCCCTCATCCCCGTATTTCCCCATCAGGACGGACAAATTTTCCATCGCAGGGGTCTCCAGGGGGGCGAAGCCAAAGCGCTGGAACACGTCCCGGATGACGTTCATGATGTATTGGCGCCGGGACATGGCCAGGGGTCCGAAATCGCGGGTTCCTTTGGGAAGTGCGGGTTTTTCCATAATTGGCGGCCAAGTTAATTCCCCCGGACAGAAATCCCCTAGCCTTATGTCTCATAAAATCAACCTTTGGGACGGTAAACAGGGCAATTTTCCCCGCGGTGCGCTTTGCAAACTCCGCAAAGGGGCTTACTTTTGCGTTCCTTTTAACCACGCAAGTCATGGCAGTAACCCGATTGAAGCGAAAGAGCAGGAAGGACAGATCAAAGTCGAACGTTCGGAAAATTACCCTCAAGAACCAGAATTTCAAGCCGGTCATCCGCAGGGTTGACATCGAAAAGGTCAAGGAAGAGTTCAAGGCCAAGGCCGGTTAATCTCGTCCTGTATCTATAGTCCTGGAGCCCTTTCGGGCTTTTTTTGTTTGCTTTGAATCCTGACCCATGCCTGAGCTTCACCTAGTAAACTGGAACGTCAACGGCCTGCGCGCCATCATAAAGAAGGACTTCCTGAAGGACGTCCGGATGATGAACCCCGACATTTTGTGCCTTCAGGAAACGAAGGCTGCACAGGAAGAGGTGAAATCCACCCTCGAACTGATCTCGGGATACGATATCCACGTCAACTCGGCCAAACTTCGAAAGGGCTATTCGGGAACGGCAGTGCTTACCCGCATAAAGCCGCTTTCAGTGACGTTTGACATGGGCATCGAAGAACATGATCAGGAAGGTCGGGTAATTACCGCAGAATTTGATACACACTACCTCGTCACCGTGTACGTGCCGAACTCCGGGGAAGGATTAAAACGCCTCGACTATCGCGCGCGGTGGGATGCCGATTTCAGAAACTACCTGGTCAGTCTGAATCAGAAGAAATCTGTTATCGCCTGTGGCGACTTCAACGTAGCGCATCAACCAATTGACATCGCGCGACCGAAAGAGAATTACAACAAATCCGCCGGTTACACCCAGACCGAAATTGATGGATTCACGAAGCTCTTGGAGTCTGGCTTCGTGGATGTCTTCCGAAGATTCTATCCTGAAGAAGTTAAATACACGTATTGGAATTACATGTTCAATGCGCGTGCGCGTAACGTCGGGTGGCGGATTGACTATTTTCTCGTGAGCGAAGAACTCGTGTCAAAGGTGAAAGACGCGCCGATTTATAATCAATATCTGGGATCGGATCATTGCCCCGTGGCGTTGAGGATTGAATTGTAAACTATACTCTCTCAATAACGGCGCCCAGTGCGCGCAGTCGTTCATCGATGCGCTGATAACCTCTGTCGATCTGATCGATGTTGGAGATTTCGCTGACGCCGTTGGCGGAAAGAGCGGCGATGAGAAGTGCTACCCCAGCGCGAATGTCGGGTGACGACATCTTGATACCGCGAAGTTGTTGCTTGCGGTCAAGTCCTATTACGGTCGCCCTATGCGGATCGCAGAGTATGATCTGTGCACCCATATCGATAAGCTTGTCGACGAAGAAGAGGCGGCTTTCAAACATCTTCTGATGGATGAGGACGGTGCCGGCTGCCTGTGTGGCGACAACAAGTACAATACTGATGAGGTCAGGTGTAAACCCTGGCCATGGGGCATCCGACACGGTCAGGATAGAGCCGTCGATGAAAGTCTCGATAGTATAGCGTTCCTGCGCGGGGATGTAAATGTCGTCGCCACGAAACTCCATTTTGATGCCAAGACGACGGAAGACTTCCGGTATGATACCGAGCATCTCGATGCGGCAGTTACGGATGGTAAGTTCCGACTGCGTCATGGCTGCCATGCCAATGAAGCTCCCGATCTCAATCATGTCGGGGAGAAGCGTATGCTCCGTGCCGTGAAGCTTTTCTACGCCCTCGATAGTGAGGAGGTTTGAGCCAATGCCGGATATTTTAGCGCCCATGCGATTGAGCATGTGGCAAAGTTGCTGCACGTAGGGCTCACACGCCGCGTAGTAGATCGTCGTCTTTCCTTTGGCGAGCACGGCCGCCATGAGGATGTTGGCTGTACCTGTGACCGATGCTTCGTCCAGGAGAATGTAAGTGCCCTGCAGCGAGCTGGCGTCAATATGAAAGAGGTGATCGTCCGCGTTGAAGCGGAACTTGGCGCCGAGTTTTTGGAAGCCCAGGAAGTGGGTGTCGAGTCGCCTGCGTCCGATCTTATCGCCGCCCGGCTTCGGAATGTTCGCTTTGCCAAAGCGCGCGAGGATAGGACCCAACAGCATTACCGATCCTCTGAGGGAAGCCGCCTTGTCGCGGTATTCGTCCGTTTCCAGGTAACCCGTGTTGATATCGCGGGCGGTGAATCGGTATGATTCCGGTCCCAGCTTCTCGACCTTACATCCGAGATCGCTCACCAGTTCGATGAGCTTATTCACGTCGCGGATGTCGGGAACGTTGTGTACGGTTACGGGTTCATCTGTGAGCAGCACTGCACTGATGATCTGGAGCGCTTCGTTCTTTGCTCCCTGAGGCACGATCTCACCGGAAAGCTTCCGGCCACCTTGTATTCTGAATGTTGCCATTATTCCGTAACCTGATGGTTTTGTTAAAACATTGCCACAAGTATAGGGAATAGGCTTCTTCGTACGATGGGCTTGGACGATTTATTTGAATGAATGACGATTTGGGGGAACCGTGGTCGGTAATCAGTAATCGGTGGTCTATTATGGCCCTTCGACAGGCTCAGGGACCGCCCTTCGACGAGCTCAGGGACCGGTGGCCGGTCAGGTATGGGGAGTAAGGAAAGTGAAAAGGGGTGGTGTGGTGCGCGCTGGACCCCTTTAGGGGATTAAGGAGCGTGGGAGGGAGGGTTTGGTGGCGATTAGTGGTCGGTGATCGGTGCGCCCTTCGGCAAGTTCAATAACCGCGAGCAGTTACATCCATCTGGAATATAGTATC
This sequence comes from Bacteroidota bacterium, assembly GCA_003242315.1. Taxonomy (GTDB): domain Bacteria; phylum Bacteroidota; class Bacteroidia; order Cytophagales; family Cyclobacteriaceae; genus ZC4RG29. The sequence goes on from QGUY01000057.1 coordinate 8,830, forward strand.
CGGGTTCCTGAGCTTGTCGAAGGACTGCATCTGCACCTGTGTCTGCATCTCCAAAACTAACCGCGACGGCGTTGATTGCCTTTGCCTTTGAACTGGCGATGTGAACCTTGCTGGCGGGCACCGTTTTGCTGAGGCTTGGCTTTCTTGCGCTCCTTGTAGAGTTTTTCGAAGAGGTTATCCTCCCGGACTTTATCAATGTTGATGGTTAGCTTCCCGCCGGACATACGCTCGATATCCTTAAGGATGACTGAATCGTCCAGGGTCTCCTTGTTCCAGTTGCTGTAGAAGGTTTTCATCAGCTTACCCAGGTAGATGATGGCATCTTCGCGCTCCTGGGGATCTTCAATCTTCACAGCTTCCTGTACAAGCCGTTCGATATTCTTTCCATAGTGCTTGAACTGAATCGGGCTCTGGGGATAGTCCATCCGTTTCGGCTTCTTGAACAGGATATCCCGCTCCGGCATGGGGTAGGGGCTGTCAATGTCCAGGTTGAAATCGGCGATAATGTACAGGTCATCCCAAAGGCGCTGAGGGTTTTCAGGTTGCTCTTTCAGGCTTGGCGTCAGCTGCTTGATCAGTTCGATAAGCGTGTAGGCCATCTCCGTGCGTTTTTCGCGGGAGGGTTCGTTTCTTATGTACTCTACCAGTTTCTGAACATTGCGGCCGTATTCTTTCAAAATAATAGGAGGCCGTTGCGTGTTATATTCTCCAATCATAAAAGTGTTGAAGTGTTGATGTGTGTTGAAGTGTTGAAGTTTGCACCAAGTATCCGGGAAGGGTGCCTTATCGCCTCGATCCAGAGATTATTCGTGAATTCTTAACTTGGCAAAGCTAAGCAATAACGTCTTTTCGCCAAAATTGTCGAACTGAATCCGCGCCTTTCGGTCTGCGCCGGATGTATCCATCTGAATCACAACCCCATATCCGAACTTAGGGTGTTCCACTTTCATCCCCTGTTGCAGTCCCGACGTGTCGCTGGGCTCGAAATCGGCGGCCGGAACATGCACGGGCTGGGCCGGTTTCGGCGTAGATTTCACTGTCTTTTGTATGCCGCGTACCAGGCTGCGGGCGTAATTCGTTCCGCCTGACGACTCATAAACGCTCTGGCGTGTGGTTAGCTTGACGTACCGTCCGTCAATATCATCAAGGAACCGGCTCGGCTCACAGTTCTTAAGTCGGCCATAGCGATATCGCGTCAGCGCATACGACAGGAACAGCCGCTTCTGGGCCCGGGTTATCGCTACATAGAACAACCGGCGCTCCTCTTCGAGTTCCGCACGGCTGCTCAGCATCATCTGAGAGGGGAAGAGATCTTCCTCCAGGCCGACGATATATACGTAGCGGAATTCAAGACCCTTGGCCATGTGAATGGTCATCAGCGTCACCTTGTCGGGATCCTTGTCCTTGTCTTCATCCTGGCCTGTGATCAGCGATACTTCCTGCAGGAACGCGTTTAGCGATTTGTCTTCTCTCGTCGGATCGTCCACAAACTCCTTTATGGCGTTAAGGAGTTCCTGCACGTTTTCATAGCGGCTGAGACCTTCGACCGTCTTGTCTTCGTAGAGTTCGCGGAGCAGGCCTGAGCCCTTTGCAATCTCGAACGCCGCGCTATACGCATCCTTTCGTTGAACCTCCAGCGAAAAGCGTTCGATCATCGCGACGAAGTCGCTGATAGGACCACTCAGTCGATTTCCGAGAAACTGATCAGCATGCTTTAGCACTTCCCATATCGGAAGGTCATGGTCGTTGGCTGCAACGATGATCCGGTCAATGGTCGCGTTACCGATCCCTCGCTTTGGCAGATTGATGATCCTCCGGAAGGAGGCTTCATCCTGCTGGTTGATGGCGTAGCGCAGGTATGCAAGCAGGTCTTTGATTTCCTTGCGTTGGTAGAACGAAAGGCCACCAATGACTTTGTATTTGATATTCATTCGTCGCAACGCCTCTTCAATGGCGCGCGACTGACTGTTGGTGCGATACAGTACTGCGAAGTCGCTGAACTTGAGCTGATGTTGCATCTTCTCTTCGAAGATCGATGACGCTACGAGTCGGCCTTCTTCATTATCGGAAACTGCTTTAATCAGCTCAATCAGAGATCCTTCTTCGTTATGGGTCCAGATGTTCTTTGGTAGCTGTGCACGGTTTTTCCGGATCACAGAGTTCGCCGCGTTAACGATGTTCTGCGTTGAGCGATAATTCTGCTCAAGTTTGATGACGCGCAGGTCCGGGTAGTCGCGTTCGAAGTTGAGAATGTTCGTGATGTCGGCTCCGCGGAATGCGTAAATACTCTGCGCATCGTCACCAACTACGCAGATGTTTTCCCTGACGGCGGCGATCTTACGGATGATGTAATACTGGCACAGGTTCGTATCCTGGAACTCGTCGACGAGCAGGTAGTGTATGCGGTGCTGGTACTTGTTCAATACGTCGAGGTGTTCGCGGAAAAGTTTATCGGTATTGAACAGCAGGTCGTCAAAGTCCATCGCGCCGGCTTTGAAGCAGCGCATCGCGTAAGCACGATAAATCTTCCCGATCTCCGGGCGCATGTTGGCGGCGTCATCGGCCATGAGTTCGGCGTTTGCCAGGTAGTCTTGCCATCCGATGAGTCGGTTCTTTGCGGCAGAAATGCGATTGTGCACCGTGCTTGCTTTGTACGCCGTCTCGTCGAGTCCCAGTTCCTTGACAATATTTTTGATCAATGTCCGGGAATCGTCCGTGTCATAGATCGTAAAGTTCGACGGATACCCGAGGTGATGCGCCTCCGCGCGGAGGATGCGGGCGAATACAGAGTGGAAGGTGCCCATCCAGATGTTGCGCGCGTCGTGACCGACGATGGTTTCGATCCGGTCGCGCATTTCCTTCGCCGCTTTGTTTGTGAACGTCAACGCCATAATGTTGAACGGGTCCACACCCTTTTCGTGGATGAGATGGGCGATCCGATAGGTGAGCACGCGGGTTTTGCCCGACCCTGCGCCGGCAATGATCATGCAGGGACCTTCGGTGTTCAGCACACCTTCCCGTTGCGGTTCGTTCAGACTGGACAGATAATCGATCATGCGTTGCGCCGGTACAAAGGTAAAATGGTACGTGGATATCCGGCTGGCCGGAATTAAGGAAATAACACAATAAGGAACAAACGCTAAGGCAGCGTGATGACAGAAACAGTCAAAACACGACAAAAGTGCGTGGGAGCGGAGAAAAAAATTAGAACTATCTTTGCGAACGAACGAATCAAATGATTAAAGTCGGCGACGTACTGGTTTCAGATGAAATTCGCGACAAGGAGTTCGTCTGCAACCTTGAAAAATGCAAGGGCGCATGTTGCGTGGAAGGCGACTACGGCGCGCCGTTGGAAGTGGAAGAGCTTGCCATTCTGAAAGATATCTATCCCAAGATAAAGCCTTACCTGACACCTAAGGGAATCCAAACCATCGAGAAGGAGGGCACGCACGTGATTGACCCGGACGGCGACTACGCAACGCCTGTCATTAAAGGCCGCGAGTGCGCGTATTCTCATTACGATGAGAAGGGCATCCTCAAGTGCGGAATTGAAGAAGCACACAAGGACGGAAAGATTTCATTTCGAAAGCCCATCAGTTGTCACCTGTATCCGATCCGCATCACGAAGAAAAAGGACTTCGAGGCCGTCAACTATCACAAGTGGCGTATCTGTTCTCCCGCCTGCGCCCTTGGCAAGGAGCTCCAGGTTCCGTTGTACAAGTTTCTTAAGGAACCGCTGATCCGGAAGTACGGTAAGGCCTGGTATGCGGAGTTGGTCCGTGCCATCGAGCAGCCAGCTAAAGTCTAGTATTTTTTACCACAGAGACACAGACCGGCACCGTGAATCTCCGTATCCTCCGTGCCTCTGTGGTGAAAATCTGTCAGCTCCTAAAGCGAGCTAAAATCGAAGGACGTCTCCAAAAATTTCGTGTTGAACTTCCCTGAGCGGAAGGTCTCGTTGTCCATGAGTTTGATGTGGAAGGGGATGGTAGTCTTCACGCCTTCGATGACGAACTCCTGCAATGCGCGCTTCATCCGGGTGATGACTTCCTCGCGCGACTGACCGCTGACGATGAGTTTAGCGATCATCGAATCGTAGTTCGGGGGGATGGTATAACCGGCATACACATGGCTGTCGATGCGAACGCCGTGTCCTCCGGGCATGTGGAGGTTTGTGATTCTTCCCGGCGACGGTCTGAACCCATTGGCGGGATCTTCAGCATTAATGCGGCACTCCATCGCATACAGGTTAGGGAAATAGTTCTTCCCGGAGATGGGCACGCCGGCTGCTACTTTGATTTGTTCCTTGATCAGGTCGTAGTCGGTTACTTCCTCGGTGATGGGGTGTTCCACCTGGATACGGGTGTTCATTTCCATGAAGTAAAAGTTCCCGTGCTTGTCGAGGAGGAATTCAATGGTCCCAGCGCCTTCATATTTTATCGCCTTCGCACCGCGGATGGCTGCCTCGCCCATCTTTTCGCGCAGTTCCTGGTCGACAGCCGGTGAAGGCGTTTCTTCCACGAGTTTCTGATGACGTCTTTGTATCGTACAATCGCGCTCCGAGAGATGGCAAACTTTATTGTACTGATCTCCGATCACCTGGATCTCAACGTGGCGCGGTTCTTCGATATACTTTTCAAGGTAAAGCCCGTCATTGCCAAATGCACCTGCCGCTTCGCGCCGAGCATCGTCCCATGCCTTCTTGAACTGTGACTCGTCATTGACGATGCGCATGCCTTTGCCGCCACCTCCGGCGGTTGCTTTAAGGATTACCGGATAGCCGATCTTTTTGGCGAGTTTCTGACCTTCTTCGACAGAATTCAGAAGTCCCTCAGATCCTGGTATCGTTGGCACGCCGGCTTTCTTCATTGTTTCTTTTGCTGTCGACTTGTCGCCCATCGCGTCAATCATCTCCGGAGAAGGCCCGATGAACTTGATGCCGTACTCGTGACAGACAGCGGAAAATTCGGAGCGTTCCGAAAGGAACCCATAGCCGGGGTGTATGGCGTCGGCGTTGGTGATTTCTGCCGCAGAGATGATGCGCGGTATGTTGAGATAAGATTCCTTGCTGGGCGCTTCGCCGATACAGACCGCTTCATCGGCGAATCTGACGTGAAGACTTTCGCGGTCAGCGGTTGAATACACAGCCACCGTGCTGATGCCCATTTCCCTGCACGTGCGGATTACCCTCAGCGCAATTTCACCACGGTTGGCAATTAATATCTTCTTGAACACAGCCTGGACGTTAAGGTAAAGAGTACGCCGCTTTTAGTCGAGCTCGACCAGATACAACGGCTGATCGTACTCGACAGGCGTGGCGTTTTCAACGAGCACTTTTACAATCGTGCCCGATACTTCTGATTCAATTTCGTTAAACAACTTCATCGCCTCAATAATGCACACGGTTTGCCCCTTCGTAACCTTGTCGCCCACAGAAACAAACGGCGGCGCGTCGGGGTTCGGTGAGCGGTAGAACGTGCCGATCATCGGTGAGCGAATTTCCACGGTGGGTCTGGATGCCGGCTTTTCCGGTTCCGGTGCGGGAGGAGGCGTCGTAGCCTGTGGTAGCGCTACTGGTGGTGCCGATGGAACAGGAGCGGGCAATTCCGCTACACGTTGATCCACTTGCCGCTTGACATGAAGCTTCAGGTCCGGTGTCTCCAAACTGACCTCGTTGAGGCCAGTGTTCGCGATGAATTCAATCAGGTCCCGAATCTCCCCGGTGGATACAGACTTTGAAGACGACGAAGCGCTCTTCTTTTCGGGTTGGGGCGCGGATTTTTTCGGGGTGGTTTTTGCGCGGGACTTGGCCATGATGCGAATAATTTATTTAACGCGTTCGATGTATTCTCCGGTACGAGTGTCCACTCTCACTGAGTCGCCCGTGTTGATGAACAGAGGTACCCTGATCTCCGTACCGTTTTCAAGTGTAGCCGGTTTCAGCGTGCGCGTTGCTGTGTCGCCCTGAAGTCCGGGCTCAGTATACGATACTTCCAACACCACGCTGGGCGGTGCGCTTGCCGTAATCGGATCAGTGCCGTTTTCGAACGCAATTAAAAGCGTAACGCCCTCTTTGATATATTTCAACGCGTCGCCCAGGAGCGCCTTGTCGAGATAGATTTGCTCGAACGTGTTGTTGTCCATGCAGACAAGACTGTCGCCGTCGGCGTACAGGTATTGGTATTCGCGAGTTTCAACGCGGAGCAAATCGATTTCATCGGAGGGACGAAAGCGGTTTTCCGCCAGCTTTCCATTGCGTACGTTACGGAACTTAACCTGGTAAAATGCGCGGAGGTTACCCGGGGTGCGGTGCTGCAAATCCTCGACCTGCATGACTTCACCGTTATAGCGAACGAAGTTACCTCTGCTCAGATCACTGATAGTTGCCATAGGGAATAAACGCTGTCAAGTTACAAATCAATTTTTCAAATGCAATTTGATGCTCACTTCGGATCGTAAGCCCATATCAAATATATGGCGCCCCAGGTAAATCCGCCGCCGAACGCTGCAAGGATCAGCTTGTCTCCTTTTCGAAGTTTCTTTTCATAATCCCACAAAAGCAACGGAATGGTGCCGGCCGTTGTGTTACCGTACGACGCAATGTTCATCATGATCTTGTCGTCGGTGATGCCGATGCGATTAGCTGTGGCGTCAATGATTCTTTTATTTGCCTGATGCGGAACGAGCCACGCGATGTCGTCGCCGGTGAGCTTGTTTTTCTCCATGATCTCAGCGCAGATGTCTGCCATATTGATCACGGCAAACTTAAACACTGTCGCTCCTTCCTGGTAGATGTAGTGCAGTTTCTTGTCGACGGATTCGTGCGATGCCGGTATGCGGCTGCCGCCAGCTTTCATGTTGAGGTAAGCGGCTCCGGATCCGTCGGCCCTGTGAATCGAGTCGATAACACCAACTTCTTCCGTTACTGGTTCGAGCATTACGGCACCACATCCATCGCCGAAGATGATGCAAGTCGTGCGATCTTCGTAGTTGATAATAGACGACATCTTGTCGCCGCCCACTACAATCACTTTCTTGTATTGACCTGACTCTACGAATTTCGCAGCGGTGGTAAGCGCGTAGATGAAACCTGAACATGCAGCGCTCAGGTCGTAGCCAAAGGAGTTGACAGCGCCCACGCCATCGGCGATGAGATTGGCCGTAGCGGGAAACATCATGTCAGGTGTTACAGTGGCGCAGATGATGAGGTCAACTTCGCGAGGATCTGTATTTGTTTTTTTCAACAACTCCTTCACGGCTTCGATGCCCATGTAGGAAGTTCCAAGGCCTTCGCCCTTCAGGATCCGTCGTTCCTTTATCCCTGTTCGGGTGGTGATCCACTCATCACTGGTGTCCACCATGGTTTCGAGTTCCTTATTGGTGAGTATGTAGTCGGGCACATAGCCCCCGACTCCGGTTATTGCAGCATGGATCCTTGTCATCAGCAGATAAAAATTTTAGTTAAGGCGGTGTCACCCCAAAAAAACAAAAGCCCGATTGTGTGGAATCGGGATTGGCCCCGATGGATCGGGGTTGATGCCGGTCAATGCCGGCTTATGGTTTGATTAGCCCCGATGGAATCGGGATGTGACTGTCGGGGGGACGTCGTCGTCATGGGCTTAGGCGAGGACCTCCCGCTCCATGACAACCTTGCCTCTGTAATACAGTTTGCCTTCATGCCAGAAGGCCCGGTGCGGCAGATGATGCTCACCCGTGGTAGGGCAGATCACAAACTGCTTTGCGGTTGCTTTGTAATGCGTCCTGCGCTTGTCCCGGCGGGTTTTGGACGTCTTACGTTTCGGATTAGGCATAATAGTAAATCTTTTATTTAAGCTTCTTCAAAATATCCCATCGCGGGTCGGCAGGAGATTCGTCCTCCGACTCCTTATCTTCAACGGACGGCCCGGATGAATAAACAATCTTTCCTTCCTCCGGAAGTTCCTCGTCCTGAAAGCGCGGATGAAGTTTCTTCATCGGTACTTCAAGACTGATGAATTCATATATATACTGTCCGATCTCCAGCTGGGCTGTGTCCCGTCGAATGTTCACAATCTCGTCGGTTAGCTCCTCGTCCAGGTCCCCATACTTGAAAATGACATCCTTGTGGAGGTCGATCGGGTAATCAAAGGGTTCCAGGCTCCGGTCGCATATTAGTG
>QGUY01000058.1 GCA_003242315.1 Bacteroidota bacterium
ATAAGAGGTCGGCTCCTGGGGTTCGGGATTTGTATAAAAGACACACCACAGACCAGGCGATCCATCGGATGAGGTGCTTCAAGGTCTCGCTTGACGTCGGCGGTCGCGCGTGCCTGATCAGGCGTGTCCTCGTACATGAACGAGGTCTCCAACTCCGCCTGCAGATAGCTGTCAGGCGAATACGCGTAGCCGGGTGCCGACTTCCGCTTGGCGTACAGTTCGATCAGTTCTTTTGCGATGTCCTTCACGCGCTTTTTTACGCGCGACTTCTTTGTCGCCCATTCCTGCGATCCCAGTTTACTGATCGAAGGTGGCGCACCATCCTTTCCTGTGTATCGCGAGATCTTGTGAAGCGAGTGTATGCTCACATAAAGAATGTCGTCGTCCTTGAAGACAAGACGGATCGATTCCTGCTCGCGGTCCCTTACAATCTTCTTCTCGAGGCCCGCAAATTTTGCAATGCCATAGTCGATGTGTGTGACAAAGTCGCCAGGCTGAAGGGTTTGCAGTTCGCGAAGTGTGAGCGCTTTCGATTTGCTGAACTTTTCCCGCGCCTTGTACCGATGAAACCGTTCAAATATCTGGTGATCTGTGTAGCACGCGATCTTCAGGTCAGAGTCCTGAAACCCGGCGCGCAGTGAACACTCCAGGGTTTCTACTTTGACGGTCGTGCTGATCTCGGCAAAGATCGACTTCAGTTTGTCTAACTGATGGGGAAGATCAGATGCAATGAAAGTACGGTACCCTTCCTGCTGAAGGCGTTCCAGATCAGAGGTCAGCAGCTCGAAATTCTTGTTGAATGACGGCTGGCCTCCGGATGTGAACTGAAACGATTGTGTAGCCGGCAAATAGAATCTGCTTCCAAACTCGACACAAGGAAATGATTCAACCGTACAGTGAAAGGAGTTACGGTCGTCGAACAAAACCTCCGGCCCGGAAACGATTTGTGTTTTGCCTCCTCCGGTGATCCGCGAGAACGACTCAGCGGCGGTGTCGAAACATTTCTGTATGACATCGCCTGTCAGTTGAAAATCCTTAAACCACAAAACCGAATCGGGTGACAAAAAAGAAAAGAATGATTGCCGCTCCGCGTGAAGTGTCGTCGACTGCAGGTTGGGGACGATGCTCAGCTTCGGGAATTCGCCGACGGAAATTTGAGAGACCGGATCAAAGGTTCGAATGCTCTCTACTTCATTACCGAAGAGTTCAATGCGGTACGGAAGTTCATGGGCAAATGAAAAAACATCAATGATACCTCCCCGCACAGCGTATTGTCCTGCCTCATATACGAAATCAGTTCGCTCAAAACCATACGACCGCAGAAACTCTTCGAGGAAGTCGACATCCAGCTTCTCTCCTATTGCCACACCAAAAGTGTTCGCGGAAAGGGATTTTCTGCTTACCACCTTTTCGCCAAGAGCTTCAGGATATGTCACGACGATAAGCGGCGCATGCCCGGGTTCGCTGATGCGGCTTAACACTTCTGCCCGCATGAGAACGTTGGCGTTCTCGGTCTCATCATATTCGTACGGACGGCGGTACGACATGGGGAGCATCAGGACCTCTCGCCCAAGCAGACTTTGCAGGTCGTTCTGGAAGTAGGCAGCTTCCTCCTTCTCCTGCATGATGAAGATGAAATCGCGAGGCTCAAGTGTGAAGACAGCGGCGGCGATAACGGCGTCAAGGCTTCCTGCAGCTCCCTTGACGTGAATTCTGGACGAATTGGACGCACTGATCCCTGCGGCTACGGTCTTGATCACACCCTCCGCGCAGTACAGGTTAAGAAAATCTTGCGCCCTCAATCCCGATTTCCAATAGAGGATGCAAAGATAAACGGATCACAACAAATTTGAGTTAATTTTGGACAATGACCTGGCAGCATTTCTTTGCATTCACTGGCGTTTTGTCTGCTTTGCTCCTCTTGACAGGACTGTGGCGACCGTGGATTGTGCTTTGGTGGCTTTCGCATCAAAATCGGAAGATGGTGCTGCAATGGTATGGCACATTACTGCTGGCAAGCCTACTGGCCTTCTGGGCAATCGGGCATCTCAAATCCTGACAACTCAATTATCCGAATGAGACCGCAAACCTTTCTTCTTGTAATCTTAAGCATCCTCATGCTGCAGTGCGGCAAATCGTCAGACGGCGGTCACGCGCTCGCACCAGAAGATGCGACACCCGTGAATGAACTGCCTGACATGAATCTGGTGACGATGGACCAACAGGTGATCCGCGCGAGGGAGCTGTCGGGCAAAAGCATCCTGATCTTCTTCCGACCGGAATGCGATCACTGCCAGCGCGAAGCGGAGGCGATCAGCAAGAACCTGGATGCATTTAGCGAATACAGGCTCTACTTTGTAAGTACGGACGGACATGAAGCGTCGCGAAAGTTTGCCCGCGACTATTCACTGGACCGCAAGCCCAATGTGCACTTCGTCCAGACTACGGTAAAGGAGATACTTGATCACCTTGGACCGATATCCACACCTTCGCTCTATATTTTTTCAGAAGACCGTCGACTCGTCCGGCATCTTGATGGAGAGAAGCCGATTGAAGAAATCCTTGGCTACCTCTAACTCAACCTTCTCGCTGCTGCAAGCATCGGACCGTCGGGTGCAGTAAAGGCCAGGAGATAGCGTTCCCCGCCTTCCCTCAGTCTTAACTCAGCTCTCAGCCCATCGGGAGCGCGAGGGTGATTGCGTACGACGATGTTCGCCATGCGTTCCGGGAAAAATTCGGCGAGGTCGGGGAACCGGCTTGCCGTTGCAATGATTTCGTAGGTTCGACCGGGAAAATCCTCAACGAGTTTCTCCGATGTATATAAATGCGTATTGACGTGTAGTTTAATCACGCCAAAACGTGAAGCTACCAGCCGAAAGCCACCCGCTTTGAGTATCTCAGGCGCGGGTTCATACACGTATTTTTGAAGTGCGCCAAATTGTACGGGTGCAACTCTTTCCTGGCTGCGATAGAAGGAAAAAGGCTGCCGACCGGACGATAGATCAACGGTTTCCAACAGCGGTTCTGCGTTGTGGCCTGCTTCGGAAAAGAACAACATTTCCCTTACTTCTCCGCCAACAGCGACTACATGCACCTGTGCGACGTTGGGGATAACCTGAAGTCCGCGGTCGATGTCCAGCATCGGCGAGACCTTTACCATCATCCGAGTGAAAGTCTTCCCGAGGATTGGGATTATCGTGCGAATGTCCGGCGAGTAGGCCGTTAGTTCGATTTTTCTCTTGTTGTTGTCGGTGCGCCTTGAAGGATCCAGGTACGCGAGGTCGAAGGTGAGTGAGGTTTTTTCCAGAAAAGTAAGTGCATCCGCTTCGTGATATACAATGTTTGTTGCCCCGAGTTGCCTATGGTTATGACGGGCGATTTGCAGGAGTTGGCGATTTTGTTCGACGTAATGAACCTCGGTGTAATGACGGCTTAGAAAATACGTATCCACTCCAAACCCGCCGGTCAGGTCCACACAGCGGTGGCGAGCCAAACCGCTCAACGCGGCTGCTTGTTCTGCCTTATACCTCGCCGCTCGTTCAGACGAACACTGTTCCAGGTTTTCGCGGGAAGCGTATAGAATTCCTTGAGTCGTATAGTACAATGGAAGTTTGAGCCTGATCTGCTGCCGTCCGGCAATCTGTTTCGCGATGAGGGGGAAAGCAATGCCGAACAGCAGCGGAGGCTGTTTTAGTGACAACTCATGGACGTCTGACGAGGTGTGCGCACGGATAAACTCCTGTACTTCGGGTTGGAGCAACCGCGGCTCTGGAACGTCCGGCGCGTCGCTAATAGACAAGGCTTTTTTCCAGCATGAACTCGGCGATCTGAACCGCGTTGGTGGCCGCACCCTTTCTCAGGTTATCGGATACAATCCACATGTTCAGTGTATTAGGTTGCGATTCGTCGCGGCGTAACCTTCCGACAAAGACTTCGTCCTTACCCTTCGCATAGATAGGCATAGGGTATACGTTATTGGCCGGGTCGTCCTGAACGACAACACCAGGCGTGGCGGCGAGCATACGGCGAACTTCGTCGAGGTCGAAATCCTTGTGGAACTCTACATTTACGGCTTCGGAGTGACCGCCGATGGTCGGAACCCGTACCGTCGTTGAGGTAACTCCGATCGAGTTATCTCCCAGAATCTTCCGTGTTTCGTTGACCATCTTCATCTCCTCCTTCGTGTATCCGTTCTCAAGGAAGACGTCGATATGAGGCAGCGCGTTCATGTCGATCGGGTGCGGATAAACCTTGGCGCCCTGTACGCCAGCCCGCTCGTCCATCAGCTGCTGTACTGCATCTTTCCCGGTGCCGGTGACGGACTGATACGTAGACACCACAATCCGCTTGATCTTGTAAGCGACGTGAAGCGGCGCCAGCGCCATCACCATCTGAATAGTTGAGCAGTTGGGGTTGGCGATGATGCGATCGTCTATACCAATAACGTGACCGTTAATTTCGGGCACAACAAGCTTTTTGTCGGGGTCCATACGCCAGGCGGAAGAGTTGTCGATGACGATAGTACCCGCTTCGGCGAATTTGGGCGCCCACTCGAGCGAAGTACCTCCCCCGGCAGAGAAAATGGCGATATCCGGTGCCTGTTTTACCGCATCTTCAATGCTGATGATCTTGTAGTCGGAGCCTTTAAACTTGACGGTATGCCCAACCGATTTGGCAGACGCTACCAGAATCAGTTCGGTGAACGGGAAATTTCTTTCTTCCAATACGCGCAGGATCTCCTGCCCAACGAGCCCCGTGGCTCCAACTACCGCAAGTTTCATGATTCGTGTTTGTATTTAGAATCACAAAAATAGTACTTTTGAAAGAGCCCAAAGCAATAAGACCCCTCGACTATGAATAAAATTATTTGGGCTCTCGGGTTAACTATTGTTAGTTCGATCCCTTTCAACCCGGCTTTCTCTCAGTCCAGCGACGAACCAACCCAACCTACGGACGTCGCCTACAAGGATGTGATCATCACAGAAATTCTTGCCGACCCGTCGCCATCGGTTGGCCTTCCGGAAGCGGAGTTCGTTGAGATTTTCAATCGCTCTTCAGCTACGGTTAACCTTGGTGAATGGACCCTTTCGGATGAGCGAACTTCTGCCAGACTTCCATCGATTTCCCTTCCATCTGAGGAGTATGCAATCATTGTCTCCTCACAGGAAGCCGCGGCATTCGAAGGCATTCGCGTTGTGCCGGTGACAAGTATGCCGAGTCTGAACAACGCAGGTGATGCTGTTGTACTCCGGTCTGCAATGGGCAAGACCATCGATTCGGTGCGGTACGCCAGTAGCTGGTATCGCAACGCGTCAAAGAGAAATGGTGGTTGGTCGCTCGAGCTGATCGATCCGTTCAACCCATGCGGCGAGGAGGATAACTGGACGGAAGCAGAAGCCCCGGAAGGCGGAACCCCGGGTAAACAGAATTCGGTCTTTGCATCGAAGCCTGATGCTACCGGACCAAACATTGTTGCGGTAACAGCAATTGACGTGAACAAGCTTCTGATCGAATTCGACGAGAAGCTGCTGGATGAAAGGGTCCCACCCGGGAATGTCATCATCGACCCGTATGTGGAGGTAAATTCTGTGACCCTTGGTGAAGCGCTCAGGTCGCTTCTCGTAGTCCTTTCGGGCTCTCTCGAACCCGGAATCCTTTATGCTGTGAGCGTCCGGAACGTCAGGGATTGCAATCACAATCTGGCATTAGAAAAAAGCACAGCGTTTGCAGTTCCGGAACCTGCGGACAGTCTGGACGTCGTCATCAATGAAATCCTTTTCAATCCGAAGCCGGGAGGTGTTGATTTTGTTGAGATCTACAACAGGTCGCAAAAGTTTATCAATCTGAAGGGCTGGAGTACAGCAACCTATTCTGAAAGAATTCCGAAAGATTTGCGAACCATTACCGGAGAAGACCGACTACTGGCTCCAGGTGGTTACGTGGTGTTAACTCCGGACGTCGAAGTTCTTGCGAACCATTATCCCGATGTCGCATCGGACGCTTTGATTGAAACGCGGCTGAATGCACTTCCTGATGATGTGGGTTCAGTAGCGTTGCTGGATGCGTCGCAACGTGTGATTGATGCCGTGACTTACAACAAGGCCATGCATTCTATTTTCGTTACCACGGCGGATGGCGTATCGCTTGAGCGGCTTTCCGCCGATGCTGCAAGTGGCGATGCGGATAACTGGAGTTCGGCATCCTCACGGGCGGGTGGTGCAACACCGGGACGGCGAAATTCGGTGGAAGTGCTTTCATCCGGTCCGCTCCCTAAGCCCGTGACCGTTGATCCGCCTGCATTCAGGCCGGTTCATGGGAAACCGAATTTCACAATTATCCGTTACAACTTTGACCGGGCCGGATATGTGGCCAACGCCAGGATACTCGACCAACAGGGCCGTTGTATCCGTTCCATCGCCAGCAATGACCTGCTAGGCAGCGAAGGTTTTTACCGCTGGGATGGCGACCGCGACGATGGGTCTCGCGCCAGGGTAGGTTATTATTGGCTTTGGTTCGAAGTCTTTTCACCGTCAGGCGATGTGCACGCGTTCCGCGAACGGATCATCGTTGCCGGAGACTTCTGAACATAGGTTAATTGGCCATAACGGCAGGAAACAGGGCTTCCAGGAATAATGGAAGCAATATTTTTTGTTTTAGTCACCGCGGCGTAATTTTGCGCATCTTTTACCAAACGAGAAATACGGGACATGGCCAAGAAGAAAAAAACTCCCGCTAAGGTAGCTAAGAAAAAGACGGCGGCTAAGCCGAAGGCAAAACCCGCGGCTAAAGCAGCTAAGAAGGCTAAAGCTGCCAAAGCGGCAAAGAAGAAGGCCAGCACGCGTACGCCGACAGCCCGGAAGGCAGCCGCCAAAAAGCCGGTGAAGAAAGCAGTGATCAACCAAAAGAAAAGTGTGAAGGTGGTTAAGAAGAAAAGTGTAGAAGCTCCGAAGGCAGCTGAGGCGCCCGTATCGAAATCCAAAGCGAATCCTCAGGTGAAATCCGAACAAAAGAACGCACAACCTGAAAAGGTGCGGATTGAGGCACCGCAAAAGGAACAGACTGTAGCAAAGCCTGCTACGGAATCGAAGCCATTGCCTCCTGTTGCACAAATGCACATGTTCCAGATCCCAAACCAGCGTCCTATCGCGCACAAGCCTGCGCGAACTACTACGGATGAAACGCGCACCCGCTACTCTGAAGAGGAGTTGCGCGAGTTTGAGAAACTCATACTTGAAAAACTTGAGAAAGCCCGCGAGGAGTATAAGATCCTCAAGGATACGCTGAATCGTACCAACGATGAGGGCACCGATGCTACTTCGGGAGGAAACACGAAAGTGCTCGAGGACGGAGCGGAAACGGCAGAAAAGGAAAATCTCAGTCAGCTTGCCGCACGTCAGCAGAAGTACATTACCAACCTGGAGAATGCGTTGATCCGCATTAAGAATGGTACGTATGGTATCTGCTCCGTGACGGGTAAACTGATTTCCAAGGAACGCCTCATCGCCGTACCGCATACGACGCAGTCCATTGAAGCGAAAATGATGAAGCAGGACTAGCGCCTTGGACTTTCTTCAAAACCATATCGAGGCGCTCATCTTTTGTTCGCCGGCGCCCATTCGCGTCAGCGAGCTTGTAGCCTGTTTGTCCGAAATGTTTGGCGCTGAAGTTCCCGAAGAAGATGTTACGGGAGCTATCCAGCGTCTGGAGGAAAAGTACGCGCAGGAAGAGTTTTCTTTCCAGCTCTACAAGTCCTCCGGAGGCTACCAGTTTCTTACCAAACCTGCATACCAGGCGAGCATTGGCATAATGCTGAAGCAGCAGTCGAAGAAAAGACTTTCCACGTCTGCGATGGAGACGTTGTCGATCATTGCTTACAAGCAGCCGATCTCCAAGACAGAAATAGAAAGCATCCGCGGCGTGAACTGCGACTACGCGGTGCAAAAGCTGCTCGACAAAGGCCTGATTGAAATCAAAGGAAAGGCCGATACCATCGGGCGTCCTATGCTCTACGGAACGTCTCAAAAATTTATGGAGTACTTCGGAATCAACGACCTTAGCGAACTGCCGACTCCGAAGGACTTCGCACACGAAGTGAATACCATCGGCGAGAACATGGATCTTAAGGATGCCGATGCGCAAGGGTAAAAGCTCTGCCGCTTCCGGCAGAGGAAAGACTTCAAGAAAAATTTCACGTTCGTCCGGTAAGGACGAAAGTAAACCGAAGCGTTCGGTACAATCCGATACGATTAGAACCAAACCGTCCCCGCGAAAGGAATTCGCTCCGGGTCGTGCAAAGAGCTACCCAAAGCCGAAAGGAAAGGAATCGCAACCCCAAGTCGCCGATACCCTCGCGAAGGAAGGTCCGATACGACTCAATCGCTACATCGCCAACAGTGGTGTCTGCTCACGACGTGAAGCCGACAATCTGATCCGCATGGGCGTGATCACCGTAAATGGCAAGGTCGTTACGGAACTGGGCTACAAAGTAAACCCCGGGGACAATGTTCGTTACGAAGGCAAGCTGCTCACAGCTGAAAAGCCGGTATATATCCTGATGAATAAACCGAAAGGCTATCTCACCACGACGCGGGATCCGAAGGAACGCGATACGGTCATGGCACTGATCGGAAACAAAGTGCGCGAAAGGATATATCCTGTGGGGCGTCTCGATCGCAATACTACCGGCTTGTTGCTATTGACCAACGACGGAGAACTTGCAGAAAAGCTTTCGCACCCTTCGCATAACGTGAAGAAGATTTACAAGGTGGAGCTCGATCGGCCCATTGAAGCGGCCGACTTCGACAAACTCGTCAAAGGCGTACAGTTGGAGGAAGGGCGCGCTGTTCCGGATGATGCTGCAATTGTATCAGATGACCGAAAAACACTCGGCATCGAACTTCACATTGGCTGGAACCGTGTTGTGAGAAGAATCTTCGAGGCGCTGGGCTATGAAGTGCGCAAGCTTGACAGGACAATGTATGCCGGACTCGACAAACGCGACCTCCCGCGCGGCAAGTGGCGTCACCTCACAAAGCAGGAAGTTATCCGACTGAAACACTACCGGTGATCACGCGTTTTCCAGTGTCACCGTAAAGGTTGTGCCTCTTCCATACTCCGACTCCACTTCGATTTTTCCCTTAACCTTTGCGAGCGCCTCTTTCACGATGTAGAGGCCGAGTCCTGTCCCTTCTGTTTCCTGCGATGCGCGGAAGAACATATCAAATATCTTGTTGACACTGTGCACGGGAATACCCTGTCCGTTATCTTCCACAGTAAAGATGACGGTGTCGCTGATTCTTTTAAACGTAATCTTAACGTAAGGGTCTTCCTGGTTGAGCCGGTGATACTTTACCGCGTTGGTGATGAGGTTGGACAGGACGATTGAAATCTGATTAGGGTCGGAGTAAAAGCTGTTGTCAGAATCTTTGTCATACTCGAGCCTGATGCGCGAAGCACCTTCAGAGAACTCTATATCGGAAATAACTTCCTTGACCAGGTCGCTGAACCGAATGGTCTGCATCTTTATGCCGAGCTTCTTCGTTTTTGATAGCCTCAACACGTCCGTCAAAATCATGTTCAGCTTTTGGGCGCGTTGCTCGATCAGCTCCATGTAGTTCTTTCCCTTCTCTTCATTGAGCTCCATCTTGCCGAGGTATGTGAGTCCAAGAATGGAAGTTATGGGCGCGCGTAGGTCGTGAGAGGTGCTGTAGAGAAAACTGTCGAGATCCTTGTTTACCTGTCTTAGTTTTTCGCGTTCGTCTTCAAGCAACCACATCACCATGCCCATACTCATGATCGCAATCATCATAAGGTTGATAAGCCCCCGTGAACCTGGCAACAACGCCTGCTCGCCGGCGGTATCAAAGATCATCATGGAGATGTGAAAGAACTGATAGCCCGCGTACGCGACGAAAGAAATGGCGAGTAACTTCTGACCCACCCCGCGTGTGAACTTTGGATTCCTCCACACAACAAATGCTGCCAGCAAAAAACCGATGCCCGAGATCAACGATCTTGACCCGATACGCAGAACGTATCGTTCATAACCTCCTTCGGGGTGTTGCCCGAATGCAAGTACTGTGACAACTCCGAGCAGCACAACGCCGATGATAATGGATTGATACACTCTCCTCCTCACAGGTCTTGAGCGGACAAGCTGATACGAGCCGATGAGAATGTAGACAATGTGAAGAAATGCGCCGACCTGTGCGACGATGTTAAGCGGTATCCAGCCTACCGATGGATAGTTTTCATCTTCCAGGTTGGTCATCAGGATTACGGTGCTGACCATGTATATGGAGAACGCGAGCCAACTGCGCGACCATGTACGAAGAAAACGTCTTTCATATACAAGACTGAAATGCCGGAATATGAAAAACATGACGAGCCCGAGTGTGGCCTGGGCTACATATGTGGCAGATGGATCGGCGGCGAGTCCGAATAACTGTCTGAAGTACATCAAAGAAGACTAAAGCCAAAAAAACTAATACAAAGAAAATGATAGTTTTAACTAAATAAGGTAAAATTGGACTTTCGGAGGGAACTTGTTGGCAAAAAAATACCGAAAGTCGGAAAGTGACGGTTTGAGAAACCGTGAAATGAGGAGTTGTGGTGATGGACGGAATCGAACCGCCGACACAAGGATTTTCAGTCCTTTGCTCTACCAACTGAGCTACATCACCAATACGGCGCCAGCCGGGCGAATAGGGGCCAAAAGTATATAATTTTATATTTCGTGCAAAATTTAACTTGTTAGCCCGATGCTTGTCCAGCAGATCCTGTTTGTGATTATCCTCGCTGCAACTGGCTACGTGGTCTGGCGACGGGCGCGTGGCATCGCGCGGAACATACGGATGGGACAGGGCGAGCTGCAGACCGACCGGCCGGGCGAACGCTTGCGCAACATGTTGCTTGTGGCGTTTGGGCAAAAGAAGATGTTCAAGAGGCCGTGGCCCGCGATCCTGCATTTTTTTGTTTACATCGGCTTCCTCGTAATCAATATTGAAATCCTCGAATTTATTGTCGACGGAATAGCGGGAACGCACCGGATATTTGCGCCCTATCTGGGCGGTCTGTATCCTGTGCTCATGAACATCTTCGAGTTTCTTGCCGTCGCCGTCCTCGCATCATGCGCGATATTCCTGCTGCGGCGCAACGTGGCCAAGGTTCGACGCTTCTGGTCAAGGGAGATGACGGCGTGGCCACGCCTCGACGCAAACCTGATCCTTACCGCTGAGATTCTTCTGATGATCGCCATCCTCACGATGAATGCCGCTGACCAGTGGCTGCAGGTGCGGACGCCTGAAAAATATCCGGCTTCGGGAACACTATTTTTCAGCAGCATGCTTATGCCGCTGTTTAATGAAATGTCAACTGCGGCGCTGGTGGTAACCGAACGCGTTGCCTGGTGGTTTCACATACTGGGTATTCTTGGCTTTGCTATCTATATCACATATTCGAAACACCTCCACATCGTCCTTGCTTTTCCCAACACCTATTTTGCTCCGCTCAAGCCCCGGGGACAGATGAAAAATATAGAGGTCGTCACGAACGAGGTTCGTGCCATGCTTGGTCTTGGAGATGCGCCACAGACAGGAGCACCGGGTCGCTTTGGAGCAAAGGACGTCAACGACCTTTCGCGGATCAGCCTCCTTAGTGCGTATGCCTGTACTGAATGCGGACGTTGCACAGATGAGTGTCCTGCGAACATTACAGGCAAGGCTTTGTCACCCCGCAAGATCATGATGGACACGCGCGATCGAATGGAAGACATTTCGAGAAGCCTGGCAAAAGGTGGCCCGGGTCTTGACGACGGCAAATCGCTCTTTGGTGATTACATTACGCGCGAGGAGATCAATGCTTGCACGGCATGTCAGGCGTGTGTGGAGGCGTGCCCTGTCATGATCAATCCGCTGGAGATCATTCTTGATATTCGGAGATACATTGCGATGGAAGAGTCCGGCGCACCTGCAGCCTGGAACGCGATGTTTCAAAACATCGAGAATAATTTTGCTCCCTGGAAATTTCCGCCTTCCGATCGCTTCAACTGGGCGAACGAAGGCAGCAGAACGCAATGAAATAGCTGAGTGGAAGAAGAACAAAAGATACCGACAGTGGCGGAACTCGCCGCGCAGGGAAGGTCGCCCGAAGTATTGTTCTGGGTCGGCTGCGCTGGCTCATTCGATGACCGTAGCAAGCGCGTCACGCGTGCATTTGTCAAAATATTACAGTCGCTGAAAATCGACTTTGCCGTACTGGGAACTGAGGAAGCCTGCACAGGAGATCCTGCACGTCGCGCCGGAAATGAATTCCTGTTTCAGGTTCAGGCGATCAACAACATCCAGGTTCTCAACGGTTACAATATCAAGAGGATGGTGACTACGTGTCCACACTGTTTCAATACGATAAAGAATGAATATCCCCAACTCGGTGGCAACTATGCGGTGGAGCATCATTCCACTTTTCTGCAACGGCTCATCGATGAAGGACGTATTGTGTTGAAGGAAGGCGGCACGTTCAAGGGCCGTCGAATCACATACCACGATTCGTGCTACCTGGGACGGGTGAACGGTGTGTATGAAGCACCGCGCGCGGTGCTTGCCGCCCTGGATGCGGACCTCGTGGAGATGAAAAGGAGTCGCGCGAAAGGCCTGTGCTGTGGCGCTGGCGGAGCGCAGATGTTCAAAGAGCCCGAACCCGGAAAGAAAGATATTAACGTGGAGCGCACGGATGAAGCGCTCAATACCAATGCCGACACCATCGCCGTGGCGTGTCCGTTTTGCATGACGATGATGCGCGATGGTGTGAAGGCCCGTGAGAAAGAATCAGAGGTAGCCGTAAAGGATATCGCAGAACTTATTGCAGAAAGGCAGGGTTTGTAAGCTTAGGAATCGTACTCATGTTTGTCGAATTTGATCAAATGCCCGACCACGCCAGGGTGTGGGTTTACATGGCGGACCGGCAATTTTCTGCCGACGAACGCAGCGTAATACACTCCATACTCGGAGCATTCACCGCCGAATGGGCTGCCCACGGCGTACCGCTGCGCGCATCGTACACCCTAGCAGAAGACCGTTTTCTGATTTTGGCTGTGGATGAATCACATCACACCCCCAGCGGATGTTCCATCGATTCGTCGGTGGGCGCGTTGCGGCAAATCCGGGAAGCAACCGGAATCGACTTTCTCGATCGCAAGGGCGTGCCCTTTTATTCTGAGGATGGCATTGGCGTTGTGAGGCTGGAAGAACTCAAACAAAAATATCGGGATGGCGTATGGGATGGTCAAAGCCTGACGTTCAATACATTGGCGAAGACCGTTGGTGAGTTTCGGTCGGCATGGAAGGTCCCGGCCGAGAACACCTGGCTAAAGCGCTATATGGAACCCAAATTTTGTTAGATTTGATCAAAAGGCACTTCGGGATATGAGGCTCATTATGCTCCTTCCCGTTATCGCACTGCTGGTGATAGCTTGCGGCACGGAGAAAAAAGCAACCAAGGCGTTTCAGCTGGGCAAATACCAGACTGCCATTGACCTTTATACCAAGCTTCTTGCCGACAATCCCCAGAACGGGTACTATAATTATATGGTCGCGGAGTCCTACCGCCTGTCCAACCGGCTTAAGGACGCCGAACGATACTACACCAACGCCGGAGGACGGGGTATCAACCGGGATACCGTAAGATTCTACTACGCACAGTCGCTGAAGTCCAATGGCAAATACCAGGAGGCGCGACGCGAACTCGACGAGTTAATAAAGAATACGACGGCTCAGGCGCTGAAGGAGCGCGCGGCCGCCGAACTCGAGGGACTGACCTATCTTGAAAAACTCAACGGCAGTACAAACTACTATCGTGTAAGGAACCTGGAGTTGATTAACACTCCTGCAGCGGAATACGCACCAGTATATCTCAACAACGAACTCTACTTCTCAAGTAACCGTGGCAACGGTAAGATTTACGAAGCCACCGGCACACCCTACTCCGATCTTTACAAAGTGGCTACGCGCGGAGCGAACGTAGATGTCTCCACCGTGCAAGCACTTCCGCCGCCAATCAATGATCCCATCCGCAATGAAGGTTGCGTAACGTTCACCCCCGACGGACGAATCATGGTATTCGCGAAAGGAAATACCGCCAAGAAAAACGGAGGTGAAGATGTCGATCTTTACCTCGTGCGCTGGCGCAATGGCGAATGGTCGGAACCTGTAAAGATCAATGCGCCGGTGAACGTCCAATACCGTGGCGAGAATGCAACGGAGCTGGAGCGAAATTACGGATGGGACTCAACACCCGCGTTTAGTCCGGATGGACGAACCTTGTACTTTGCCAGTAACCGCCAGGATAAGAATGCACAGGGCGGTACAGACCTGTACTCCGCCCAAATGGATTCGCGCGGAAGGTTTACAAGGATTCGCAACCTGGGTCCTGAAATCAATACACCAGGAAATGAGATGTTCCCTTATGTTGCCGAAGATGGGCGTCTGTATTTCTCCTCTGATGGACACCCGGGATACGGAGGTCTCGACATTTTTGTCGTCAACCGTCGGGATGGCAAGAACGTAGTTGAAAACCTGGGTCAACCCATGAACAGTCCGGGCGATGATTTCGGAATCTTCCTGTTCCGCGCCGACCGAGGCTTCTTTACATCCAACCGTGAAGGCGGCAAAGGTGATGATGACATCTACACCTTCGTCAACGAAGATCCCAACCTGAAAGTCGTTAACTACGCCCTTCAGGGTATTACGTATTTCAAGGACAGAGACAACAACCTGCAGATCTTGCCGAACACGCGTGTGACGCTGCTTGATGCGAACGGCGAACCGATGCAGGATTATGTCACTGGAAACGATGGTAAATTCCTCTTCCGTGTTTACGAAAATGAAGACTATAACCTCGTAGGCGAAAGCGAAGGATACCTTACCAAGCGTCAGCCCTGGACCATGAAGGGCAAAAGCGTCGATCCGAGTACGCTGAAAGATCTGGTGACGAATATCACACTGGATACGATCATGATCCTCGACCGGAAGGCGGTCAACGAGAAGTTCGTACTTGAAAACATCTACTTCGGATTTGACAGTACTGACATCAAGCCGGAGGCCGCGAAGGAACTTGATAAACTGGCGCAGTTGCTGATCGATAACCCCGAGATCAAAATCGAAATGGGATCTCACACGGATAGTGTAGGTTCATTCGATTACAACATAGACCTGTCGCGGCGCCGTGCTGAATCGACCGTCCGCTACCTGATCAACAAGGGTATATCGCCTGACCGGCTGACTGCCAAAGGTTATGGTGAAACGCAGCCCATTGCCCGCAATACCAACCCCGATGGTACGGATAACCCGGCCGGGCGTGCAAAGAACCGAAGAACCGAATTCAAGATTCTTGAGGTGGGTGTAGTGCCAAGGACCATCCAGGAAGAGGCGGGTGAAATCTACCAGGATGAGGAGGATAAATACTTCCGTGATTAGACCAAAATTACCCTATGCATATAAGCCGGAGTATCTCCGGCTTTTTTATTTTGCGAACCCTTATTAAACGAACTGAAATGGAATTCCGCATTGAAAGGGACACGATGGGCGAAGTAAAGGTGCCCGCCACGCGCTACTGGGGCGCGCAAACCGAAAGATCCCGAAACAACTTTCGAATCGGTTCACCAGCAAGCATGCCTGTGGAAATCATTCACGCTTTTGCCGTTCTGAAAAAGGCTGCAGCCCTTGCCAACGAGGAACTCGGCGTGCTGCCATCGGAAAAGGCAAAGCTGATCAGCCAGGTATGTGATGAAATCCTGGAAGGTCGCCTCGACGACGAGTTTCCTTTGGTGATTTGGCAAACAGGTTCAGGGACACAAAGCAACATGAATGTCAACGAAGTCATTGCGAACCGCGCTCACGTACTGAATGGTGGTAAGCTGACGGATGAGAAGAAAGTGTTGCATCCCAACGACGACGTTAACAAGTCGCAATCCTCCAACGATACATTCCCGACGGCGATGCACATTGCCGCCTATAAGCAAGTTACTGAAGTAACGCTCCCGGGTCTGAAGCTGCTCCAAAAGACACTCTCCGAAAAAGCCGAGGCCTTCCGCGACATTGTCAAGACCGGTCGGACGCACTTTATGGACGCAACGCCGCTCACACTTGGCCAGGAATTTTCCGGCTATGCGCAGCAGCTTGCCAATTCGATAAGGGCCATTGAGTCTGCGCGCGAGGGTGTAAGAGAACTGGCGCTAGGCGGTACGGCTGTTGGTACGGGCCTTAATGCACCGAAGGGTTACGATGTACTTGTCGCGAAGAAGATCGCCGAACTAACAGGCTATCCGTTTATCACAGCGCCGAATAAGTTCGAATCGTTGGCGGCGCATGATGCCATGGTCGAACTCTCGGGTGCTTTGAAGCGCGCTGCGGTGTCGCTGATGAAGATAGCGAACGACATCAGGATGCTGAGCTCAGGACCACGTTGTGGCATCGGAGAGATCATTATTCCTGACAATGAACCCGGGTCGTCCATTATGCCGGGCAAAGTCAACCCTACACAACCCGAAGCGATGACCATGGTCTGCGCCCAGGTAATGGGCAATGACGTCGCGGTATCGGTAGGTGGAAGCAACGGCCACTTTGAACTTAATGTGTTCAAGCCGCTGATTGCCGCGAACGTGTTGCATTCGGCCCGACTGCTTGGCGATGCATGTGTATCCTTCAATAACAATTGTGCGGTGGGCATCGAGCCTAACCTGCCCGTCATTCGCCGGCACCTGGAAAACTCATTGATGCTGGTCACGGCATTGAATCCTCACATTGGATACGAGAACGCTGCCCGAATTGCAAAGAAGGCGCACAAGGAAAATAAAACACTGCGCGAAGCGGCCCTCGAACTTGGCCTGCTGACCGCCGAACAGTTCGACCAATGGGTACAGCCGGCGAACATGGTGGGCAACCTTCAGGTG
>QGUY01000059.1 GCA_003242315.1 Bacteroidota bacterium
AAGCCAATAACCTTAAGGGCTACGTTACAGAGATGGAAGCAACAGCAATGCTCAAGCTTGCCAAAGACTGGAATGTGCAGAAGGAGTTGATCGATTTGGTATTGGCTTAGTTCGACAAGCTCACTACACCTTTGATTTCGAAATCAACTATGTGATCTGTGTGACCTATGTGGTTCAAAAGATTTTATGAACCACATGAGGGCACATGGCTCTTCGACCGGCTCAGGAACCGACACATACGCCCCATAGCGCGTTGCTGCCAACCCCACCGATTATCGATCACCGATCACGGTCGCCCTACAGGCTCATCATATCCTTAAACTTCGCGGCCTGTCTGCGGCTTACTTCAACCTTGTCGCCGCCGCGGAGTTTGACCATAAGTCCGCCGTTGAACCAGGGCTCAATGCCTTCCACCCAACTGAGGTTCACAATGTGTTTCCGGCTTGCCCGGAAGAAGGCGCGCTCATCGAGCTTTTCATCCAGCGCGTTGAGCGACTTGTGTATCATCGGCCGGTTGTTGTCGAAATAAACCTTGATATAATTTCCGTCGGACTCAAACATCCTCACGTTGGACAGGCTGACAAACCAGCACCTGTCCCCATCCTTGACGAACACCTGATCCTTTAGTCCGAGCTTCTTTTCTCCTTCACGCGTGCCGGCGGATCTTGCGCGTTCCCTCTCTGCAAGCTTTGCCACCGTCTCTGCCAGGCGTTCTGCCTGAATGGGTTTGAGCAAATAGTCCAGGGCATTCACTTCGAAAGCCTTCAGTGCGAATTCATCGTATGCCGTCGTGAAGACCACCAGGGGCACTGAATCCAGCATCTCCAGCAACTGGAAGCCAGTCTTATCAGGCATTTGTATATCCAGGAACAAGAGATCAGGGTTCAGGTCATTGATCATTTGGTAGGCCTCATCGGCATTAACC
Source organism: Bacteroidota bacterium (assembly GCA_003242315.1). GTDB lineage: Bacteria > Bacteroidota > Bacteroidia > Cytophagales > Cyclobacteriaceae > ZC4RG29. The sequence continues at coordinate 926 of QGUY01000059.1, forward strand.
GCCTCGCCCACAATCTCGATGCTCGGATGTTCCTCCAACAGTTTCGCCAGCTCCTTCCGGGCCAACCGTTCGTCGTCAATGATTAATGCTCTCATATGCGTTGTTAGGTGGGATTATTATTTCCGTTAGAACAAAATTATTGTTTTCGTTCGCAATCCTGAAGCTCGACCTGTCGCCGTAAATCAGGCGGAGGCGCTGGACCGTGTTTTTGATCCCCAGTCCGTTCCGCGACTTTCTGGTCCCATTTACCATATGGCCGCTGTTGCGGATGCGGATATTGAGACATCCCTTTTCCACGGTTGTGGTCAGCTGGATCAAACCGCCTTCCTTCAACTTTGAAATGCCGTGCTTGATCCCGTTTTCAACCAGGGTCTGGATCATCAGCGGAGGCACGAGGAAATTGTGGGAGTCCGGATGAATATGAAACTCCGTTTTCAGCCTTTCCTCGAACCGGATGCTTTCGAGCCCCAGGTAATCCTTTACTATCTTCAACTCGTCGTCGAACTTCGTCAAGCCCTTCTTGTCCGACGTCAACGACTTCCTTAGAATATTTGATAACTGGTTAATTGCCTGTTTGGACTTTGCTGGATTTTCATCCACCAAGGCCCGGATACTGTTCAGCGCGTTGAAGATAAAATGCGGATTCAGCTGCGATCTCAAATTATTGAGCTCGATCTCGATTACCGAGGCCTCATACTTGAGAGATTTGCTGTACCGCTCGAAATAATGATAGGTAAAATAAAATACCGACCAAAGAAAAAATATGAGGGAGTAAAATGCCGTACCCACCAAAATCTGCTCCACATCAAAGGCGACAGAACCCTCAAAAAAACCCAGCGCCATACTCAGCGGGAGACGCAGGAAGTAAAGCATGACCCCCATAACCACCACACTCGCCAGGACGGCGGGAATGAGCCGGGGCATGGCCAGGTACAACCACTTGCGGCGGTTCAAGACGTACCGGTAGGCATGCGTCACACAGAGGCACAGCAGGGCATCGCCCAAAAGAAACAGAGTTCGCTTTGCACTAATAGTGCCGTTGGCCGCCAGGCTTGTGCCAACCTGCAGCAATGCGTATAGCAGCCAACCGCCTGCCTGTAAAGCCCAATATAACCGCTGCTTACCCACCATGAGCCTATAAAAATACGGAAATTGGATAACGATTACACGCGCTGAAAATCAGCGCATTAGAACTTAAACTGGAGCAGATATACGAAAAATACCGCGGTTGCCGCGATCAGAATCCACGAAGCAATAACCAACCCTTTGCGGTAGGCCACCAGGCGCGGCTCAATGGACAGTGCGTTCATGATGAACGACGCGCCGGCCATAACATAAAACCAGAACTCCACCTGATCACCCTTGATGGCCTGGTAGATGCCAACCCCGATGAATATGGTTGCAAAAATGTATTGCCGGGTGGAAGACCGCATCAGCCACGTATTTGTCGCAAGAAGAATGTTCGTCAGAAATTATCCAAGTTCCATTCGAGCCTTCGGTCTGACCGCGAGTTCTTTCTTCAAAAATCTGCCCGTGTAGCTCGCCGGATTCTTCGCAACCTCCTCGGGTGTTCCAACCGCAACAATACGACCTCCTTGTAATCCGCCTTCCGGACCAAGGTCCACAATGTAGTCAGCCGACTTGATTACATCCATGTTGTGCTCGATAACGAGCACTGTATTTCCTTTCTCTACCAGTTTCTGAAGAACGGTAAGCAAATGCACGATGTCCTGGAAATGCAACCCCGTTGTGGGCTCGTCGAGAATGTAAAGCGTCTTGCCCGTATCGCGCTTCGATAACTCCGTAGCGAGCTTCACACGTTGGGCTTCACCGCCGGACAACATCGTAGCGTGCTGACCCAACGAAATGTAGCCAAGTCCTACGTCGTTCAAAGTTTTGATCTTTCTGAGGATTCGCGGTTGGTTCTCGAAGAACGTCACAGCCTCCTCAACGGTCATGTCAAGCACGTCGGCAATCGATTTTCCACGGAATCGCACTTCAAGCGTTTCACGGTTATAACGCTTGCCCTTACAGGTCTCGCACTGTATGTAAACATCCGGAAGAAATTCCATTTCGATAACGCGCAACCCTCCACCTTCGCACGTCTCGCATCGCCCGCCCTTTACGTTGAAAGAAAACCGTCCCGGCTTGTATCCCCGAATCTTTGCCTCAGGCAACTGTGAGAACAAGTCGCGAATGTCAGTGAACACGCCCGTGTAGGTCGCCGGGTTGGAACGCGGTGTTCTGCCTATCGGCGATTGATCCACTTCGATGACTTTGTCTACATGCTCCAGTCCTTCAATCCGATCATAGGGCAGAGGTTCCGTTCTCGACCGGTAGAAGCGCTGATTCAAAATCGGAAAGAGCGTATCGTGAATTAACGAAGACTTGCCACTGCCCGACACTCCGGTAATGCAAGTAAACGTACCAAGTGGTAATACAAAGTCAACGTTCTTCAGGTTGTTCCCTTTTGCGCCGATAAGGCGTATGGCTTTGCCGTTGCCCTTTCGTCTTTCGGATGGATACTCGATAGATCGTTCCCCGGACAGGTATTGCGCCGTTACGCTGTTTTGCTTCAAAAAGGTCTTTGGATCCCCGGCTGCTACAATCTGACCGCCATGCCTTCCCGCGCCCGGTCCGATATCGATGATGTAATCCGACTCCAGCATCATGTCCTTGTCGTGTTCCACCACGATCACTGAGTTGCCGAGGTCACGCAGGTCTTTCAGCGCGCGGATAAGTCGTTCATTGTCGCGGGCATGCAAGCCAATGCTGGGCTCGTCAAGGATGTAAAGCACACCCACGAGTTGCGTACCGATCTGGGTAGCAAGGCGAATACGCTGCGCTTCGCCACCGCTTAATGTTCTTAATGGACGGTTGAGATGGAGATAATCCAGGCCGACATCTAACAGAAAGCCTATGCGCTTCCTGATTTCCTTGAGTACCTCCGTTGTGATTGTCCGTTGTTTTTCGCTGAGCCTGTCTTCCAGTCCGTTCAACCATTCGCTGAGCTGGGCCATGTCCATCATGGCCAGTTCGGCGATGTTCTTTCCGTCGATTCGGAAGTGCAGCGATTCCTTTTTCAGGCGCGCTCCTCCGCATTCAGGGCATGTCTTTACGATCATGAAATCTTCGAGCCAGCGGCGGGTGGCCTCGGTTCCATCTTCCCTTTGCTTTTCAAGGAAGTTGATGATGCCTTCGAATTTCGTATTCCAGTCCGTTCCCGGATACTTCACCGATGCGACAGATACCGGCACGTCATCGCCGTAGAGCAACACATGCAAAACTTCTTTCGGTATATCGCGGATTGGGGTACTCAGCGTGCACTTGTATCGCTTGAGGATGGCCTCAATCTTCTTGAAGATCCAGATATCACGGTATTCCCCGAGCGGCAGAACGCCTCCGCGACTAATGCTCAGCTTTTTGTCAGGAATTACCGAGTCCTCCGTAATCTCCTCAATTTGCCCCAAACCATTGCACACCGGACAGGCACCGTACGGCGAGTTAAAAGAGAAGGTGTTTGGCGCGGGTTCGTCGTACGACAACCCGGACTCAGGATCCATCAGATACTTTGAGTAGTGATGCACCTTGCCATTCTGCTCCATGGCCATCATCACGCCTTTACCCTCCTTCAGGGCGCGCTGAATGGACTGGGCGATACGGTGCCGGTCGCGCGGATCCGCCACAATGCGGTCTACCACGATTTCGATGTCGTGAATCTTGTAGCGATCAACCTGCATCTTGGGTACCAGGTCTTTCACTTCCCCATCAACCCGAACCTTCGTGTAGCCGGACTTGCGGATTTGTACAAACAGCTCCCGGTAGTGCCCTTTCCTGCCCTTTACAACCGGGGCCAACAGCGTGAGCTTTGCACCAGCGAAATTCTGCAGAAGGGCGTCAAGAATTTGGTCTTCGGACTGCCGGATCATTTTGTTGCCCGTCATCCACGAATAGGCTTCTCCCGCACGTGCGAATAGCAGGCGCATGAAGTCGTAAACCTCTGTGACGGTACCCACGGTCGACCTCGGGTTTCGCGAAGTCGTTTTTTGCTCTATGGAGATCACCGGACTCAGTCCGTTGATCTTGTCGACGTCAGGGCGTTCCAGGTTTCCGATAAAACTCCGCGCGTAAGCCGAAAAGCTTTCCATGTAACGGCGCTGCCCCTCCGCGTAGATCGTATCGAACGCCAGGGACGATTTTCCGCTGCCGCTAATTCCCGTGATCACCACAAGCTGGTTTCGCGGAAATGTGACGTCGATATTTTTCAGGTTGTGCTCGCGTGCGCCTATGACCTCTATATATTCCTGTCCCGCATCTGCGGTTCTGATAGCACTCTTCATCTTGCCTTTCGTCCTGGGTTTTGCCAAAGATTACAAAATTGGGGGCGCGAATGTTACCCGACGGACCGGAAAAATTTCAATTTTCGCCGGCGATGGTTTGAACTTTTACACAACTTTCCGTGTCGCGCCCCGAATAATATTACTTTCATTAATTTACGCCTTCAATAACCTAAACTTATCCTTGCTGCGCTTGAGGCATTTCATGGGAATATTCCTGTTTTGCACCGGAGTTTCAGCCCTGGGGCAGGATTTACGCAACGTGTTCATTGACGAAAGCGAAAACGGCAAAATATTCTCAACCTTCCTGGAGGAAATGGAACAGCGACACAACGTTGATTTCATTTTCGACGTGGATCGGATCCAGGCCTACACCGTCACCGGTATAACCGGACGCCAGCGATTGTTAGAGTACCTCGACAAGTTTCTTGTACACCATATTGTCACACGCGTAAGTGAAAGGGTGGTCTTTATTGTAGAAAGGGCAAGCGACAAGTTTGGTGATCGACGGAGCGATTATATCGTACTGAAAAGACCTGATGCCCGCGAAGTTACCGTGCAAGGTCGACTAACCGACAGCGGTAATGGTGAACCCATTGTTGGTGCACAGGTGCTTATTAATGATTCGAATAGTGGAACGCTCACCGATGTTGAGGGCAATTTCTCGCTGCGACTGGCAACAGACAGGATCCATTACCTCACGTTGAAATTCGTCGGGTACGAGAACTATCACTATATCATCGGTTTTAGCCCGCACGGGTCACAGACACGGATAGACGTGAGTCTGTTCCCTGAATCCAAGCAGTTGGAAAGTGTTACGGTGACGGCCGAGCAGATCGATGTCAACGTAAAGAGCGAGCTGTCAGGCATGCAGCGGCTCAACATTGAAACCATCAAGTCGATTCCAACCTTCATGGGAGAAGTGGATCCCGTGAGAAGCCTGACCACGCTACCGGGTGTGACCACCGCCGGTGAACTGGCGTCAGGTTTTAATGTTCGTGGAGGTGAAGCCGGTCAAAACCTTATCCTCCAGGACGGCGCCCCGATCTATAACCCGTCGCACCTTTTCGGATTTTTCTCGGCTTTCAATCCGGATATGGTTAGTGATGTCTCGCTCTTCAAGGGCGGTGGCCCCGCCAACTTCGGGGGACGAATCTCTTCCGTGTTGAAAGTGGACCTGCGAAATGGCGACGCGGGCAAGCACACCATTAGCGGAGGCGTGGGCTTGGTATCAAGCCGTCTTTCGGTTGAAGGACCTCTTGAACGTGGAAAGTCATCCTACATGGTGGGTGGACGTGTTTCCTATACTAACTGGCTCATTCGCGCAACGAATGACGCACAGCTGAAAAAAAGCGCTGCCAACTTCTACGACCTTACTGGTAAGCTTTTCTTTACCCTTAACGACAACAACTTCCTGAGCATTACGGGATACACAAGCCAAGATGATTTTCGCCTTGGCACGGATTCCGTCTTTAGTTGGGGGACTATCAACGCCTCGCTACGCTGGGATCATAAGATCGATGAAAGACTTTCATTTGTGTTCACAGCTTTTAACAGCAACTACTATAGCGACGTAACGAGCCTTGATGAAACGGAATCTTTCGTGTATCAAAACGAGATCAATACCACGGGCATCAAATTCGATTTGAATTACGACAAAAGCGAAACGTGGAATCTCCTTGGAGGATTTGAAGCAAATCACGTCCTGCTAGAACCGGGAAAGATCCGGCCCACAGGGGAGGTCAACGTGGTCCCAATGGACATGCGAGACCAGCGGGGTATTGAGACGGCCGTGTATGTACAGGCCGATTTCGATCTGTCTGAGAAGCTCGGTATCACTGCAGGATTGCGGTACTCGCAATATTTACGCATGGGGCCTGACGAGATTTTCACGTTTGACTATTCGAACATTGAGGGCCGGTATCCCTCCATTACAGATGCCACGTACTACAAAAGCGGCAAAATCATTAAAACGTTTGGTGGGCTGGAACCCCGGATATCCCTTCGCTATCTTCTCCGCGACAACCTGTCGCTAAAGGCGAGCTATTACAGGGGCTACCAATACCTGCACCTGATTTCCAACACTACGTCAACAACTCCACAGGATTACTGGGTCGCAAGCGGCCCGTACCTAAGACCTGAGATCGGCGATCAATATTCCCTTGGTGTGTTTACGAACCTCAGCGACAATAAGTATGAAATTTCCGTAGAGGGCTTTTACAAAGAAACCCGCGACGCTGTGGATTTTATTGAAGGCGCCGACATAACTCTGAATCCGGCATTGGAAGCCGGCCTGGCGCAGGGCCGTGGTCTGGCTTACGGCGTTGAGACATTGTTACGGAAAAATCCGGCCGGCAGATTCGACGGATGGCTGTCCTATACCTGGTCGCGCAGCCTCAGGAAATTTGAATCCAGCGAGTTTACCACTATAGATGAAGGACGATACTACGCATCGTCTTATGATAAGCCGCATAACGTTTCACTTGTCCTGAACTATCACCTGGGCGACCGGACCATCCTTTCCGCTAACTTCAGCTACAGCACAGGTAGGCCGATTACCATTCCTGTGTCCAAGTTTAGCTATGATGTGTACCAGTCCGTCTTGAATTACTCCCGCCGCAATGAATACCGGATTCCGGATTATCATAGGCTGGACCTTTCTATAACGTTCAAGGATCGTCCCCGGAAGAACAAGCGGTGGATGGGCGAATGGGTGTTTTCCGTATTCAACGTTTACGGACGTGCCAATGCGTACTCAATTTATTTCACCCGATACGGAACCGCCAACAAAGTCGCGATACTGGGAACGGTCTTCCCATCCTTTAGCTACAATTTCCGTTTTTAGGAAGTTGTGTGCGATTTGGTGTGCTACCGTTCACTGAAATTTTCTGTCCCGTCTTTGGGTGATTTGCTAGTTTGTACCAAATCGATCCACCATGAAAGTTACCCGGAATGTACTCACGCTCGTGCTGATGTTCGGCACCCTTTTGTCGGGTGCACAGGACAAGCTTAATGAAATGTTCCCGGTTCGCGGCATCAGTATCGCCGCGCCGCGTAAGCAATCCCTGGAACCTTTTGTGAAGTTCATTCGTGACGAACTCGCTCCGCGCAAGGTGAACACATTGCTCCTTCGCGTGGATTACAACTACGAGTTCGAAAGCCATCCCGAGCTTCGCGACAGCATTGCGCTGTCTAAGGCTGACGTCAAAAAGATCGTGAACGAATGCAAGAAGCATAACATCCGGATCATACCCCAGATCAATTTGCTGGGACATCAATCATGGGCCAGTACCGTTCACAACCTGCTTAAGGTTTACCCGCAGTTTGATGAGACTCCTCACATTCAGATGCCAAAGGAGTACAAGTGGCCGAACCCTGATGGCCTTTACTGCAAGAGTTATTGCCCCTTGCATCCCGAAGTTCACAACGTCGTCTTCGCCCTCATTGATGAGATTTGCGATGTATTTGAAACCGATGCATTTCACGCGGGTATGGACGAGGTGTTTTACATTGGAGACGACAAGTGCCCGCGGTGCAGCGGTCGCGATAAAGCAGAGCTTTTCGCAGGTGAAGTCACCAAGATCCGAAATCACCTTGCGTCCAAGGGTCGGGAGCTATGGATATGGGGAGACCGCCTGATTGACGGAAAGACCACAGGTATAGGCATGTGGGAAGCCAGCATGAATAATACCTATCGCGCTGTAGACATGATACCGAAAGACGTGGTGATATGCGACTGGCACTATGAACGTGCGGATAAGACAGCCGTATACTTCGCGATGAAAGGCTTTAAAGTGGTTACTTGTCCGTGGCGCCGACCTGAAGTAGGAGCACAGCAAGTTGAAGACATGGCGAACTTCCGAAATACGGCCACGCCTCAGATGAAGGAAAATTTTTACGGGATCATACAGACGGTTTGGACCAGTCCTGATAACTTTATTGAAGGATACTACGGCAAGAAGAAAGACGACAAGGGCGGAACGATGACGGCGTGGCACTGCTTCGATGCAGTATACAAACGCATGGAGGCCCTGGCAAAGCAATAGTTAGGTCGGTTTGTGAAGTTGGGAGTCCGGCGGATGGTTTGCCTGCCGGACTTTTTTTATTGAAGGATGGCAACGCGAAAATACAAAATGGTCGGGCTGACGACCGCCGTCCTCGAACTATACTGTTGCACCAAAAACCTTCTCTGTGAAACTCAGTGCCCTCTCTGCGATTAAGACTATTGATTCGTATCTTCTCCAGATTGTTGTCCAGTAGGACCGTTAACTTCCAAACCAAGATTAAGATCGCGTCCGATAAACGACACATAGTCCGTCAGGTCTTTTGACTGAATCAGCTTTTCCATAACCTGGCGAAATTTGTCAATATACTCCTTAGCGATTTCCTCCCGGATGGAATCGCTGAAGCGGTTTCGGCGCGACTCCATTTTATAATCGATGAGGCTGTTGAGACTGAGTAGCGTATTGGGGAAGTCGAAATACACCCTGCGGTTGCCTTGCTGATTTATTGTGAGGATATCGCGTGCTCTTCCTTCCTGGAATTCGAGGTGGATGACCTTGTCCTCGAAGTTCTTCATGCGGATACGACCAATGATGCGTTCGATGTTTCTCGGCTCCAGCTCGGAGAGCTTTTCGGGAATGTATATGAACAGCTTTGGAAATCGACTTCCGAGCGGAATGTTTTTGAGGAGTTGGGAGATTAGCGGCTCAACGAAGTTGTTGACATATCCATACGCCAGCGCGTAGGGGAGGGAGAACTCCTCTTCTTCCAGGCGTGAGCCGAACTCGGACAGGACGGCGGTTATGGCTGTCGATATCAGGCCGAGAACTACGGTGACCGGTTCGGGGTCGAATGGGGCGTCTTTCCAGAATATCCAGCACAGCGCGACGACGAAAGTGCCGAGCCATAGTAATACGATCAGACTCCGGGATACGAGCTGCAACTTCATTGCGGTAGGTTGGGTTGGGGAGGAGGGTTTTGTCGTACTAATAAAGCACAAATAACCCTTTCCTGCCATTCCAAAATGACAGACGCAGATGCAGTGGCAGACGCAATTACCTTCTGCATCTCTTAAAAAGTCGCATTCATACCTCCAAATAGCCGCCTTAGCACCCCTCGTCGGATACTAAAGTGACTTAATTTCGCTTCACAACTAAAATAATCTAAAGCAATGGCAAGCGTAAGCACGTATCTGAATTTCGAACGCGAGACGGAGGCTGCGTTCAACTTTTACAAGTCGGTATTCGGCGGCGAGTTTGAAGGCCCGGGCATTATGCGGATGGGTGACGTACCGCCGCAAGAAGGTATGCCCCCGTTACCGGAGGCCGACAGGAACCTGGTCATGCACGTCGAGCTAAAGATCCTGGGCGGGCACGTTTTAATGGGAACAGACGTGCCGGAGTCTCATGGAATCAAGGTGGTGAAGGGTAATAACGTCCACATCAACCTTCAGCCGGACACCCGCAAAGAGACTGAACGCCTCTTCAAAGCGCTCTCGGAGGGAGGCCAGGTCACCATGGAACTTCAGGACATGTTCTGGGGAGATTACTTTGGAAGCTGTACGGATAAGTTTGGGGTGCATTGGATGTTTAATTGTGCGGAGAAGAAATAGTTGCAGACGCAGCCCTTCGACAGGCTCAGGGACCGGGACAACCTTGGAGATTCCCGAGGACCCTTCGACGGGCTCAGGGTCCGGTAATGCTCCTTTCTCAAGGTTGGCGTTTAACGGAGGCTGAGCCTGTCGAAGCCCCTTGTAGGTAACTTTGGATTTTCCCCAACCTAACGAGGGACAGTGTGAGTATGAGTGCGGGAGCGAAGAAGAAACAGAGCGAGTATGTTCGTGGGTCTCCTTTCTCTTCACTCTCACACTCACACTCGCTCTGTTTTTGTACCCGGAGCGGGAGTTGAACCCGCACGCTGTTTAACCAGCACAGGATTTTAAGTCCTGCGTGTCTACCAATTCCACCATCCGGGCGAGCGTAGCGAGACCTGACGCAGTCGGGTCGAGTCCCGACGAACGCGAGTGAGTCGGGACGAATGTACGAGGTCAAAACGGGCATCACCTAAAACACCCAGCACGGATACGCTCAAGGCTCAGCCAGTCCCCCCTAAAAACCAAAACCCCTCTCCGCCGGCCAGCGGAAAGGGGTTCGACCGAGCGGGAAACGAGACTCGAACTCGCGACCCCGACCTTGGCAAGGTCGTGCTCTACCAACTGAGCTACTCCCGCATTTAACTACCCCGACTGCCTCCAGCAATTCGGGGGTGCCAAATTAATAACAGATTCGAAAAATTTTCGCGTGAAAATAAACTTTTCTTGGGGATTTTAAACGCCCCAGGCGGGTTTCTGGTTCCCGCGGGCACCCCACCGGCCTAGGCCGACCTTTTCAACTCTTCCATTTCCCGGCGAAGCTCCCGGGCATGCGCCTTGTTCTTCGAGTATTGAATGTGTTTCGGCACTTTCTTCAAATCCCAGATCAGGCCCACCGCCGCCAGGCACTTAAGAATATAATAGGTAATATCAATCTCCCACCAGAAAAAGCCCTGCCGCGCCGACACCTCATAATAATGGTGGTTATTATGCCACCCTTCCCCCAGCGTCAGCAACGCCAGCCACAGGCTGTTACGGCTCTCATCGTTAGACTCATACCGCTGGGTACCAAATTTGTGCATGATCGAATTGATCGAGAAGGTGGCATGATACAGGATCACCGTGCTCAGGAAAAAGCCAACGAAGAGGGTCGAGAACCCGGCCGAGGTAAACATGGCCGCCAGACTGCCCCCGTTGACAATACCACCCAGGGCTGTAACCACGACGGCCAGCACCAGCGGCGGTACGAGATAGTTCTTGTTCAACCAAACCAACTCGGGGTACTTCGCATAGTCGGCAATGATCTTGTAATCGGTCTCCTTAAAGTCGGGCCCCACGATCCAACCCACGTGCGAATACCAAAAGCCATACAACTTCATTGAATGGGGATCAGCCGGGGTATCGCTGTGACGATGATGATGCCGGTGATGTGACGCCCACCACAACGCACCCTTCTGCGCCGAGGTCTGCGCCATGAACGCGATGACGAATTGAAACCACCGCGATGTGGAATACGACTTATGCGCGAAATAACGATGATACCCGCCCGTCACCCAAAACATGCGGACAAAGTACAAGACACCGCAAACGATCCAGTCGAATGTTGTCGCTCCGGTATACAATGCTCCGAGAGGCAGTAGATGGACAGCAATAAACGCAAGCTCTTGTTTTAGCTTAGGTTTTCTTCTCTTGGGTAGTTCGATTGTTTGTGTGTTCATCCAAAATAATCCGATTCATATGTCACCTCCAGCTTGCGCATTTCAATGACATCACAAAAATAGGCAGAAAAGTGATTAGTTTTGACAGTATGTAGTTTCAATAACCACCAACAGCGCCAAATGGTGCGATCAATTCGATATTGTTTCTTGTAGTGGACGAGGCTAACAATCGTGAGTCTCAATTAACCAAATGTCTTCAGCAGCCATTTCATCCGTTCATCCACGATGGCGAGAGTCAAGCGAAGCATAGTACCGACATCCCGGGCGAAGGAACTCTCCAACAGCGACATTTACGTCATCTGCTGTGGTGTGGAAGGATGTACCTGCGAACGAAAAGACAATCAATGTGAGCGTGGATTCTTCTCCCTATTTATTCAATCCATTTACGGTATCGATTTCGCTGCCCGGCATAACATTCCCTATCACGTCGGCTTCTCCAACCTTACCTATTGCTACTCAGAAAACGAATCCGACAACATATGGAATTACTATTTCGAACAACCTGTCCCATTCATCCCAACTCATTACACCTCCACAATAAATCTGTTTCATGAAAATTATCCCTTACTCATCTGGGATCGGAGCCATCTGCGGGAAATGAATCAGCACGTCCGTCAGTTGAAATTCCACGACAGTGTTCTCGCCCGGATTAGTCACGCCAAGGCATCGGTCATTCAGGGAAAAACTCTGGGCGTCCACGTCCGGCGCACCGATCATTCGGTAGAGATACCACCCGTGCCCCTCACAAGGTACTTTCGTGTGATAGACAAGCACATCAGTCGATATGACACTTTGTTTCTCGCCACAGACGATGCGAACGTAGTGCAAGCTTTTCGCAGTCGTTACGGCGATAAACTCAGGGTCAACAACGTCACGCGTTCCGACGGCGCTCTGTCATTACACCGCGACCGACGCATACAAACGCGTCGTGAACTCGGTACGGAAGTACTCACTGACTGCCTCTGCCTGGCGGCGTGCGACAAACTAATCCTCACATTTTCCAATGTATCGTACGCCGCACTGATGTTTAATCCGGACGTGCCCTACGTCCTTCTCGAACAACCTCGTACAACCTGGCGGCGATACAAAACCCTTATCGTATATTTTCTCAACAAATGGGGAATTCGAAAATGGTAGCCTCCCATGAGGACCTCATTCCGCTTAAACCCTGGGGCGGCACCGACGTCACATGCCCTCTTTGCGGTACTGAACAATCGTCACACGGCGAGTTCATATTTCAAGGCATACACATTGTAGCAAAGCACACCTGCTTACAGTGTGGACAACCATTCTACACTACCCTTCCAACGGGACACGATATGCTCTATCCCGCCACATTCACCGAACAAGGATCGCATCTCAATTGTGAACAGTCCGCCATCAGCTGGTTGATCGAACCCCTTCTTGAATCCCTTTTCAGGGAAACAGCCGTCACGGCATCCATCACAAAGAAGGGACAAAGCACAGCAGAAGATGCAATCATCCTCAACTGCCTGGACAACGTGTATGGTCATGTCTTTACGAAAATGTGGAACGCCGTCGTGCTGAGAAGAAAGCATCCGGACGTACACCTCATCGTTTTGGTGCCGCGCGCTCTTGCCTGGCTTGTTCCCGACGATGTACCGGAGGTCTGGGTGTTCGACGTACCGTTGAAAGAACTCCGTCGTGGTATCGCCAACCTCGATACGGAGATAAAAAGTCGCATGGAGTCTCTCACGAACGTTTGGCTGAGCAAAGCTTACACTCACCTCGATCTTGAAACGATCGACCTGAAAAAGTTGCACCGTACGGAACCATTCGATCTCTCACGATTCAGCAGCCTCAAACCGACGATCACCTTTGTATTGAGAGAAGATCGATTATGGCAACCGACGCGCCTTGAATACTTTCTCTTTCTTGTTGCCACGAAGTTTAAACTCAGCCGGTCCTTGTTTGTTTGGATGCAGAATCGTCGAGTGGTGCGGACCGCGCGGAAGATTCTTCGCGCATTACCCAACGCTGAGTTGTTTGCTGCAGGTCTGGGCGCCACGGGCAAACTGCCAGCTTTTATTCACGATCGACGAAAACGCGAGCCTACGCTCACCGATGAAACAACGTGGTGTCAGCTCTACGCACGGTCGCATATTGTCATCGGTATACACGGATCCAACATGTTGTTGCCCACTGCACTGTCGGCGGGCTTTATTGCTATCATGCCACGTCATAAGATCCGCCACATGGCAGAAGACATCGCGATGGTAAAGCCAAGCCGGTTTTTGCTGTTCCTGGGACGCCATGTCGATCAGTACGCGGGCCCCGACCTGGTGAGCAGGCATGCGGTCAGCATGATCCGGTACTTCCCCTACGTGTACAAGAACGCCACACAAGGCATTTAGGCACACATATTGCCCATGTTGACGACTGCGATGATGATAATCTCGCAATAATGATGTTACTTTGCTGTCTCATGTCACATACTCAGACGATTGCCCTCTATCAACCCCTCCTCCAATCCATTGCCTATAATCTCGTGCGGTGCAAGGAAGACGCGGAGGATATTGTACAGGAGACCTTTTTGAGGTTCCTGACCGTGAAACCGGGGAAGATCGTCAACCTCAAGGCGTACCTTATCCAGTCTGTTATAAACAACTGCCGAAACCACCTGAAAGCGCTGCAACGCAAGAAGGAGGACTTTTTCAGCCAGTTGAGCCAGGTAAATCTTGCCGAAATCCTGGGTCGATTCAAAGAGTCGAACTTCTCTCACCTCGACCTTGAGGCTAACATCCAGGAGGCCTTTAAGACGCTGCAACACAAGTTGGAGCCCCTGGAACGCGCTGTTTTCGTCCTTAAGGAGGTATTTGGCTTCGATTATGAAACGCTGCAGGAGACCCTGGACAAGAAGAAAGATCACCTGCGCCAGCTCTTTTCGCGCGCCAAAAGCAAACTGAATAAGGAATCATTGCGTATCCGGGCCGAATTCCCCGACATGAGCGCCTTTTCGGCTGCTTTTCGCAAGGCGTGCAACCTGGGTCAAACCGACGAACTACTGACTGTTCTGAAGTCCGACGTCCCCTCCAAAAAATAATTTCATCACTTTTTGTCACAGGCCTTCACCTGTGTTGTCTTACAGTATAAGGCCTGTATAGGCCACTATTTTGATTACAGAAAACTCTTAAACGTAAACCTAATGATTGTTATCCTGGCCTTCTTTGTGTGCCACTGGTACCTCTCCCTCTTCTTTCAAACCTTTTTCCTCCATCGATATGCGGCCCATGGCGCTTTTACCATGAGCAAGTTCACGGAAAAGGTCTTCTTTGTATTGACCTGGATATTCCAGGGGTCCAACTACCTCAACGCCTACGGCTACGGTGTAATGCACCGAATGCACCACGCGTTTGCCGACACAGAGAACGATCCTCACTCCCCGAAGTACGACGAGACGATCTGGAACATGATGTGGAAGACTAAGACGATCTATTCCGCCATCTGCAAGAACCAGATGATCGTTGACGAGCGCTTCACTCGCGGAGTTCCCCGTTGGGATGCGTTCGATCGCTTTGCGAGCTCCTGGCCATCACGGATCATGTGGGGGGTTGTGTATGTCGCCATTTATGCGGCATTCGCTACACAATGGTGGTTGTGGCTGCTTCTCCCGATTCAATTCTTAATGAGTCCCATTCACGGCGCCATCATCAACTGGTTTGCGCACAAGTATGGCTACAGGAACTTCGAAGTGGGCGATACGTCCAAGAACTTCCTGCCTGTCGACTTCCTCATGATGGGTGAAAGCTATCACAACAATCACCACAAGAACGGCTCACGCGCCAATTTCGGAGGCATCCGGTGGCATGAAATCGACCCGACATATTTGGTGATCAAACTGCTCCACAAAATCGGTGTCATCAGTTTGACACGTTCGCAGGAGATTCGACCGCAGACGGTTAAAAGGGCGGCTTGAGAATGTATTGACGTGTTGATGTGTTGATGTGCTGATGTGTTGATGTGCTGAAGTTGAATCGCCTCGAAGTGTGGGTGTCGTTTCTTCGCGCAGGTTAGCGGTCACCTACACCCATACGGCCCAACTCCAACACATCAACACATTAACACGTCAACACTCACTCCTTCAAGATCGCAATCACTTCATTCAACTTCAACAACGCCTCCACGGGGCTAATCGTGTTGATGTCAATTTTACTCAGAAGCTCCTGAATACTCTTGAACCGCGGATCAGGTTCAAAGAGGCTTAGCTGCGGGGTAGGAGGTGGCAACTTTTCGAGGGTGACGGGGCCTTTGTTCTTGTGTTTATCCTGTTCAAGGAAACGAAGGATTTCATTCGCGCGAAAGACG
>QGUY01000331.1 GCA_003242315.1 Bacteroidota bacterium
GTCGCGGAGTCCCTGTGTGAGTTCGGAGCCCAGCTGGCCCCCTGCTCCTATGACCAATATGGTTGGCTTCTTCAAATGCAATTCAACGTTTTCGGGGCCAAATTAAATAAATTTGTCATTTACCTATCACTTGTTAGGCAATGATTGTCAGCGATCGCTAACTTTGTCGACCAT
The DNA here is from genome assembly GCA_003242315.1 of Bacteroidota bacterium. Lineage (GTDB taxonomy): Bacteria > Bacteroidota > Bacteroidia > Cytophagales > Cyclobacteriaceae > ZC4RG29. The sequence continues at coordinate 175 of QGUY01000331.1, forward strand.
GAGTTTTGAAGAATATTTAGTAGGGAAGAAGATCGACCCCGCGCTATTTCGCGCCGGCGATCCCGAACTCTGGTCATCTTGGGAGCGCGATTTTGCGCAGCAGCATCCGGCGAGTTTTACGGCTCAGAAGCTATACCTGATCAACGCTGTCCGAAGAAAATATCACCTCAAGGCGTCGGAGGCCCCCATGACTCCAGCTGATACCGGGCAAGCCGCGGCGAAACCGGCGGCGAAGCCCGCGGCTCGTCCTATTGTCAGACCCAAACCGAAGATGTAGGCTATGTACGACAAGCTGAAACCTGTCCTCGTCAAAGAACTTGCAGCGATCCGCGAGGCGGGACTATACAAGGAAGAACGCGTGATCACTTCGCCACAAGGAGCGGTAATCCGCACGGGCGGAAGAGAAGTAATCAACTTTTGTGCGAACAATTACCTGGGCCTCTCGTCTGATCCGCGAGTCATCGCCGCGGCAAAAGAGGCTATCGACACGCATGGATATGGCTTGTCGTCGGTACGGTTCATTTGTGGTACGCAAGACCTTCATAAAACACTCGAACGGCGCATATCAGAATTTCTCGGAACGGACGACACGATTCTTTACGCCGCGGCCTTCGATGCCAACGGAGGTGTATTCGAACCTTTGTTTGGTGAGAGGGACGCTATTATCTCCGACGCACTCAATCATGCATCCGTGATAGACGGCATACGATTGTGTAAGGCGAAGCGGTACCGTTACGATCACAACTCAATGGAGTCGCTGGAAGCGAAGCTGAAGGAAGCTCGTGCAGCGGGCGCCGAGCAAATGATCATCGTGACAGACGGTGCGTTCTCGATGGATGGTACAATCGCGCAGCTCGACAAGATCTGCGATCTCGCGGATGCTTATGAGGCACTGGTGATGACCGATGAAAGCCATGCTACGGGTTTCATCGGAAAAACGGGTCGCGGTGTACCTGAGTACTGCGGAGTAATGCATCGCGTAGACATCATTACCGGTACCCTGGGCAAAGCCCTCGGCGGTGCTTCGGGAGGATTCACGAGTGGACGAAAGGAGATCATTGAAATGCTTCGGCAGCGCTCCCGTCCTTATCTGTTCTCCAATACGCTGGCGCCTGCGATTGCAGGTGCGTCTATCAAGGTGTTTGATATTCTGTCGGAGACGACAGCATTGCGCGATAAGCTGGAACGAAATACTGCCTGGTTCCGCAAGGCAATCGCTGATGCGGGCTTTGATGTCAAGCCAGGGAATCATCCGATCGTGCCTATCATGCTTTACGAGGCCCGGCTTGCCCAGGAGTTTGCTGCCCGTCTGCTTGACGAGGGTATTTACGTTATAGGTTTCTTTTATCCTGTGGTGCCGCAGGGACAGGCACGCATCCGCGTCCAGTTGTCCGCTGCTCACGAGATGGAGCACATGGAGGCAGCTGTTGAAGCGTTCAAAAAAGTCGGCCGGGAGTTAGGTGTACTTCGCGCGAAGTCGGTCACTTAATCTTGAACCGCTTCTTTCTCTTTTTTACGATCGTCCCCATTCGGGAGGTATCCTTCGCGAGCAATCCGAACGCGGGGTCTATTTTCTTCGCGGGGAAAAAGTAGATCGGTCGCTTTCTGCCTTTGAGTTTCAATTTGTACAGGTGGAAGACGGGTATGAGTTTGAGCGACTTGACTTCGGGCCATTCGAAGCGGTAGTTCCGCTTACCTTCCATGATGACGATCTTGTTCTTCCCGATGGCGACCCTCTTAACCTTGTCGCTGAACACCACATAGATGAAGATCAGAATCAACCCAATGGTGAAGAATACCATCGTCCCGAAAATGCCACGCGGCGTGCCGTCAAGTCGGAAGAAAATCAGCACAGCCACGAGCCATTGTAACAGGCCGAACACCAGGAAAAAGTATTTTGCAAAATAGAATTTGAAAGGACTGGCTTCTACCATTTCAAACCCGGGTTCGTTCTATACAAAGCTAACACATCGTTTCTTATAATACTATACACGATTCTTAGCGCTTCCGTTCCCCTTACAACGCCAATAGTGACAGCGTTATTGCTCCTGCCCCGCTCTGCCTTTTTCCTTGCCTCTGCAACTGCGTCTGCGTCTAAACTAATCCGCGACAAGTTCCTCCGGAACAATCTCCTCCCAATTTGAGGGCTCGGTGTAGTTAAGGTATTGGAGAATCTTTTCTTCAGTCTGGCTTAGGGAAAGCGACCGAAGATATTTTCCATTCCGTGCGAGGATGAGACGTCCGGTTTCCTCGGAGACGGCCAGCACCAGGGTATCCGTATTTTCAGACATACCCACCGCGGCCCGGTGCCGCAGGCCGAAGTCGGCAGGGAGGTGATCGTTTTCGCTCACCGGCAGCACGCAGCGCGCCGCCTTGATCCTTCCTTTATATATGATGACGGCGCCATCGTGCAGGGGACTGGTCTTGTTGAAGATGGAAATCAGCAGTCGTTTATTGACCTCTGCATCGAGCAGGTCGCCCGTCTGGGCGTAGAACTTCAGCTCAGAATCGCGGGTAAATACAATCAGCGCTCCCGTGCGGGTGGCCTTGAATGATTTAACCGCGTCTATGACCTGGCTTACGTCGAAGTCGCTGACATGGCCGTGCCGCCAGTGTGATACAGTTTTAAGGAAGTTCTCGCGAAACTCCGTGCTGCGCCCGAGTACAAGAAGGAATTTTCGAATCTCGGGCTGGAACAACACGATCATTGCGATAAATCCAACGCCCATGAATTGCCCGAGGATGGTGCTCAGCAGTTCCATTTGGGCTGCATTCACCATGAGGTACACGAGGTATAGCGCCAGCAGTCCAAGAAAGATATTGACGGCTATGCTGCCGCGGATCAGCTTGTAGATTTGGTACAGTAATACACTAACCAGCCCGACGTCAATGAAGTCGACCCAGGTAATTTCGAGGAATCCGATTTTGAACAGGAATACCATGCGCCTTTACAAATGTACCAATTCATGGGCAACGGACCCCGATGAATGGAGCGCAACCTTGTAAAATATCATCAGCGGTTCTGCAAACGACTGACAAGTGTAATGGTGTCCACTGCCTCCCTCACATCATGAACGCGTAGTATGGATGCGCCGTTGAGGAGCGCCACGGTATTCAGACAGGTCGTACCATTTAGCGCATTATCCGGTGAGGTCATGAGTGTGCGCCAGATCATCGACTTTCGCGAAAGACCTGCCAGTATGGGTTTGCCCAATATGCGCAGGTCGGCAAGACGCGCGAGCAGCTTAAAGTTTTGATCCACGGTTTTGGCAAAGCCAAATCCGGGATCGATGATGATGTCCCGGATCCCAAGTCCGTGGAATGAGGCGATCTTCTCATGGAAGTACCGGATAATCTCACCGATGAGGTCGTCGTAGTCGGTCAGCGTGTTCATCGTTTTGGGCGTACCCCGCATGTGCATTGCGATATAGGGAACACCCAGGCGGGCGACGGTAGCGGCCATGTGGGGATCGAGCGAGCCCGCCGAAATGTCGTTCACCAAAGAGGCACCGGCATCCACCGCTGCCGCGGCTACACCGCTGCGGAATGTATCAATGGCGACCATCGCATCCGGAAAAGCCTTCATCACAGCTCGTACGGCCGGGAGCACGCGGCGCAATTCCTATTCCTCGCTGATGTCGTCAGCGCCGGGTCGGCTGGAATATCCTCCTATGTCG
>QGUY01000332.1 GCA_003242315.1 Bacteroidota bacterium
GGTAATCCCCGGGTGAGGCCGGAACACCACACGAAAAACCGGAAGAATACCACCGAAAGGCTTGAGTTGAGGAAATACAACCCGATCCTCAAACGGTATACGATCCACAAGGAGATCAAATAAGGTTTCACACTTTACTGACGATATACCATGGCTAAGAAAGTTGTTGCGTCGCTGAAGAAGATTGACGGAAAGAACTACGCGAAAGTGATCCGCGCAGTCCGTTCGGAAAAGACCGGCGCCTATACGTTCAGGGAAGAAATTGTGCCTGCGGAACTCGTTAAAGAGACGCTCGCAAAAAAGTAATTCCTTAAAGAAAATCGCTTTGCTGTGAAGTCCCTGACGGGACTTCTTGTTTTTTTGCCCGGCCGTACAACTGAAGCTCACTTAATCGTACCTCATGTCTTTTCTGGGAAATCTGTTTTCAAGAGAAAAGAAGGAACAGCTCGACAAAGGTCTGGATAAATCCAAGCAGAGTTTCTTCTCCCGTCTCGGTAAAGCCATCGCGGGCAAGTCCACCGTAGATGATGAGGTACTCGACAATCTCGAAGAAGTTCTCGTCTCCAGCGATGTAGGCGTGGAAACGACACTAAAAATCATTGAACGCATCCAGAAGCGCGTTGCGCGCGACAAATACCTGGGAACCGCCGAACTCGACCGCATCCTGAAAGAGGAAACTGCGGCGCTGCTGGCGGAAAATAATACCTCAGACGCGAACGGCATCGTAATTCCCGAAGGCGTAAAACCCTATGTCATCATGGTGGTTGGCGTCAACGGTGTTGGCAAGACCACAACCATCGGAAAGCTGGCGGCGCAGTTCAGCAAGATGGGCAAGTCGGTCATTCTTGGGGCGGCTGATACGTTTCGCGCCGCGGCTGTTGATCAACTCAAATTGTGGGGCGAACGCGTGAGCGTGCCGGTCGTTTCACGAGGTATGAACACCGATCCATCTGCCGTTGCTTATGATACCGTTAAAGCCGCTGTCGATCAAAACGCCGACATAGCCATTATCGATACAGCCGGCCGCCTGCATACCAAAGTAAATCTGATGCAGGAGCTGTCGAAGATTCGGCGCGTGATGCAAAAGGTCATTCCTGAGGCACCTCACGAAGTGCTGCTCGTGCTCGACGGAAGTACAGGCCAGAATGCGGTTGTACAAGCCCGCGAGTTTACAAAGGCCACAGACGTTACAGCCCTCGCCATCACCAAACTCGACGGCACTGCCAAAGGAGGTGTAGTCATCGGCATCTCCGATGAATTCAAGATTCCCGTCAAATACATTGGTGTTGGCGAAAAAGTGGATGATTTGCAGGTATTCGACAAGATGGCGTTTGTTGAATCTCTGTTCAGTAACCGGTAAACGACCCTTTCGACTGGCTCAGTGTCCGGTTGCTTAACTGAAGGAATTTGCTTAGCTGATTGTGATCCCCTGAGCTTGTCGAAGGCTGGTTCCTGAGCCTGTCGAAGGCTGGTGCCTGAGCTTGTCGAAGGCCGTTTATTTCCTCAGCGGTATTTTTATCATTACCAGGTAACTAAATCCCCAGGTCGAATCTTTATCATTCGTTCCGTATCCCGGGACATCGTGCGGTTCCATTTCTCCCGTTCCTTTAGTGCCGAGGCCAAATTTGAAACGCGCCGTGTAGCCAAGCCACACCACCTTCCACAACCTCACGCGCAGACCACCGGTAACTTCAAACCATCGACCGCTCGCATCATCAGTGTTATACTGAACTTCCTGATCCCCCCATACCGGGTCCATCACCATAGTAGTAAGTGATTCAGAAAATATCGACCTGCCGTATCGTGCGCCAAGGAAGAGGATGTTTCCCTGTGGATTGCGTGGAGTGAAGTTTACGTCAGCACCAATCCTGAAGTACGTGCCCCGGTTAGCGTAGTCACTGTCATCCGAGGTGAGATCAAGCTGCCAGTTTCCCATCTCGAAAGCGAGGAAGTAGCGGTGGACCTCGAGTTCGGCGTTCATCTCCCAACCGGTAAAGCTGTCGTCGTATCGGCTGCGTATTAGTGACACAACATCAGCGCCCACGCGAATTCCCCTGGGAATGAAGTCCCGTACAGTAACGGAATCCCGTTGCTTTTCTTCCTGGGCGTTCGCGGTGAGGCCCACGCAGAACAACAGTATGCTAGTCAGGAATAAAGATCGCAAGGTTCGTTGTGTTTACGGGAAATGAAGTCTCGTCTTCAATCACCTCCGGGTCTGTGGCAAAGCCGGAGGAGACAATGTTCAATCCGGAAATTGTAAAACGCGAGCAGGCCTTATGGAGTACGACGGGAGTACGCGTGTATCCGACCTCAAGGTCCACAGAGCCAGATTCAAATTCGAATGTAAATCTCGTCACGTCGGCCTGGTCATTAAGTGGGAGGATCACGGAATTGACTGCCGTATCCGCGTACAATACTTCCGGTGAATAATCGGTCGTGATCCCATCCAATTCAACCGCAACTCGTTGTCCATCATCGCCGGGTTGATCTCTGAAATCTATCCTGATCAAATTCGTTTCCGGGCAACGTTGCACTAACACATTAGTGATTGCCGGATCGCGTATGGAATCACGAACGACAAGTACTTTGTCAAAAGTGCCCGACGATGCCGTGAGTCCAGCAAAAAAGGTTTGGCTTCCGCATACGCCATACCGCGTTGTCGTTGTGGTGCGGTAATCAACCACCAGGTCTCCGGAGCCTTCTTTAAAATCAAAATTGTATGCTACCGATGTTGATTCCGGGTTCAGGGGAAGAATGAAACTGCTGGCTGTGTCGTCTGGGTACAATACTCCGGGAGAAAAATCGGAGGTGATACCATCGAGAAACACATCCATGGGTGCGCCGATGCTATCGGTCGTACCAAGTTGACGAAAGCTGATCTTCATGCGATCAGTTATCGGACAGCGATAGACAATGAAGTTTGTGGTTTCCTGCTTCCCGGGTTGATCATTTACCAATCGTACCGAATCAAAGTCGTGATCCTCCAGCCGCAGGTTGGATACTATGAATCGCTCACCACAGTCCTCCGATACGAATTGCACCCTGGATGTGTACGTCGTTCTCAACGTGCGCTGGACAGGCCCATTGATGTCATCAAAGTAGAACGTAATCACCTCTTCACTGCCGAGGACGTCCACCGGCAATCCCACGCCTGTAGCGAGTTTAAATGAGTGAAAAACGCTGTCCGAGCCATTCAGCGTGATGCCGATCAGCCTTACTGTATCGCTCTTGTTGTCCGCCATTTTGCGGAATGAGATGCCGATAAGGTTGTTATTCAGGTTGTAGCAATCCGGCTCTTCCAGGCATGAAAGTGCCAAAAGGGCAAAGACCGAATAGAGGGCTACCTTTCTGATCATTCTGAAACGCCGGGGCAAAGATAAATTATGAGTACCTTTGCCTCCCCGAAACTGCCAAAATAAACGGCTTTCCGGGCAAGGAACCAAATGAGAACGAAGGGCAACGGAAAAGCACGGGTAAACATTGTGACGCTGGGGTGTTCAAAGAACCAGGTAGATTCAGAGGAACTGCTAACCCAGCTGCGGGGAAGCGGTATTGATGCCGTCCATGAATCCCCCCGCGACGACGCCAGCGTGGTTGTAATCAATACCTGTGGCTTTATTGAGAGCGCAAAGCAGGAGTCAATCGACACCATCCTCCGATACGTCGACGCCAAGGCAGAGGGTATTGTCGACAAGGTATACGTTACGGGATGCCTCTCCCAGCGGTATAAGGACGATTTACAAAAGGAAATCCCTGATGTTGATGCCTGGTTTGGCACACGTGATCTTTCACGCCTGCTGAAGGTACTGCTTATAAACATTTACCCTGCCCACCAAAAAAAAGGTGGTA
>QGUY01000060.1 GCA_003242315.1 Bacteroidota bacterium
GTATACAGCATTGGGGTTCGTAATATCATCGAATGTGCCAGTCCCTGAAGTACTCCAGGTAACGCCCGTGGCCACACCGCCGAAGGTCGCCGCCATGGTGGCTGTTTCTCCTTCGCATATGGTAAGGTCCGGTCCGGCATCTACGGTAGCAACAGCGTTGATGGTAATCGTTACGTTGTCGCTCATCGGTCCGCAAGGCCCGAGGGGATCGTTAGTCGTCAGCGTCAGCACGACAGAACCCGCCGCGATATCACCGTCACCCGGTGTGTAAACGGCATTCAGGAGAGAAGCATTGTTGAACGTTCCATCACCTGCGGTTGTCCAGACGGCGCTCGTTGCAGAGCCTCCGATGGTACCCGCGAGGTTAGCCGAGGATCCAGCGCAAATAGTGATTGGCGCGCCTGCATCAACGGAAGCGGATTGAAAGCGGGTGATCGTCACGTCGCTGAACGTCCCCGGGCAGGTGCCTCCAGCGTCGGTAATGGTCCAGCGAAACACGTGGACACCTTCTGGAATATTGCCAACGGTGGTGGTTGGCGAGTTGGGGTTCTGAATCGCAATTGTACCCTGCGGCGTAACCATCGTCCACGTTCCTATTTCACCAACGCCAGGGTTATTGGCGGCAAGAACGGTATTGTCTGCGCAGATATTCTGATCCGGGCCCGCGTTGGCCTGCGTAATGACCGGCACAACCGCATCGGTGCCGATAACACAGCCGTTCGCGTCGGTAATGTCTACGTGATAATTTCCTGCATCAAGGGTGGTTCGGTCTTCGGATGTCGCTCCATCAGACCAAAGAAAGGAGTACGGTGCGGTACCCCCTGATACCGTAATATTAATAGTTCCGGTACCGGAGCCTATCGATGTGTCACAGTCAGGGTCAATTGCATCAACCGTCACAGCCAGCTGTGCGGGTTCCGTGATTTCAATTCCCCCGGGGCCATCGGATATCTGTAGCGCAGGGCATCCAGATTTAAAGGCGACAACCTGGAAAGATGAAGGGTAAACGTTCGTGTACGTTACGCTGTTCGGCGTTTGATTTTCCGTGACGGAGATGGTGACGAAACTTCCAAGGAAGTTGTCGAAGAGCTCAAAATTATCGACATCGGTTGAGAGCGTGACCGTAATGGTTCCGTCGTTGAAGCCAAAACAGGTGACGTTCGTGTGGGATTGTGACACGACCGTCGGGCATTGCGCATAAGCGGGCTTCGCCACGCCCAGCGCGAGGGCAATCGCTAAACCGGATCCAAGGAGCTTAAAAAATAACCGGGTCATGTAAAAATCTTATGTCAATAATTATTGGCCAATTTTAATTCCCGTAACCGAACCAAGGCTTCTGTATTCATCACATCCATCGCGCTTTACATAAATTGTGTAAAGTGATGGTTTAACATTCGTAAAAACTTCTGTCTCGCGTGCTGAAAGGCTCACGCGTTTCGATTGCACAGCCTTGCCCAGGTACAGATCGTGCAGCATCACATCCACAGTCTGGCTCCCCTGTTCAGACCGAAGCAAAACGGTGTAGCTGTCGGTCGACACCTGGTGGAACGTTACCTCAACAGCCGGTTCACACTGGGCGTTGCCTACCGCAGGAATCAAACACAGAAGTAAGCCGAAAAGAATCAGGGGTTTGGAAAGCTGCATTTCAAGTGAGAATTAAAAAGTATCCACAGGCTCAATTGAATTACCTTGTTAAAAAATAAGTAACCTAAGGCTCCAAAAATCAAAGATCAGGTATGGACCTCTTAGTTCAAAAAATTAAACATGCTTAAAAAATCAGTTCCCTATCCGAGTAATATTACACCAAAAAAACGACTTTTTGCACTAAAATTTGGGTTTTAATATCTCGCTCATCACAACCGCCTTCCGAAAACCCGACGGCGTTTTCAATTCTCTTACATATTCCTGAAGCAGCCAATGCCTTTTCTTGCCCCGGGTCGTAGTCCCAAGGCTTGATTCAATACCCCGAAGCCCCGATTTGAGGGTCCCCAGCGAAGATTTAAGCTCAACTTCCCGCTTGGCGCGTTCGTATACTTGTAAGGTTTGGGCCTCCCGTTCCCTGTCGTAATCTACCCTTTCGAGGCTTTTTTCCTCTTCTTCCAACTCGTCGTCGTAGTCTACATACTCTTGTACCACGGGACTCTGAACAGGGGGTGGTGGTACTGGCTTGGGGGGCTGAGGCGGCTCTGCTCTACGCTTTTTTCCTTCGGTGATCTCGCGAAGGAGTTCCTCAAACGTCAATGGAGGCAGTTGTTCCGTCTCTTGCCCGGCGTCCGGGTCCTGACGTTTTGGCGTCGGCGGCTGTCGACGCTTGTCTTTCTGCATGGCCTTGCTGACCAGGTAGATGATCGCGACGATAACGTAAAGCCAGAACTGAAAGCTATCCATGCTTGACAAAGCTATCAAAAAAATTTTATTCCAATGATTACGAGGATGGGGCTTGCCAGACGACGGCAGGGCCGGATATTTTTCTTTGAATTGACCCAGGCAGTGATTTATCTTTGCCGACCCCTCATCCGTCACGAGCCGGGGTTGGTTTTTTACTACTACCACTACAGAGAATGCAATTAGCCAAGCTGGAGATAAAGGGATTTAAGAGTTTCGCGGACAAGGTAGTGATCAATTTCGATGAGGGCATTACCGGAATCGTGGGACCGAACGGGTGCGGCAAATCCAACGTAGTCGACTCGATACGCTGGGTTCTTGGCGAGCAAAAAACCAGCGCGCTCCGCTCGGAAAAGATGGAAAACGTCATCTTTAACGGCACCAGCCAGCGTCCCGCACAGCAAATGGCTGAGGTGTCGCTGACGATCAACAACACCAAGAACATCCTCCCTACTGAATACTCTCAGGTCACAATCACACGCCGTCTGTATCGCTCCGGTGAAAGCGAGTACCTGCTCAACGGCGTAACCTGTCGCCTAAAGGACATCACAAACCTCTTTCTCGACACCGGTGTCGCCTCCAACAGCTACGCCATCATCGAACTTGGTATGGTGGACGACCTGCTGAACGACAAGGACAATTCACGCAGAATGTTGTTCGAAGAGGCGGCCGGTATCTCAAAGTTCAAGAAGAGAAAGAAAGAAACCATGCGCAAGCTGGAGGATACCGATGCAGACCTCGAGCGCGTGGAAGACTTGCTCTTCGAGATCGAGAAGAACATGAAGAGCCTGGAAAAGCAGGCTAAACAGACAGAAACGTATTACCGGTTAAAGGAAGAGTATAAACAGAAAAGCATTTTGCTCGCGCGCGTTGTGGTGCAGAAGCAGCGCGAGCGTTTTGATAACATCAGTGCGCGGATCGCGAGTGAAAACGACCAGAAGGTAGCGCTCAGCGCTGCTATTGCGGAAAAGGAGGCGGCAATCGAAAGCGCAAAGGCCGATCTTGTTCACCGCGAGAAAACGCTTTCGTCCCGGCAAAAGGCTATCAACGAGTTCGTCGGCCGGATTCGGCAATACGAAAACGAAAAGCAAATCCGCAACGAACGTCTGCGTTACCTGGGTGACCGCGCGGCAAGTCTGCGCGAGCAGATCGAGCAGGATCGCAAGAGCAACGAAAGGGCAAAATTCAGCATTGAGAGTCTGGAGGCTGAGAAGGCCACTGCCCTGACGATCCTGGAAGAAATCGCCGAAAAGCGTAATATCCTCCAAAAGGAATACGAAGAACAAAAGCTGAAGACACAGCAACTTCAGCAGGAGGCGGATAGCATTCGTCAGCTTCAACGCGAGCGACAAGACGCCAGCTATGAGCTCAACAAAGCCGTAGAGATTCGCGAAATTCAAATTGCCTCTCTCAAGCAGGAACTTGAGAAGTCCACAAGCGACAGCAGCCAGCAAAACGCCAGCCTCGCAGAATTCGAGAAGAAGCTCGTAATCCTTGAAGAGGAGATGGCTCGCCATACTGCTCGCATCGAGACACTCAAGAAGGAGGAGGAAGAGGTCCTGGCACGCATCGCCAACACGGAAAAGACCATCGAAGTCATTCGCGAAGAAATGACGTCGACTGGCCGTAAGCTGGATGCGCGACAGAACGAATACAACCTGACCAAATCGCTTGTCGAGAATCTGGAAGGCTTTCCGGAAGCGATCAAATTCTTAAGGAAGAAGGTTAGCAAGAAAGCCCCTCTCCTTTCAGACATCGTTACCTGTCCGGAAGAGTACCGCATCGCCATCGAGAACTATCTCGAACCCTGGCTGAACTATTACATCGTCGATCACGAATCAGAAGCCTACGAGGCGATCAATATCCTCAGCGATGCCTCGAAAGGTAAGGCACACTTCTTTATCCTGGACGCCTTTGACTCATTTGAGCCATCGAGCACGACGCTGTACGATAACGCATTCCCGGCAACGGAAATCATAGAATTCGATCCGAAGTATCGCAAGCTCATGGCGTATATCCTCGACCGGGTGTACGTTCATGAAGGCGACATTACGACGATACCCAAGGACGACGTCAATACCTTCATCACAAAGAGCGGTAAGGTCATCCGCAAGCGGTTCAGCATTTCCGGTGGATCTGTTGGACTCTTTGAAGGAAAGAAAATCGGTCGTGCGCGAAACCTTGAAAAGCTGGAAAAGGAAATCAAGACCCTTTCCGCCAAGCTTGAGGAAGTGAAGCAATCGCTTCTCGATCGTCAGCGCGATCTCGAAAAGCTTCGCAATAATGGGCTGAGAGCGCAGATCGAGGAGTTACAGAATACGATTCGCCAGATCACAGAAGAACACGTATCCGTTCGCACCAAGCGGGAACAGTTCTCGGAGATGCTCAGCAACGCCGACCTGCGTCGCGAAGACATGCTTGAGAAGATCGACCTGCTGACGAACGAGCTACAGGAACTTCGTCCGAAAGCTGCGGCCGCTCAGCACGAATTGCAGGAGGCTGAAGCAAAACTCGCGGCAATCACGGACCGTCTGGCAAACGACAATGAACTCTTAAGTCATAAATCAGCCGCATTTAACGAGCAGAACATCCTGTATCACCAGCAGGAAAACCGCATAAAGAGCATTACGCAGGAGATTTCCTACAAGCAGGAATCGATGGATCAAAGCGGTGCACGCATTGAAGCCAATGTGGAAGAACTTCGGAAGAACGAAGAAGAGACGCGCCAGATCATCGAGAGCACGCAGACGGGTGATGACACGCTCGTAGCGATGTATGCTGAGAAAGAGGAAATGGAAAAAGGCCTCAATGAGGCGGAGACGGCATACTACGAAGCACGCGGCAACATCGATACCCTTGAAAAAGAGATGCGTGAGATTCAGCATAGGCGTGAAAACATCGACACCGTGCTGATGCAGCTGCACAATGAGCTTAATGAAAACAAGCTTGAACTCAACTCCGTTAAGGAACGCCTGTCTGTTGAGTTTAAGGTTGACCTCGATACACTCCTCGAACAAGCTCCGGCGGAAGGTGAAGAAACGATTGAGGCGGACGAAGAAAAATTGCGTGCCGAGGTAGCAAAGATGCGTGATCGCCTGGATAATATGGGCCCCATCAACCCCATGGCGATGGAGGCTTACCAGGAGATCAAGGAGCGCAACGACTTTATCCTCTCGCAAAAGGAAGACCTCATGAAAGCGAAGGAATCGCTCATGAGTACAATCAGCGAGATCGAGACCGCGGCCAGCCAGACCTTCATGGATGCCTTCAACCAGGTGCGCGAACACTTCAAGAATGTGTTCCGCTCCCTGTTTAATGAAGAGGACGACTGCGACATCCGTCTTGTCAATCCCGATGCACCACTCGACTCCGAGATCGATATCATCGCTAAGCCCAAAGGCAAGCGGCCACTCACCATCAACCAGCTCAGCGGTGGTGAAAAAACGTTGACTGCCACAGCGCTGCTGTTTTCAATGTACCTGCTCAAGCCCGCGCCGTTCTGTATCTTCGATGAAGTGGACGCGCCGCTCGACGACGCCAACATCGACAAGTTCAACAACATCATCCGACACTTCAGCAAGGATTCCCAGTTCGTGATCGTTACGCACAACAAACGCACAATGACGGCTACCGACGTGATTTATGGAATCACTATGGTGGAAAAGGGAATTTCAAGAGTAGTGCCTGTAGATTTGAGGCAGTTGGCTGAGGGGTGATGTGTTGAAGTGTTGATGGAAGGACCCCACCACGCAAACACCCTTAATCGAGGTAACCATGTAAATTCAGGCACGCCATCGGATCAGCGCGCAACTTCAACACTCCAACACTTCAGCACTTATTTCTTAAACACCTCTTTGTACGCTGTCTCCAACGCATCCAGCATCAACTCCCTCGGTATCTTCTTCAAATCAAACGTAGTCCATCCCTGTAGTCCCCATTTGTTGGGTACGGGGTACACTGCGGTCTTGTCGTATTTACAAAAGACCTTCTGATCCTTGGGACTCAGCTTAACATTCGCCATCGCCGTCGGCTCATGAAGACTCGCAAAGATGCGCTTACCCGTTACTTTGTAAGCTAATCTTTCAAAGTGTGGACCTTCCTCGGTTCCTGGGAAAGATAAAGCGAGTTCTTTGAATTCAGATATGGTCATGGCGTCACTATCAATACAATATAAGAACGTAGACGCACAGCCGTGCGTCCAACGTAAACACCTAAACACATTCTTTCCCACCGCCCTTTAATCCCCTAAAGGGACCCGCGCGCACTATCCCACGATGCACCTGCTATCTTTCCTTCTTAGCACAACCCTTTAGGTACAGACAACATCAACGCATGAGCACATCAACACATCAACACATTCTTGGCCCTTCGACAGGCTCAGGGACCGTTGACCACTTCAAGTTGTGGGGATGGGTGAAAGAAGATCAACTTCAACACTATAACCGTAAAGCGGCCCAGGCCTGCTTCACGGCTACACATCAACACCTCCCCGCGCACACCCCTTAATCCCCTAAAGGGGCCCTACGCGCCTTATCCCACGATGAACCTGCTATCTTTCCTTCTTAGCACCACCCTTTAGGTACAGATAACATCAACACATGAGCACATCAACACATCAACACATTCTTGGCCCTTCGACAGGCTCAGGAACCGTTGACCACTTCAAGTTGTGGGGATGGGTGAACACATCACTTATTACTCACAAACGCAATACTCTTGCTATCCGGCGACCATGATGGGACATTAATAGTCCCCTGACCTCCATACATATAGGCGATAGTTCTCGGCGCGCCACCGGATACCGGCATTAGCTTCAACTCGATACGCTTGTAGGAAGGGTGATCGTTGACAGGTATCTCCGGTGGAAACGAAATGTACACAATCCATTTATTGTCCGGTGAAATGTGAGGGAACCAGTTGTTGTACTGGTCGAACGTGAGTTGCTCCTTGCCCGTGCCGTCAGGTTTCATGCGCCAGATCTGCATGGTACCCGATTCGCTGCTGTTGTAGTAAATGTATTTGCCATCGGGAGAGTATTCACAACCATCAACATGTTCGCCGAGACCAGTGTTTGTTAGTCTCACCTCCAGACTTTTTCCGTCGATCGCCTTTCGATAAATATCATACGTTGGGTTGTCCGGTCGTGTTGCGACGTAAATCACTTCGCGATTGTTGGGAGCCCATCCATGGAGGTATGATGGCGTTTCGGTTACCACAGGTGTAGGATCACCTCCTGTGATCGGTAACACGTAAATCGCGGAACCCTTCGTCTCGTGTGAGCTGCTGATGCCGAGCAGTTTACCATTAAAGGAAATGACGTGATCATTGTTAAGTCGATTAGCAGGCCCCGTATTGATTTGCGTGAGTGGTCCACCATTCACCGGTATAGAATACAGCAAGCCATCCATGTTGATCAGGAGTGACTTCCCATCGGGAGTCCAGTTTGGCGCTTCGAAACGACCATCCTTTTCATAAATGACCTTTCTCTTGCCGTCAAATACGTTCATCGTCTCGAGGCGGCATCCCAGCCAGCCTTGGCGTCCCGGATTGTAGTCGTCAGCCACGGGCCTATCGATGCGGACGTTCCAGGCCAAAGCCTGCTCAACGACATCGGGATTATGAGAGGAAATGAAGAGGCCGACAAGAACAGAATCTCGAAATGCGGTCATCTTATGCGAGCCGATCACCTGAAGCGGCTCACCCGGATGCGCAGCTCGCATGATGATTTCTTCGCCGGCGCGCTCAAGTTGCAGGATGGTGTAGTTGCTTTTCGGAGAGAAGATCTCATCTTCGGGATCGCGCATGTATGCGCCACGAAGTTCACGCCACTGCAGTACAGTCAACCCGTCACCGTGCAACGTCGCGTTGATGCTCGCCGCCTTTTCGTCGTCCGACTCACGGATCATCAAACCAATCTTTCTGTGTGGATCTGTGCCCTTTCCGATGAACTGAAAATTGGCGGTTATGATGAAGTTGCCACCCATCTTGTTATACACGTAATGAAACTCGTCCCGTTCAAACCAGATGTTGTATCCTGATCCGGTTAGCGTGTAGGTTTGCGTTACTTCGTCGTACGTAGCGCTTCCCTTGTTTTTGGGATTTCCAATATCCTTGCTGTGCTTGAAAATGCCCACGGGCGATTGGGCCGCGACGACACCAAGCGTCACGGTAAATAAAAATGTCAGTATCGGTTTCATAGGTTCGGGATTAATCGATGCATGTACACCGGCCGGCAAGTTAAGCACCGTCGTTAGGAGAGTTAACAAGAATTGGATGTGCGGCAACGAAACAGCAGCATGTGTCGTCAAGACACAAATGGATCAGGGCTTCACTAACTTGGCGGCCAAGCGTTCCCTGCCATTAAACACAAACCCAAAGCGATACATGCCGGAAGGGTAATCCGACGTATCCACCGTGAGTTGATATTGACCAGGCTCAAGATACCCTTGTGAATACAATGCTACCCGGCGACCAATCATATCCATGAGTTCGATCGTCACTTCCCCGGGACGTTCAACAGTATATTCCAGCGTCAGTTGCTCCTGAAAAGGATTTGGAAAGACGCGGGGGCTAACGGAACTCACTCCTTCGGGGGCCGCGGTAACGATCTTTGGCAGGTGATCATCAAGCCACAGAAGGCGTGCGGCTATCCATTCCTTGAGCCAGTCGACTTCCTCTTCGAAAGTATCCAACACCACATAGTTAGGCCATACGTATTCTCCCAACACCGGCCACCGTTCAAAATTTCGCTTTTGCGCATCATCCAGCGCTGTTACAAGAGAATCAATATATGCGTGAATAGTCTCCGTCTTAAATGGTCCCGCACGAAGTTCATCCCACCTTTCATTCAGCTTATTCCTGAAGGCAGGATCGGAAAGCAGGCGCGACCACCAGAAAGGTATGAGCCAGTAGTCGTCGGGGCACACCGAGTTAAATGATGTGACAAAGCCCTCAGGGTTACCCATGATACAGTAGTCGACGTTGCCAAATCCAAGGTTAAAATCCCAGATTGGTCCCATGCGAAGCTTTCCTCCATCCGAGTCGCGCTGCTTGTGCATGAATGTGCTAAGTCGGTAAGCATCGACGTTCTTTGTTAGTTCATTGATCAGCAAGTAATCGATGAATGATTCCACGTCGATGTACTTCGCATACCCTTCTGCAGGATGATTGAAATTTTCGCCGGCAAGCACGTCTTCAAACTGATCCATGAATGACTTGATGTACGCCTTTTGCTGAGGCACGATATCTTCCGGATCGGGATCTTCATATTGGAAAAAGATCGTTTGGCTGCCACCGCGATGCAAAGGAGGGTGCCGGGACGTCCAGCCATCACCGCCGCTGCCCGTAAACTTGTCGATCTTGAAAAGGTATCCGCCGGTGAGGTCATCACCGCTGATCTCGTCCGGGTCCAGCTTGGCAATGTCTACACGCGCTTTGTCGCGCTTGACTTTCTCAAAGAACACAAACAATCCCATGTATTCTCCGTTCAGCACCACTTCGCAGAAACGCTGCCGCGAAGCATATTGACCCATATCGCGACCGAGCTTATATGCGAGCGCATCGCGGATGAGGGTCTTGTCGTTGTACGGCGCGAAAAGGACCCAGTCTTCCTCTTCAGGCATTCCCAGGATGGATGCATCTATGCCCTCCCCTTCTTCGTCCCACAACTCGATACCGTACTGTTTTTTGGGGAACATTTGCGAAGACGAACCGCGTATTTCTATACCAATCTTGCCGTTGTAGTCGTTGGGTTCGTCGCCGATGTGATTGATCATCCCCGGCCCATTGTTGATGATCTTCATGTCGGCCATGATTTTGGGATCATCCAGGATAGCCTGGCCGTGGGTATCGATTATTACAATGGGAAGATTGGATTCGGTAAACTCCTGGCAAAATGCAGGAACAATGCCTATGAAGGCCAGCAGCACAATCGTCAATCTACAAATCATAGGCAGAGATGTTGATTTCGCAACTTACGAAATCAGCATCATTCTTCCTTCAGTACTTCCGCAGGATTTGTCAACGCGGCACGTATCGATTGATAACCGACGGTAATCCATGTAAGAACAATTATTGTTGCACCAGCGATACCGTAAACCCAGGGACTAATGCCCACTTTATAAGTAAACTGTTCAAGCCATTGGTGCATAGCGTACCATGAAAGGGGAATGGCAATCGCGAATGATATCAAGATCAGTTTGGTGAAGTTGCCGTTAAGCAACAGCACCATTTGGGTAGCGGAAGCACCCAACGACTTTCTGATGCCTATTTCCTTTCTGCGTTGCTCAGCCGAGTACGTGACCAATCCAACCATTCCGATCATGGCGATCAGCAGTGACAAGCACGTGAAAAGGGTAAACATCCCTCCCAACTTCTCATCCTGTTGGTATTTCTGTATCCACTCCTCGCGAAGGAATGTATACTCAAACGGCGCATCGTGAATCAGGTCGTTCCAGATTTCCTGCAGGTCTGCAACGAGACGGCTTACCGACTGCCCGGTAATTTTTAACGCAACGATCCTGTTGTTGTTCCAGGTTTTCGTATCACTGTGATAGAAGATTGCCGGTGGGATATTTGCCCTCAGCGATTCAAAATGGAAATCCCGTATTACTCCCTTGACTTCCTTCGGCCTCATCTCATCGCCCACATAAATGATCGTTTGACCAATGGCTTCCTCGGGTTCCCACCCAAATAGCCGTGCAGCAGTTTCGTTAATGAGGCATTTGTTCTTGTCCGACTCATCATTTTCCGCGAAGCTCATTCCGGCTGCGATTTCCATGTCCAGAGTTTGCACGAAATACTCATCTATCTGCATGAGGGCAACCGGATACTTTTCGTCACTCCCCTCGCGCATGAAAATATCCTCCAGTGGAACACTACCCGGTACATCCATGGCAATCGAGGCGCTCACTACCCCGTCCATGTTAGCCGCCTTCTCTCTGAAAATGTCGATGCGCTCGCCAAGTTTGTCTGCATGATTGACGACCAGAACATTCTCCTGGTTGAAGCCCAGGTCGACACGCTTCACGTAGTCAAGTTGTTGGTAGACGATGATAGTCGCCACAATGAAGCCGATTGCAATGGCAAACTGGGCAACGACGAGTGCACTCCGTAAACGCGATCGTCTCTGGCCAGCAGTCTTGCCTTTCAGCACCCTAACGGGCTCCATGTTCGTCAGGTAAAACGCGGGGTACGCGCCGGCTAGCATTCCGACACCCAGTACAAGTAAGGGGAAAAACCAAAGTGCATCGGCGCCCCACACTGAAAGGAACGGAATCTCCAATCCCAGTCCGCGTGCTACAGCCAGGCGCAGCAATTCAACGATGCCGAGGCTTATCACTCCAGCCAAAAGGGTAACGACAATGCTCTCCATCTGGAATTGTGTAACCATCGCATGGCGGCGAGCACCCAATACTTTCTTAACTCCAATCTCTTTGCCGCGACTTCCGGCGCGCGCAGTCGAAAGGTTCACAAAATTGATGATGGCCAATAGCATCACGAATACCCCTACGGCGGTGAAAATGTATACATAGCGAATGTCGCCTGTCGGTCCAAGCCGGTTACCCGTGCGGAAAGAATACAAATGCACATCGCGGAGCGGCTGGAGGTAGAAATTCCAGCCATCTTTATCACGAATGAAGTCTTCATAGGCGATACCGAACCGCGCAAAAGTTGGTGCAATATAGCGTGTTGCGAGCGGCTCAAATTTTTTCTCCAAAGCGGCCGCGTCAGTTCCCGGCTTTAACCTGACATACGTCACCACCTGCGTCCATATCCAACTCCATTCAAATTCGCGAATCGCCGGGTTCGTATACATGGAGACCAGGTAATCGAAATGAAAATGAACGTTCTTTGGCTGTTTGGCGGTAACGCCGCTTACCTCGATTGGAATTCGGTCGTCACCGATCAGCAGCGTCTTTCCGAGTGCGGGCTCGTCGCCAAAGAACTTGCGCGCCGCTTCTTCGGACAGCACGACTTTGTTTGCACTGTAAAGAGCCGTCTCCGGATCTCCTTCGATCAGCGGGAAATTGAAGAAGGAAAAAAAGTTCGAATCCGCCGCCAGGATTTCCGTTTCATAAAATGCTTTAACTTCTCCATCGCCAGCATCATATCGCACGATCTGAGGCATAGGAGTATTAATGCGCGTAATATCCTCGACCTCCGGGAATTCGCTCTTTAGTGTATAGGCCAGCGGAGGACTCGTTGAACTCATGATTCCACCTGTCGGTGTCCAGATGGCCGTCTGGTTTACGCGATACGTACGGTCCGCATGCGGATGGTCTTTGTCATAGCTCAGCTCGTGCTTTACATAGGAGAAGATGAGAATACACGAACCCAGCCCGATAGCAAGACCCAGGATGTTTATTGCAGCGAAATACCTATTCCGGTGAAGATTTCGCAAAGCGATTATGACATAGTTCCTTAGCATCTTTTAATGTGTTGAGGTGTTGATGTGCTGGTGTTCGTTGGAGTAAGTTGAGCGTTTGATTGCGACGACATCCCAAATTTTTTACCTGTACTATGAACGTCGGGAGAAATTCAACATCAACATCAACACACCAACACATTAATACATTTATTCATTTCGTAATACGTCCGCGGGGCGTGCCAATGCCGCCCGCAATGACCGATAGCCCACGGCGGCGCCGGCAACCAGCAAGGTTACTCCAATGCCTGCTGCGAACATGAACCACTCCAGGGAAATGCGGTAGGCAAAGTTTTGAAGCCATTGTTCCATAACAAATCCTGATGCCGGAGCGGCAACAACAAATGCGATTACAATCAGCACGAGGAATTCACGAGAAAAGATATACGCGATTTGCGCCGTACTTGCGCCAAATGCTTTTCGTACACCGATTTCCTTTTCTTTCCGCGTTGCGATGTACGAAACAAGGCCATATAACCCCAGGCAGCTAATGAAAATTGCCACGCAGGAGAATAGAATCAACAATACAGAAAGCCGATGCGTGTCTCGGTAGAAGTTCGCGATCTCTTCTTCAAGGAACTCATAGCTGAAAAGGAAATCGGGATACTGGGTAGCCCAGACCTTTTCGATCTCATCAATTGTAGTGTTAAATTGTCCAGGCTTGACCTTCACTGCAAGATGCCAGTATCCGGGGGGATCTTTCATCAGCACCGTTGGCTCAATGGTACGGGCGAGCGACATGGTATGGAAGTCGCGAACCACCCCAATCACCGGAAGTGTTCTTTCCCACATGGTAAGGTTGCGCCCCAGAATCTCTTCGGGTTCCATGCCAACCCACTTGACTAACGTCTCATTGACGATCCATGCATTTGCTGTGTCTATGTCGTCAAAAGGTCTGCCAGCGACCAGATCGATATCAAACAGATCCAGATATGCCCAGTCCACTATCTTTACATGCGCTACGTTGTCCGTGCGTTCGAGCCCGTCCATTCTAAAATCAGTAACGCTTACTGCTCCACTTGACGGCGGTGTATTGCACAAACTCACGCTCTCCACGCCGGGCAAGTCTCGCACCGCGGCCCTTACCGCAGTTTTCGCGGTGACGTTATCGCGCTGCGGAAGTGGAACAAGTACCACCGCTTCTTTCGAAAACCCCAGATCCTTGTTGTTGAAGTAGTTCATCTGAGAAAGCAGTACAATCGTGCCGATCACGAGCACCTGGGAAATCACAAACTGGAATACCACCAGTCCTCTTCGCAGCGCGAATCCGCCCGAGCCACGGTTAGTTATCTTGTTTCTCAAGGCCATTGCCGGGCTGAAGCCAGACAGAAGGAAAGAAGGATACAATCCTGAAATAATGCTAACCACCAACCAGATGGTAACTATGAATCCCCAGAACCCTGGCGACGTAAGGTCTATATGAAGGTCAAGCTTCTGAAAGGCATTCAGCTTTACCAGCGCCAGTTCAGCCAGGCCAACTGACAATACAATCGCGATGAGAGTAACGACCGCCGTTTCGCTCAGATACTGAAAGACCAATTGAGTTCGCTGACCTCCCAGCACCTTCCGTATCCCGACTTCCTTCGAGCGACGAACAGCAACGGCGGTGGAAAGGTTGATGAAATTGATACACCCGGTGATAAGAAGGAAGATCATAATCGCTCCCATTGCCCAAATCGATTCCCTGCCCACGGTGCGTTGGCGATAGTTGGAAACACGCGTGTCGTGATTGATATCCTTTAGCGGCTGAAGCCAACGTTTCATGTGGCTCGCCTCTTCCGGGTTGATGTATTTTTTAGTAAAGTCGGCCAACTGCGCCTCGATGCTGGCAGGAGTTACCCCGGGCAGCAGCTTGATGTAGCACTGATCATCGCTCCAGACATTATACCATCCCGCATCGATCTTTTCCTTCCGGATCGTCTCGTATGACATCAGTAGCTCAAACGGAAAACTGGTGTTGGGTGGATAATCCTCCATTACACCAATGATTTCGAAGTCCTGCGCATTGTCAATTCGGATAACCTTTCCAATCGGGTCCTTTTCACCAAAATATTTCTCCGCCCACTTCCGGGAGATCACGGCCTGGTTCGGTTTCGTGAGTGAAGCTTCTCCTGCTACGATATTTCGCGTGAAAAAATTAAAGTATGTCGAGTCGGTGTATCCAATGCTTCCCTCCTCTTCGAACATGCGTCGCTCCCCATCATCCTCAACGCTCACCAGCGCACGCCACCGTCCGGATATAAACAATACGGATTCGATACCTGTAGCATCGGCTTTCAGTGCCTCCGGAAAAGGCGCGGGAACGCCCGGGGTATGATCATAGTCAACACGACCCCAATCCATGGTGGTTACAATCCGGTAGATTCTGTCCCCGTCGGCGTGATAGTTGTCGAAACTGGTGAAAAAGGTTATGAACAGGAAGAGTACGATACTGCAGGTGATGGCCAGCGACAAGCCGGCAATATTTATCATCGTGAAGCTGAGGCTACGGGAGATATTCCGGATGGCGATGATGAGGTAGTTGCGGATCATACTCATTCTGTTCTAAGGGTATCAACAGGATTGGCAAGCCCAGCTTTCACAGAGCGATAGCTGACAGTAAGCAACGCGATGACAAGCGTTGTTGTCAAACCGATGGCGAATACCGACCAGTGGATGTCGATGTGATATTCAAAGCTCTCGAGCCATCGATTCATAAGGTACCACGCCAGCGGCGCAGCCATCAGGAACGAAATGACGACCAACCGGACAAATTCTTTTGAGAACAGCATCACGATCTCGGACACGGTAGCGCCAAACACTTTCCGCACGCCTACTTCTTTTAGCTTCTGGTTGGCCATGAAGGAAACGAGACCGAGTAAGCCAAGGCATCCAATGAAAATCGAGACGCCGGCGAATATTCTGAACAGGACGAGCTGCCTGGCTTCCTGCCGATACAGCTTGGCAATGTGCTCATCCAGGAATTCGTACTCGAAGTAATACTCGGGATAAATGTCCGTCCACGTTTCTCTGATAAAATCAAGCGTTTCCTGAAGATTGCCTGTTTGTACGGAAATACCTGCAGTGAAGTAAAGAGACGGATAGTTCATCATCACAACCGGTCCGATCGGATCGTGCAGCGATGCGGTGTGAAAGTCTTCTACTACGCCAACGACGGGAGCCGTTATTTCGTTAAGCCCCACCGTAATGGGCTTTTCGAGAATTTCATCAATACTGGCATAGCCAAGGGCGCGCACGGCAGCTTCGTTCACGACAAACACATAACGATCATTCTTGGCAATAGTAGTGTCGGCCGCACGCTCCTCCTCTCCTTCACGGAACCACCGGCCGGCCTTGAGTTTAAGTTTGTATGTATCGAGGTAATGATAGTCCACCGTTTTGATACCCACGCGCCGCGAAGTGGAAGGTCCTTCCTCTGGCAGATAGTAACCTGTACCGATGTTGCTTCCCGATGTCGGCGCGCCAACTGCATACGAAACATTGAGAATGTTGCTGTTACGCTGCAATCGCGATCTGAACTCGTCCAGAAGGTTCTTTTCATTTGCTGGAAGCGGAACATTCACTACAGCATCACGGCTGAAGCCAAGCGGTCTCGTAGCGAAGTATTCCATCTGGTCAGAGATCACCAGCGTACCAATGATCATGACCTGGGCGATGAAGAACTGAAGCACGACCAACATCCTACGGACAAAAGAACCGCCGCCCTGTACCGTAATCTTGTTCTTCAGCACGGCTGCCGGATCAAACCCGGATAGGACCACCGCAGGATAAAAGCCGGAAAACAGTGTTGCGGCGGACACGAGCAATACCAGGAAGATCAGCAGCTCGGGACTCGAGAACAGTTCAAGGTAAATTTCCTTCTGAACGAAATTTCTGAGCCACGGCAATAACCATTCGGCCAGGCCAAGAGAAATCACAACAGCGATAAGCGTGAGAATAAATGTTTCACTGAGAAAGTACGCGGCAAGCTGGTTTCGTTTGGCGCCGAGTGT
>QGUY01000333.1 GCA_003242315.1 Bacteroidota bacterium
AGGATCATCTTTTCCTCGTCGGTCAGTATCACCGCCTGGAGAACGTTTACTGTCTGCGCCAGATTGGCCATTTTCACGCGGTCGGCGTGGTTGTTAAAGATGTTGAGCGTAGCACCGGCCAGTACCGCATCACGCATGGTGTTCTGCTGATAGAGAAACGCGGGGTTCGTACCCGGCTGCACGTTATACCATCCTCCCCATTCATCAACGACCAGGGCAACGCGTTTGTTAGGATCATATTTATCCATGATCGTGCTGTGACGGCGGATCAGCTCGTCCATGAACAGCGCCGACTTCATGGTCTTGAAATATTGCTCCTCGGTAAACTCCGTATCGGAACCCTTGTTGTTCCAGTCGATAACCGAATAGTGGTGGAGTGCGACACCTTCAAGCATGTTGTGCGGAATGTCGCGCATCAGCACTTCGGTCCAGTGATAATCACGCGAGTTAGCGCCTGACGCAATACGGAATGTGGTTCGGGGAAGGAAGGTGGCAAACTGGCGATACACATTCGCGTAGTATTCCGCCGTCATGTTACCGCCGCAGCCCCAGGTTTCATTGCCAATTCCCCAGTACTTGACGTTCCAGGGCTTTTCGCGTCCGTTTTCAATCCGCAACTCCGACATGGGGCTCCCCTTCTCGACATTAACATACTGCTCCCAGTCGATAAGCTCCTGTACAGTACCACTGCCCACGTTGGCCGACAAGTACGGCTCAGCGCCAAGCAATTCGCACATGTCGAGAAAGTCGTGCGTACCAAAGCTATTATCCTCTGAAACGCCACCCCACCAGCGGTTGATCATGGAAGGCCTCTTGTCTTTCGGACCAATGCCATCTTTCCAGTGATAGGTATCCGCAAAACATCCGCCGGGCCAGCGAAGGTTGGGAATCTTCAACTCCTTCAGCGCCTGGATGACATCGTTGCGTACGCCTTTCGTATGAGGTATAGTCTTGTTGTCCTCTCCTACATAAAATCCACCATAGATGCATCGACCCAGGTGCTCCGCAAAGTGGCCGTAAATGTGCCGGCTGATTGTGGTTTCACCTTCAGAAGCGCGAACAAGAATTTGGTTTTGCGTCCTGGCAACGAAACTGAAGCATACCAGGAATGAAGCTAAGTTGACGGTGCGGTACAGGTATTTCATCGTTTGTGAGTTGTTTATTCACACGTTTGCGGGTGAATATACACTTAGTTGCGAAAAACTGTATGGATTACACTTATTTTTTTTCGAGTGGTGGAGGCTGATAAAGTAGCAAGCTGAATCTGCCGCGGGCTAAATGAATTTTACGCCGTTTGCCTGGAGTTTGCTGTAGCGCTCGCTGTCGAATACATAGTAGAAAGCGCCCTTACGCGACGTCTCTTTTTCCTTTTCGGCCAGTTTATTCAGGACACCCAGCGACAGAATCTTTTTCGTAAAGTTTCGCTTATCGAGCTGTGTGTCGTAAATGGCTTCATAGAGGCTCTGAAGTTGCGGCAGCGTGAACTTTGTCGGAAGCAACTCAAAGCCTATGGGATGGTTCACCACTTTTTCCTGCAGACGCTTGCGCGCCCTTTCCACCATCTTGTTGTGGTCGAAAATCAATTTAGGCATCTCGCTCAGCGGGAACCACTTCGCCTCATGTTCCAGCTGCATCTGGGTACTGTAATCTTTCTTGTTGATCAACGCGAAGAACGCGATGGAGATCACGCGACCCGCTGTGTCGCGATTGACATCGCTGAAGCAGCCGAGCTGCTCCATGTAAATGTTCTTCATTCCCGTAAGCTGGTAGAGCACGCGTGCTGCCGATTGCTCTGCGCTTTCGTTTTGGCCAACAAACCCTCCCATCAGGGACCACTTTCCCTTCTCCGGTTCAAATCCGCGCTTAATGAGAAGTGCCTGTAGCTTGTTACCGTCGAAACCAAAAATGATACAATCAACAGCGACGAGTATCCGTTCGTGCTTTTCGTACAGATCCAGTTTCATTCTGTTGGCTTTTTCAGGGGGTGCCTGCTGAAACTCTACAAGATAATTACTTTTTCGTTCACCTGCCGAACCTACTCTCCCGACTTCCTTTTTACATTATACGTTACCATTACCTGCAGCCCAAGGTTGTTTTCCTGCTGCGCGCCGTTAGCTTTAATCAGCATCTGGTACAGGAATCCGAGGTTTACGGTAAGGCGTTCCGTAAACTGGTAGCCGGGTCCGATAAAGATACGGTTCTGATCAGGCTCGTGGAAAGTTACGGTCTTCCCGCGACTCACGAACACTTCGTCGTAAATGCCAAGGAACCATGTACCTGCCTCAATTTGGCGACTGTTCAACGGGGCACGCGCCTGGAAGCGATAGCGGACACGAAACTGCCGATTCTTATATCCTTCGTAAACCACCCCGTCGTCTGGTGTGACTATGTGCGATTGAATAAAGCGCTGCTCTAAACGCAGCCGGTGATCCGTCACGACCAACCCGAACAACTTGTGCTTATAAAGGATTTGTTCCCAAAGGCGATGCTCGTTGTTTTCAAATACTGCAGGCTGCCGGCCGTAATGGTAATTCCAGGTATACACATATCCAATCGGCGTGAGTACGAAATGATCGCCCAACTTGATATCAAGAGCCGTACGTGCCTGATACTGCATCGGCTCAAACCCGTGGGCGTAACGGAACTGCCCTTCCACCATGAGGGAAAACTTCCTGGACAGATCTATACTTGACGTAACACTGAACCATTCCAGGTCCTGATCCACAATGGCCCGGTTTTCAGGTTGCCCAAGAACCTCGGCGACAAAAACCGAGAAAAACACGATCAAAAGACTCTTCTGCATTATCAGTGATTGAATAAATAACTAACCCCCTGGTCCGTCCCGCAAACTTTTTAAGCCCGTAAAGATAGCGGTGCACGAATTAACGACAATGACTACCCTTTTTCCACACCGCATACACGAGTGGGGAAAAAATTACCACTGGTCCCCAACCGCGAACCTGCTTTTGGCCTTTTACAGCGTGCTTTCAGCGTTCATGAGGATAGCATGATCTTTTCTCCATCCCGATAAAAGCAAATGCATGCCAAACACAACGAGATTACGTCGCTACCGGCGAATACTGCTCGGAACAATAGCCCTGCTTATCCTGGCCGCAGGTGCGTTCATATTCTATGTCTATCTCAACTATGAATCCATTGTTCGGAACAAAATAGAACAGGCTCTTCCGGAAACCCTGTCGATCGACTTTAGCGCCCTCACCGTAAATCCGGGTTCCGGGCATGCTGCTATCGATAACCTCACGGTACTTTACGGACAGCCAGGCCACACGGGCCGTTACCATTCCCTCAGGGTTGACCGACTCGAGGCGCACGGCATCGGTATCGTATCCCTAATCTTTCGAGATCGCCTTACCATCGACAAACTCACAGTGCATGGTGGAAACCTTGTCATAGATAAAGTCCTGCTAAGCGACACAACCCAAAATGCGCAAACGAATGATCGCGCCGGCGGATTGGCGCGCATCGACATCAATTCGTTCCAAACCGATAGCCTGAATTTTTTGCTCAAAGGTGACTCACTCAACGTGTGTACTATGCAAACCGGCTTTCTGATTCGTCACCTCGGAATTGACCTCGATGAGCGTCCCTTGCAAATCGGGAACATGGCCTATGAAATAGTAAAAATTACCGCCGACAGCATTCTTTACACGCCAGAAGGTGGAGCGTACCGTTACAACATGGCGGGCTTGCGCTACAACGATGATAGCCTTCAGCTTAATGCCTTTACTCTGAAAGCGGTTTACCCGAAATACGAGTTTGCGCACCATGCGGGAAAGCAAATAAACGTTTTCAATTTTAAAGTCAATTCATTTA
>QGUY01000061.1 GCA_003242315.1 Bacteroidota bacterium
GGTTACACGGATTTCCGCCATATCCTCGATAGAAAAGACATCGACGCTGTTACTGTTGCCACACCGGATCACTGGCACGCACAGATCGCGCGACTTGCATTCCAGGCCGGCAAAGATGTGTATGGTGAAAAGCCGCTGTCGTATGACGTGGCGGAGGGACAAGCCATGCTTAAGGATCTGAAAAAATACAATCGGGTATTTCAGCTTGGCACTCAAATTCACGCGGGCGAAAACTATCACCGTGTTGCTGAACTCATTCAGTCTGGTGTGATCGGCAAAGTGAACACGGTACGCCTTTGGAAGAAAGGCTTTTCACCGGGATTGGGGCATCCTGCTATTCAGACGCCACCACCCTACTGGGACATGTGGCTTGGTCCTGCTCCCTACACCGATTATTTCCCTGAACGCTGTCACTTTACGTATCGATACTTCCTCGATTACAGCGGCGGTGTGTTCGCGGATTTCTGGTGCCACATCGCAGACATCGTTTGGTGGTCAGTCCATCCGAAAGGGCTTCGCAAGATCACAGCCCGCGGCGAAAAAACCGACGGCGTTGCCGATGCACCGAAATGGTTGGACGCCGACTTTGAGTTCGACAACATGAAAGTGTACTGGACAACCAACCCACCTGACGTTCCTGGTGCCGCTGAGCGCGAAATAGGCGCCTATTTTGAAGGAGACAAGGGAACGCTGATATGCGACTACCGAACGCGATCGCTGACCATCAACGGAGAAACGGTGCAGGATGTCAGGGAAGTGCCGCAAACGCTTCCCCGGTCGCCGGGCCACCAACAAAATTTTGTTGACGCGGTGAAATCGAGAAGCCAACCCGAATCTAACCTGGAGTATGCGCGTGAGATGACGCTGCCGATGCACCTCGCACTCATCTCATGGCGGTTGGGGCGTTCACTTCAATGGAATCCTGAAAAGGAAAAATTCATCAACGACAAGGAAGCCAACCAGTTACTTGAAAGGCGTTATCGCAGCAAGTGGGATCTTGTGTGAAAGAATTGATTAGCGGATAAGTTTTACGTCAACTGCATTTGGGCCCTTGTGGCCCATTTGCACTTCGAAAGTAACCTTATCGTTTTCGTGGATTTCATCTATGAGACCGTTGGCATGTACAAATATACTCTCCTGCGTCTCGTGATCGCGGATGAATCCGTAGCCCTTGGAAGTATTAAAGAAAGAAACCGTGCCGCGTCGAATCGGATCGTGTGATTCGGACTGACTCTGCCGTGGAACGCCAATGACTATGTCCTCCTCGCGCACTTCGCGCTTTTTCGATGGATCCGGCGGTGTTGAGGTGATGTTGCCGTCCTCATCCACATATGCAATCATATCGTCGAATGAAGTGCCTCCCTCTTTAGCCTGCGCTTTTCGCTCCTCGCGTCGTTGCTCCTTATCCTGTCGCTTTTTACGCTTTTTCTTTTCCGTTTCCTTCTTGTTCCAGGTTTCGCGTGACTTACTCATGTTTTTTTCTTAATACATCAATTTAACAATAATTCCGCTGAATCCCGCCCAAACAGGGGTTTTTCGTCGCTGCAGCGGTGCCACAAAACCTGAGAAACGCGGTGTGAACCGACAAGGTAATTCGTTTCCGGCGAAATACCTCGGGAAAGATTCTTTTGGGCAATCAGTTTGCCATCCGGTGAGTCGGTCTTGGGAAGCCAGGCACAAACGCCGACCATCGACCAGATGTAATGCGTCGCCCCGTGGCATTCATGTTTTCAATAACATCGTCCACGATCATTGTAAGACGCCGCGGATCAGTTTGTACTCTTGCATTAATGAGAAGTTCAATACGGTCCGCGGAATCAGCGGTGAACCTGTGGAAGTCGTTCGAAGAAGCCGTAAAGCTGATTTTCCTGCTCCAGCTCCCTGCATCAACAAAAAATTTCAGATGTCCGATGAGTAATCGCTCTTCCGAAATTCTGCGAAAGATCGCCTCTATGAGTTTTCGGGTGACATTGGCTGCCATGCGCGCATCATCCTCGATAACAAGCTTCTTGTCCAGCCACGCCATGCGCGCTTCGCCCTCGCCGTAGGTATTGTAATCGATGTCCAAAACCAAACCTGAAGCCTTCATTCCCTGCAGGCGGCTCAGCCAGTGGTTAACATCCGCTTCAGAAGTAGAGTTCTGGAATATGTACGATTTTCCGGCATACTCCTGGTTGAGCATGTCGCCGATCATTCTTTTCTGATCCTCAGTGATCAGGTCGGCCTTGTTGATGACGATTAGATCCGCCTCCTCAAGTTGCTTTTTGTAAATGTATCGAACTGACTCCTCGACGAAAGTTGCCGAGCCTTCGAGAAGGGAAGCCAGGAAAGCAGCGTCAGCGAAGATGCAGATCACCACATCCACTTCGGGTCTGAACTTTGCCAGTGGCAACACGATCGTCGCTGCCAGGTCTGTGCAGGTGCCGACCGACTCAGCAAAAAGAATCTCGGGCAAATTTTCAGCCTCCAGGGAACGCACGTGCGCATCGAACTGATCGTAATTGCAGCAAAAGCAACCACCTGCCACCTCACGCGCCGGAATGCCGAGCCTGGTCATTGTCAGCGTGTCAACCTGCTGTTCGCCCTGATCATTAGTGATCACGCCCACCCTGCGCCCACGCTCCATCAGCATCCTGCATGCGGCGGCAATGGCCGTTGTTTTTCCACTGCCAAGAAATCCGCCGATAAGAAAAATCTTCATTTGCACGCTCAAGTTAGACAGAATAGGGAAATAACACGCAGTACGTTCAAAAATTGAATGATTCACTTAAATTCAGCCCGGACGGCCGAGCCCGTGGCTACTTAGATTCGTGATGCAGCCCCTGACGCTTCAAGGAAAGAATATCGTAATCATCGGCGGTACTACCGGCATGGGGTTGTCGGCCGCACTTACTTTTATCAACGCCGGCGCCCATGTGTTAGTGACAGGAAAGGATGCTGAAAGCGCAAAGGCCGCGGCGCAGCGCTTCGGCGATGCAGGCATAGCCGTTCAATCCGACGCCACACAACCAGGAACTGCTGAAGATGCCATCCACCAATGTCACGACCGATATGGAAGTGTCGACGGACTTTTTCACGTCGCGGGCGGCAGTGGACGCCGAATGGGTGACGGTCCCCTCCATGAACTGACACTGGAAGCGTGGAATCACACGCTCGCAATGAACCTCACCTCGATGATGCTGTCGAATCAGGCGGCGGTACGTTACTTTCTGGATCATGGGCGCGGCGGAACAATCCTTAACATGGGATCTGTTCTCGGATTTTCACCCTCTCCCACGTATTTCAGCACACATGCTTATGCAGCAGCAAAGGCAGCGATAGTCGGTTTCAGCAAATCGATCGCTGCGTACTATGCGTCAAAAAATATTCGTGTCAACGTCATTGCACCCGGATTGATAGAAACACCGATGGCGCAGCGGGCAGCAAAGGATGAACAGATCATGCAGTTCATACGCCATAAGCAACCATTGGATGGTGGACGGATCGGGAACCCCGGCGATGTGGATGGGCTTGCTTTATATTTTATGAGTGACGGCTCGCGTTTTACCACGGGGCAGGTTGTAGCTGTCGATGGTGGTTGGAGCGTGAGTGAGGGTCAATACCGTTCTTCAGAGTCGTGATACAATGACCAAAACGCTCAGCATTGGAATCGACCTCGGCGCCAGCAGGATCAAGGCAGTCCTGATTGATGATGCGGGGAATATTCTCCATCAGCAAACTACTGCAACACACGACGGCGACAGCCGGTTGTGGAAGAACGCCGTTGTGACGATCGTGAAGGACCTTGAAAAGAAATCCGGTGTAATGCCACATGTTGGAATTGCCGCACCCGGCCTGCCGAACGATGCCGCGACGGCCATTGCTGTTATGCCGGGTCGATTGCAGGGTTTGGAAAATTTCGACTGGTGCGAACATCTCGGAACTCAGGTGGTAGTCCTTAATGATGCCGTGTCTGCGCTGATCGCTGAGTCGCGTTACGGCGCAGCAAAAAACTGCCGCCATGCCGTGATGCTCACACTGGGTACCGGCGTTGGAGGAGCCATCCTCATCGATGGTCAACCCTATCTCGGCGCATTCAACAAGGCCGGGCATTTCGGACATATGGTGATCAACGATGAAGGCCGTCCCGGAATTACGGGTATGCCGGGAAGTTTGGAAGAATCCATCGGCAATGCGACCGTGTCGGAACGTTCAGGCGGGAAGTTCACTACGACACACGAGCTGCTTAAGGCATATCGCAATGGTGACGCTTTCGCAAAAGAAGTTTGGATAACATCGGTGCGAAAGCTTGCCATCGGCCTTGCATCTATCGTGAATATTCTTTCGCCCGAAATCATCGTACTCGGTGGTGGCATAACGGAAGCCGGGACTGATCTGTTCGACCCGCTCGCAAAGTTCATGGACCAATATGAATGGCGTGCCGGTGGGAAACAGGTAACCATCGTAAAAGCCATGCAAGGCGACATGGCAGGGGCCATCGGCGCCGCATGCTATGCGCATGAGACTGCATCAAGAAAGGGAGCGAAGCACTAGTACAATGAATTTGACCGCACGATATCTCGAACAATGTAAAGCCATTATCGCCCGCGTAGAAGCGCAACAGGAGGCCATTGGCATAGCAGCGCGATGGTTCGCCGACAGCATCCTCGCCGGCCGGATGGTTCACGTCTTTGGTAGTGGACACAGTCGCATCATGGTAGAAGAAATGTGGCCACGCTATGGATCATATCCCGGCTTCAATCCTATCGTTGAGCTGTCACTCACGTTCCACAACCTCGTGGTCGGTGCGAACGGACAGCGACAGGCCATGTTCCTCGAAAACGTCGAAGGGTTTGCCGAAAGAATACTTCGCAACTTCGGACTTTCTGAAAACGACACAGCGCTTGTGATCTCCTCGAGCGGTTGCAATGTTGTGCCGATCGAAATCGCTGAGCAATTCCAACGGAGGAAAATCAAGGTCGTCGCCCTTGTTACGCGCGCGCACCTGGAAGCAACGACGTCGAAACGCAAAGACGGCAAGAAATTGTCCGATTTCGCCGATCTTGTCCTTGACACGGGAGCTCCCGCAGGCGACGCAATGGTACATGTACCCGGTCTCGATACACCCGTTTCGCCCGGATCGACTGTAGGAGGCAGTATCATTATTAATTGCATCAAGGCGGAGACGGCCCGGTTGCTGACCGAGGCGGGACAGCCACCCAAAGTGTTGACGAGCGCGGCGCTGGTCGGCAGCGAACGCGCTGCAGCACTGTTTGAAAGTGCATACGACGAACACGCACACCGACTTGCAACGTTATACGCCAACGCAGGCGCTACGAAAGACCAAACCACTAAAGCAACATGACGCATAATATTCCTATTCGCACAACGGTAATAGGGAGTTATCCTTTTCCTGGATGGCTCGAATTCGCTACTCAAAATCTCAACCGCTTTGGCGATGCGGACATAGAAGAAATGATTGAAGATGCTGTGATAGCAGCCATACATGATCAGGTTGCCGCCGGCCTGGACGTTATCACAGACGGTGAGCAGACACGGCTGGATTTTAACCTCTCCTTTTACGGATACATTAAGGGAATTCAGAACAACGAATCGGAACTGCGAAAGTTTGGCCCCCCTGCGCACGACCAACGCGGAAAGCATAAGATTGTTGATGCACTTACCGCTCCCCAAGGACTTGGAGCGGTAAAGGAGTTCACACGTCTGCAAAGGCTGGCTCCTCCAGGGCCCGTACTCAAAGCCAGCATTCCCGGACCCTACACCCTGAGCGGACGATTGCTCCCCAACGAACGATACAAGGACCGTTACGAGATAACGGAAGCCCTGTTGCCTATCGTACAACGCGAGCTGGTCGCACTTGTCGAAGCTGGCTGCAGGGAAATCACGGTTGACGAGCCATCAATGAGCTGTTATGCTTACCGCGAAGACACAAAGCGTTTTGTGGATATATTTAATCGAACTGTAAAACCCATTGTTGGAAAGACTCGACTCAGCACGCATCTCTGTTTTGGCAATTTCAAGGGGCGGTCGGTAGGCTATCGAAGCATTAAGCCCATGCTTCCGGATTTTCTTGATCTGACGGTAGACGAAATTCACGTCGAGATGGCTAACCGGGAATTTGCAGAACTTGAGTTGCTGGGGGTCTTCGCGGAAAAAATGCACGTTGCCGCAGGCATTATCGACGTCAAGAATTACTACATAGAAACCGTTGAAGACGTGATCGAAAGGATCAGGAAGTGTTTGAAGTATGTTCCGGCAGAACGGCTGTCGGTCGCGCCGGACTGTGGGCTGAGCCAGACCGCGCGATGGGCCGCACGGTTGAAACTGAAGAACATGGTGAGTGGCGCACGAATCATGCGGGCAACGCTATGAGCCTGATACCGGCGCTGAAAAAGGACGAGGACCTGGTAAGAGAAATGGATTCCGTTCTCGACAAATCCGGGCTCTATCTCTGGTGGCTTGGGCAAAGTGGTTTTCTCTTACAATGGAAAGGACAACGTGTCCTCATCGATCCTTACCTCTCCGATTCTCTCACGCGAAAGTACGAGCATACCGACAAGCCACACATTCGCATGAGCGAGCGTGTTATTGATCCTGAACTCCTGAGAGGGATAAACATAGTCACGTCGAGCCATAACCACACCGATCACCTGGACGCGGATACCCTGATCCCTGTGTTCAGGAACAATCGAAATGCGGCGTTCATTATCCCGGAAGCCAACCGTGAATTTGCAGCCAACAGAGCCGCCGTACCAATTGATTTTCCGACGGGACTCAATGACGGAAAAAGTGTTCGGATCGGGGACTTTACTTTTCACGGCATCCCCGCGAAGCACAACGAAATTGAACGCGATGAAAACGGCAATTGTCGATTCATGGGCTATGTAATAGCCTTCGGTAACAATCATATTTATCACAGCGGCGATACACTTTGGTTCGACGAGCTCCCTGACCTGCTTCGCACATGGTCGATCGACGTAGCCATCCTGCCCATCAATGGCAATGATCCGGCGCGCCGGGTTGCCGGAAATCTCGATTGCAGGGAAGCCGTGGGATTGGGGAAGGCGATCGGAGCACGCTGTGTAATCCCCTGTCACTACGATATGTTTACCTTCAATACGGCTGACGTCAACGACTTTATTCGCGAAGCGGAAAAGGAGGGCCAGCCATACCGCGTGCTCCGGCATGGCGAAATGTTTCAAGCCTGACCCTGACGCCACTCACTGCTAAATCGCCTTCCGGGAACAGAATCTTTTTCTATATTTCGCGACCCCACTAAATCCGTTTCCATGAAAAGAAGAAATGTCCTCAAGACCGTTGCTGCCGCGACTGGCCTCAGTCTGGCAGGGACGCTTCCCTATCCCACCAGCGCCGCCTCTGCGCGCCGTAAGGATCAAAAATTCAAGTTCTGTCTTAATACCAGCACGATCAGCGGCCAACGGCTGGGCGTTGAGAAGTACATTGAAATCACTGCCCGAGCAGGCTACGACGCCATCGAAGTATGGATCGGCGACCTGAGAGCGTATATGGACCAAGGAAAAACCCTGGCTGCTCTTAAGAAGCTGGCTTCCGATGCCGGATTGGAAATTGTGAATGCGATTGGATTCGCAGCATGGATGACGGATGATGACGAAAAGCGTAAAGCTGGGGTTGCCCAATTAAAAGAAGAAATGGAAATCATGGCGGCGTTGGGTTGCACGCGCATCGCAGCACCAGCAGCTGGAGTGACTTCCCCTCCCGATCTGTACAAAGCGGGAGAACGATACAAAGCGATACTGGAATTGGGAAGACAGACCGGCGTTACACCACAACTGGAGGTGTGGGGTGCCTCTCCGTTTAACCATCTCGGCCAGGCGCTAATGGTAGCTGCCGTTGCCAATGACCCCGATGCGCACATTCTTGCCGACGTATATCACCTTCACAGAGGTAATTCAGGCTTCGACTGCATGAAGCTGCTCGATGGCAAAGCAGTTGATATCTTTCACATGAACGACTATCCCGGACCCATTCCGCGTGAACAACTTCAGGATAAGGATCGCATTTACCCCGGGGATGGCGTAGCACCGTTGAAGGTAGTGCTCACCCATCTCAAGAACATGACCGGTACCAAGATTCTATCTCTGGAATTGTTCAATCGCGACTACTGGCAACAGGATCCGCTCACTGTCGCGAAGACAGGACTTGAAAAAATGCGCAGCGTGGTTGCCCAGGTGTAGGCCATACGCTCAAGCTTTCGCACTCCGTTTAAAGAAGAGTCGCGAGACGGGAATCATCATCAATCCCGCCACACCAAACGTGATGAATGCGATCCGCAAGTCAAACGCGTGGGCAAGGTAACCCACCAGTGGTGGACCTATGAATACCCCTACGATTCCATAGGTCGCGACAATAGAGATGGTGACCGGTGGCGAGTATTTCTCCACCGTCGACGCCAGCAGGAACGTCATAGGCACTATTGCCGCAGTGCCGAGTCCTACAAGACAAAAGCCGATCAGGCAAATCCAGAACGTGGGGAAGAGGACCGAGATCGTGATGCCTGCAACAATCAGCATGGCGCTGAATGTGAAGGTTGGCCTCATGCCTATCTGTTCGACAAACCAATCCGTGGCAAAGCGAGACAGGGCCATGCAGATCATGAACGTAAGGTATCCAAGTGTGAAGAGCTCAACGCCTACCACCTCTCTGAAGTAGACACTGTTCCAGTCGAACATTCCTCCCTCACAAATTGAAGCAAGGAATATCAGCAAACCCAGTAAAACGATTAATGGTTCGGGTTTGCCGAACATGAGCTTGTTAGGAGTTGTCGACTTGTCGTTACGGAGAATGTGCGGGTAGGCAACAGCGCCTGCTATTAATGCGATCAGGCAGATCGTGAGCATGTGCCATTGCAGGGCAACGTCATGCGCTACAAACAGGGTGGACACACCAACGCTTGCGATTCCTCCCGTACTCCAAAGCCCATGAAATGAACCGAATATCTTTTTCTCAAACTGCTTCTGCAGGGAAAGTGCCTGAGCGTTAATGGCAATACCCAAAATACGGGAGTGGAATGCGAACAGACACATACCAACGCCAAGAACAAAAACTGAACGGGCCATCCCGATTACAATCAGGGACAGAGCCAGCATAACGAGGGCAGCGATCAACGGCCCCCGACTGTTATACCGAGAGACGAGCCACCCCGACACAGGAAGACCTGTGAGCGAACTGAATGGCATCAGCAACAACAAACTTCCCAGCTGAGCGTCGTTCAGGTCAAAGATGGTCTTGATCGTGGGTATTCGGGAAGTCCACGCAGCAAAACAGAATCCCGACAAAAAGAAGTAGACGCCTATAAAAATACGGTGCCGGGTTCTTTGGTCCATGAGCCACAAAAATCGTATTTTTATTTCGCACCGTTTAACAAATGTGTCCGCAGGGCCAACATTTTCAATACGCTCACGTAATATATTCCCTACGTTATACAAGGTATTATTACCTTCAGGGCATGAGAAAGCTTAGTTCTATAGTACTATTGGTGCTTGTTGCTGTATCAGCTTCATCAGCACAGTCGAAAGAAGAAAAGGCCGTAGCAGCCGCAATTGAACGCTTGACCCAGGCCATGCTCGATGGCGACAGGGTTGCCCTCGAAAGTCTTACCGCACCAGAGCTGTCGTACGGACACTCCAGCGGGCTGGTTGAAGACAGGAACGCTTTCATCGAAGCCCTTGCCACCGGGAAGTCGGATTTCAAGGAGATCAACCTGAAGAACCAGACCATTACGATTGCCGGTAACATCGCTATCGTTCGGCACGAAATGCACGGCGAGTCCAATACGGGCCCGGTCAAGATTGGCATCCTGCTCGTCTGGAAGGGCAAAGGCGACAACTGGAAGCTGGTGGCTCGACAGGCCTATAAACTATGACAACTTTCATCTCCTGAGAGTATCGCACCCTTAAAGTCTAACCCCCAAGTTTTTCTATGAGACTAGCTCTTAAGATCGTCGGCACGTTGCTCATACTTGCCGTGCTCACGGTTTCTGCAGTCATTGCCTATGTGGCGTTCGCTTTGCCCGATGTGGGCGAGCCAGAAGACCTGCAAATCGAGTATACCGCCGAACGGATTGAACGTGGTCGCTATCTCGCCCATTCGACAACCGTGTGTATGGATTGCCATTCCACGCGCGATTGGACGAAGTTTTCCGGACCAATAGCCCCTGGCACACTTGGAATGGGGGGCGAACGATTCGACCAGACCGTTGGTATGCCCGGTGTGTTCTACGCACGGAACATAACGCCGGCAGGTATCGCGCGCTACACAGACGGAGAACTCTTCCGCGTGATCACATCCGGAGTTACCAAAGAAGGCCGGGCCATGTTCCCTCTTATGCCGTACCCGTACTATGGGAGGATGGATCCGGAGGATATTTACTCTATTATCGCCTACCTCAGGACGTTGGAACCAATCGAAAACGCCGTGCCCGAATCTAAAGCTGATTTCCCCGTAAACTTAATTATCAATACCATTCCGCAACGGCCGTCTTTTTCGAAGAAACCTAACCCATCGGACCAAATTGCTTATGGGAAGTATCTGGTTAACGCCGCAGCATGTGTCGAGTGCCACACCCCAGCCGAAAACGGTCAAATCGTAGCAGGGTTGGAGTTTGGAGGAGGCCGTGACTTCCGGTTCCCAGACGGTTCCGTAGTACGCTCATCCAATATTACGCCTCATCCTACCAGCGGCATTGGTACATGGACTCTTGAAAACTTCCTGGCGCGATTCAGACAGTACTCTGATTCCACTTACGTCTCCAGGGACGTACCCGCAGGAGAATTTAACACCCTTATGCCCTGGACCATGTATGCCCAGATGACCGATGAAGACCTTTCAGCGATCTATGCATACCTAAGGACGGTTCCTGCTATTGATAATACAGTTACTGTATGGACACCCGGAGGGAAGTGATTAGGGAGCCGATAGAAGATAAGGAGTAAGAAGAAGATGTAGAGACGTTGCATGCAACGTCTCTACTATTTTTTCATGCCTGCTGCCCACTGCCTATAGTCAATTGCCTACTGCCACTGATCACGCTGGCAACTTCCAGCCGTTGTGATACTCCGGCTTGATCAGCTTGTTCGCCTCCGCATTGTCGAATTTTCCGGTTTTGCTATCCCAGTAGATCTTCGTTCCGGTCTTGAAGGCGATGTTGCCCATGTGCGCGTTGATGGCGGCAACGCTTCCTGAACGAATGGGCGTGTTTAGCACGTCCTGACTGTTTTTCTTGACGGCCTCGATGAAGTTTTGTGTGTGCAGGTCGAGGTAGTTGAGCTCAGGCGGTTTAACATATGCTTCGATTGTTTCCATCTTGGGCTTGCCCGAAGCGGCATAGCCTTGCGCTTCACGTTCAACGATGACTTCATATCCACCGCGGTTAACCACGAGTGTCCCATTGTTACCAATAAACGCGATGCCTTCTGACCTGCCGTAGGGACCATTGTCAATGCCCGTTGCATGTTCCCACAACATG
Source organism: Bacteroidota bacterium (assembly GCA_003242315.1). Taxonomy (GTDB): domain Bacteria; phylum Bacteroidota; class Bacteroidia; order Cytophagales; family Cyclobacteriaceae; genus ZC4RG29. Next base: position 11,507 of record QGUY01000061.1, read on the forward strand.
TTGAAGTCCTCGTACTGAAAGACAGCCTGCAACGTGTCGGGCGTTTCTGATGCATCATCAGGGTACGCGAGCTTTCCACCAGACGCCATCACAGAGATGGGCGCTTCGGCGTTCATGGCATAGAGGGCGATGTCGATCTCATGCACACCCCAGTCTGTCATCAGGCCGCCAGCGTAATCCCAGAACCATCGGAAGTTGAAGTGAAAGCGATTTTGGTTGAAGGGGCGCTCAGGTGCGGGGCCAAGCCAGAACTTGTAATCTACTCCAGCGGGCGGTTGACTGTCAGGAACGACCGGTACCGGCTTCATCCAGCCCTGATATGCCCAGACTTTCACGAGCCGAATCTTTCCCAGCACACCCGATCGTACAATTTCAAAAGCCTTGCGGTAGTGGGGACCGCTGCGTTGCCATTGACCGGCCTGAACCACTTTGCCGGTTTTCTCCTGAGCCTGAACCATAATCCGGGCCTCTTCGATGCTGTTTGCGATGGGTTTTTCAACATAGACGTGTTTGCCCGCGTTTACAGCATCTACCATCATGCGACAATGCCAGTGGTCGGGAGTTCCAATCACCACGGCGTCTACATCGCGGTCGTTTAGAAGTTCGCGATAGTCCTTATACGTCTTGGGTTTGTTGTTTCTAAGCTTTTTGTAATCATTCACCCGCTTTTGAACAACATTTTCATCCACATCACAGATGGCCACCAGGTCAACATCGTTCATTTTCAGCAGGGAGGAGACGTTAGACCAGCCCATTCCATTGCAGCCGATCACGCCAATGTTGATTTTGTCAGCCAACATGCATCCGGCAGTTGCACTAAGGATGCCGGTTTGGGCCAAAATCGAGCCGGCTACCGCCGCCCCGGTACCCTTGATGAAGTTCCTGCGATTCATATCGATTTTGTGTATTTTGTTGCTTACTCAAGAAAGGCAAAAGTTTTTGAATCCAGAACCCTCGCATGAAAATATTCATCCCCGTCACCATTGTCCTCATTGCCGTTGCCTGTGGCGAACGCCGCCAGAAGGACCAGATTACGTTACCGCAGACGACCACCTATCCTGCTGAAATCCTTGAATTCGTGCCTTACGAAGACAATCCCGTCTTCACGGGTGGAGGTCCGGGCGCCTGGGATGAAAGAATCCGCGAGCGCGGATATATCCTTCGCGAAGACAGTGTATATCATATGTGGTATACCGGCTACCGCGAAGGTGCCGGAGAGGCTATGCACCTTGGATACGCTACATCGCCGGATGGCCTCAACTGGACACGCTACGAACATAACCCTATTCTAGACTCCGGATGGGTGGAAGACATGATGGTGCTGAAGGAAGGCGACACTTACTACATGTTTGCTGAAGGAGAAAACGACATCTCGCACGTGCTCACCTCCACCGACCGCGTGACATGGAAGGATCTTGGACCCCTCGAGATACTCAAGACTGATGGTCAACCCATTGAAGAAGGACCTTACGGAACGCCTACTGTGTGGGTTCACCGCGGTACATGGTACCTTTACTACGAACGAAACGACGCCGGTATTTGGCTTGCGAAATCGCGGTCGCCGCTAACCTGGAAGAACGTGCAGGACGAACCCATAATCCGCCCCGGACCGGAAGCTTACGACAAATATGGCCTCGCGGTAAATCAGATTATCAAATACAAGGGAAAGTACTATGCCTACTATCACGGGACAGCTTATGAAGATTGGCGCGAATGGTCCAGTTGCGTGGCCATCTCCGACGATCTCATCCATTGGACCAAGTATGAAAATAACCCCATCATGGGTGACAATAAATCCAGTCCCATTCTCGTTCACGATGGCTTTCAGTATCGCCTTTACACCATGCACGACGAAGTGCATGTCCATTTCCCGCGTGACATTAACCAGATAAGAGCGCATGTGTCACCGCCATCCGAATAAATTTAGTTATGCGCAGCGTTCCTGTGCGATTATTTTGTAATCAAAAATCTTGACTGCATGTATCACCGTTTGAAAAGCCTCACACTGCTACTGACTCTTACTATTGCTTACACGGCCGCAGGGCAGGAACGACCGCCAATGCCTGACGTCGTGGCCAAGGGTGCCACGCCTGTCTTGATTTCTTCTCAATTCAAATTCACTGAAGGACCAGCGGTGGATGCCAGGGGCAATGTTTACTTCACGGACCAGCCCAATGACCGCATCTGGAAATGGTCACCTCGTGAAGGGCTGTCGCTGTTCATGGAAGGTACTGGACGGTCTAATGGATTGTATTTCGATCGAAACGGTAACTTGATCGCATGTGCCGACCTGAATAATGAGCTATGGTCAATCGCCCCAGACAAGACTGTGACTGTCCTGGTGCGCGACTTCGAAGGCAAGAAACTCAACGGTCCAAACGATGTATGGGTTCACCCCAATGGGGGAATGTACTTTACAGACCCGTTCTTCAAACGCGATTATTGGGACCGCACTGAAAAAGAAATCGAGAGCGAAGATGTCTACTACCTGGCGCCCGATCGCAAAACGTTGCGGGTCGCCACTACCGGATTGGTAAAACCCAACGGTATCATTGGCACGCCCGATGGAAAAACATTGTACGTTGCTGACATTGGTGACGGTAAGACCTACGCCTACGATATTGAAGCAGATGGCAGCCTAACAAACGGCCGACTGCTCGCAGAAATGGGCTCTGATGGATTGACTATTGACAGCGAAGGCAATATTTATCTCACAGGGAGAGGTGTCACCGTGTTCAGTCCGGGCGGAGAAAAGCTCGGCGTCATCCCCATTCCCGAGGGATGGACGGCCAATGTATGCTTTGGCGGAAAGGACATGAAGACGCTCTTTATAACGGCTTCAAAATCCGTTTACACGCTCAAAATGCGTGTTAAGGGCGTGCGATGAGAAGCGCTCCAACCGTCCGGTAGGGTAACGTGTCTAAGAACAAAACACCAAGACCGAAACCCGTGGCACGCGCTCTTTCCATCCTGTTTATGGCCGCCATCCTGGCCTGCTCATCTAACGACAACGATCTCAGGCAGGAAAGTCCTGCAATCGCCATTAAACGCGCTGCAGACTTTTGCGACAGTCCCAAGAGTGAAATGAAGTGGGTGTCGGACCTGATCGAATCCTCCAAGGACGATCCCGCCTTAGCCGGCCCGATCTATGCCTTTCGATCCAATGGCCAGGCTGTCTTCATGCACCAACCGTGGATCATGAGTTGTCTCGCCTGTATCCTGTACGACTGCGATGGCAATCGCCTCGACTCGCAGACCATTGACCAGGAGGCGCTCACGATGGGCTTTCAGAATCTTACAAAAATTTATTACCCGGAAATGAAATGACGCTAGGGTATGATTCGGTAAACCTTGCCGTCCGGCTTGGTGAAGATATATAACTCTCCATCGGCGTCCCGGCCAAAACGCAGGTCAACCCGCATGTTCCCGCAGATATCTGCCATGCTTTTTATCTCTCCATTTAAGGAAACGCGAAATTCCTTTATTGGCGCCTGACTACCCAACCGTATGTCTTTCATCTCCACGAAAAACAACCTTCCCGAAACGATGTCACCAAAGATGTATTTTCCCTTCAGCGCCGGAACCTCCTTTCCCCAATACTCGTAACCTCCTGATATCGCGCTTCCTTCATCATGGTCATATTGGGCCACTGGATAGGTGATACCGTAGTTGGCATCGTCCGGAGGCAGCGCAAACACTTCCGCCATATTTTGCCGCGAATTCATAACGAACGTACCTTCGCGGATAGGCCATCCGTAATCGTGACCAGGAAGTATGAGGTAAAGCGATTCAATGTTGTGATGCCCGACGTTGCTCGACAGAATTTGTCCTGCTTTTGTCCAGCTAATGCGATGTGGATTTCTGAATCCATATGCGTAGATCTCACCAAGTGCATCTTCATCACCCGCAAAGGGATTGGACGACGGAATACCGTACTTTCCGTTTGCGCTGTTGCTGCCTGACGGGTCAATTCGAAGAATAGTGCCCCATATTTTAGAAGGCGAATGAACAAGTTCCGGAAAGCCGAACTCTACACTGGCGCCATCGCCTATCCCGATGTACAAAAGGCCGTAATCCTCGTCACCAGGTTTAGCCAACGGATTGAATGTGATCTCCTGCATCCCATGAAAGGAATGCACCATATTGACGCGGAACAATTCTCGCCCGTTTCCCTTAAACGGAACTGCGGACGGGTCGTCGGTTTTCCACTCAGTAAGAACCCATTGCAGCATGACCTTGATTGAGTCATTGTAGCTGAAGTCAGGTTGTCCCGCCGCGGGACCTTCAGTGTGAGACGTATACAAAAGCCCGTTCTTCCCGAACTCCGGATGGAATGCAAAACTTCCGAATCCCGTAGCAAGTCCCGGTGTGTTGATGAAGGCCGGCCGAAGGGCGGCCATGTCTACATACAATTCCGGGCCTTGTTCGCCCAATCGGTAAAGCCGGCCGCGCAGGTCGAGCACAAACAACGCTTTGGTATCAGGTCGGTAATCCAGTTTGGCGATTCGGGTGCGAAGGGGTGGATCGCCCGAAGGTGGAATCTCGGCGATCTGTTTGAGTCCCACCACCAGATTAGACATCGGAATTTTTTCCGGTATCGGGTCTACAAGTGAGTCGGGGTGTCGCGGCCGTCGATTTGCAGGACGTTCTCTCCTGGTATTTAGATACGCTATGACGTCGTCGAGTTCTTCATCCGTATAGTTAGGGAATGCCGGCATGACCGACTTGTACGATGCAAACAGCGCGCTCGCACGCTCATCACCCGAATGAATCACCTCGCCAGGATTCCGGATAAACTTTCGAAGCCAGTCCACCGACACTTCAGCCGTTACCCCTGAAAGAAGGGGGCCAATCGCATCGCGATTAAAACTGTGACAGGAACCGCAGTCTCTTTCAAAGAGCAAACGTCCGTGGGCTATTGCTGCGGAATCCGTGGAAATCTCACTCTCATGCCGCTTACTTCCTGAAGAACAGGAGCTCAGGAAGATGACAATCACGCAGGTGAGACCAATAACAGAGAGTAAGATGCCAGCGCGGACAAATGCGGCTGAGGACCAAAACTTTATATTCATCGCCAATTAACGGCCAAGACGGACCATGATATTCTTATAGTAGACTTTGCTGTCAGGATCATGACCCTGGATTGCAATGGTACCTCCTTTAAGTTTTCCTTCCGTGTCGGTATACTCGTTGACGGTTTTTCCATTCCATTTAACGGCGGTCTTTTATACACATCTAACGTTCCACAAAAAGAGAA
>QGUY01000334.1 GCA_003242315.1 Bacteroidota bacterium
GTTATTGGCGGATCTTCCCAGCGTTTGAGTCGGAATCCCTCTTTTCTGGAACTCGGCTAGTATAGCTCGGCCAAGGAAGCCCGCCGCCACGGTCAGCAACACAGGTTTAGCTTGCGTTATGAACATCGGTAAGTACCTTCAGCATTTTCGCAGAAAGAACATCCTTATCGAAAAGTTGCTTTGCCAGTTCCTGGCCACGGCGCCCCATCTCCTGCAAAGTTGCGCCATCCTCGCTCAGTCTGATAAGAAGGTCTGCCAGTCCGACAGCGTCATCAGGAGGAACTGTGAAACCCACCCGGTATTCTTCGAGAAAAGCCTTCATCCACCCGTTGGTGTTTTGAACGACCGGCACGCCCGCGGCAAGCGATTCAAAGAACTTGTTAGGTGATGAAGTGTCAAGGACTGGTGTACCTTTGAGTGGAACGAGGGACACCATGCTCTGTTGAACATAAGGCACCAGATCCGCCTTGGACATCAATCCAAGTCGTACGAAGTTCGTAATATTTTCATTTCTTGCCTCTTCTTCCAGTGTCTCCCGCCATTGTCCTTCTCCGACGAGGAGGATTACTATGTCTTCCCTGCCTCTGCGCTTGAGTTCGCGGGCAGCATCCAGCAGCCAGCGGGAGTTATTTACCTCGCCAATATTGCCCGTGTAAATAGCATATTTCTTCCCGGTGAAGGGAGTGGCTTTGTCCACCCGGGTGGCAAACAGCGGGATATTCGCCGCATTAGTGACTGTAGTTTGCTTGTTATATCCATAGCGCCCGCGAATGTCATCGGCCATTCCCTGTGAAAGGGTAACAATGTGTCTGGCCGCTGCATAGCATCTTTTCTCAAACCAAAATGCAAGTCGTACCAACAGCGGATTCCTGATGATACCCAGTTCTACGGCGCCCGACGGCCAAAGATCCCTTACCTCAAAAACAAGTTTGCGGCCCCGGAAGTAACGGGCGATCAAGCCCGGAATGCCGACGGTAATAGGACCAGACGAGGCAATGACGACGTCCGCCGGTAAAGTTAGGGCATACCAGGATGAAAAAAACGTGTACTTCAGGAACGCTGCTATCCGTTGAGGAATTGGACGTTTGTTATCGATGAGTACGTTAATAACCTTCACCCGAATGCCTTCATGATATTGCGTTTCCAGCAGCCGGTTAACCTTAAGATCTGACTTAGCATAAACGGCCGATACAACCGTCACATCGTGGCCTTGCGCCACCCAATTTTTTGCAAATTCGTAGACGCGTGTTCCCCAAGAGCCTTTTGAAGTAGAAAAATATTGATAGAAGTACAGAATCTTCACTTTTGCTTCACGAGATACTGAAAGTGTTTGAATTTGCCTGCCGCTGTCCTTTCAATGCGCTCCTTCCTTTCAAATGTCGCGGTAAGTCCGGGCTCCAGGTATTGATCCATCAGCTTTTGCACCTGAAATCTCTGATCGGCTGTGAGCTCATTATCCGCCACGTATTCGAAGTGAAATGTCGTGGGAGCCACCTGCTTGATAATGAACTCCTTGATCACACCACTTTGCTCAAGCAAACTCTTTGACACATAATAAAACGTTAATCCAGGCGCTTTCCTTCCGCTGGGTAAAATAGCCACATCGTTGGTTCTGCCTACGACTTTCTCTAATGCCCTTCGGCCGTTGATACGCGTTGGTCTAAGGGTGGCGATATCACCCAGTCGGTAACGTATAAAAGGCATCGCCCGATTGTGCAGCGAAGTTACAACAACTTGTCCCGGTTCCCCCATCGCGGCCGGGCTGTTATCATCCCTTAACACTTCAACGTATAGATTCTCCTCGTTGAGCAAAAAATGACCCTCATGGTTTTCGAACGCCACAATGTCGAGCTCGGCTGCCCCATATTCATTGGTCACCCTGACACCAAACGCTTCTTCCAGCAGAGCACGATCAATATCCGAGCACACCTCTGAAGTTACCACACATCGTCGTAATGTCGGGCAAATCTTTACCAATCTAACCCCCTTTGCCTTCACAAACTTCGCAAACAAGACCAGGGAGCTCGTGTAGCCGTAAAGATATACGAACGGTGTCTTGTAGAATCTTTTTAAGTAGTCATCCAGCACGCGATCTGAAAGGTCAAAGACGGGAAATCGAACTCTGGCCGCAAGCCAGTCCTTCACCTTTTCCTTTGCATACTTAAACGATGAGAGGGGGATACCGAAGAATCTCGCCTGCAACGACTTGCCGTACTCCAAGCCTACATTTTGATATCGCGTTATGATGTAGGCCCAGGTCATCGCGTGGCAATACTTGTCCTTGGCAAAATGGAATGGTATGCCGGTGGATCCTGAAGTGTTATTCTTGTACACCGGTTGCTTTAGATATTCGGCAGTCACTATTTCCACCAAGGGTCGCTGTATGTCCCTTTTTTCCAGAATGGGAATGTCATGCCAGTCTGATATCTTTTTGTCGGCCAGGAATGACCTGTACCAGTCGTTATTCCTTTTGTGATACTCAAATATCTCCCATAGGCGCTGTTCCTGGTAGTTGACCAGTTCCCTTCCGTCCAGAGAAGACAAAGACTCCATTTTCTCCAACGCCTCGCGCATTGGATACTTTTGCAACCTTAATAGTGTCAGGTATCTGTTCAAGCGTTGACCTCCTTAGCCATCGCGTTAGTGATCACGCGGCTCCACTGCGGCCTCACCGCCGACCAGTCAAAAGATAAAGCCTTCTCTCGGGCCGCGGCCGAGAGATGCCGAGCCAATTCCGGTTCTTCGATGACGCGACAAATCCAATCTACAAAGCCTTGTGCATCATTGGGCTCAACCAAAATTCCATTCTTCAGATGGTCGATGAGAGCAGGAACTCCGCCGACATTCGTTGATATCACAACCATACCTAGCGCCATCGCTTCCATCACGCTCACGGGCATGTTGTCGTAGTTTGTGGTATTGATGAAAAAGTCATACTCGTCGGACAGCGCAATCCACTCCTTCTTAGAAAGCTTGCCATGAAGCATCACCCTGTTAGCAAGTCCCAGTCTCGAAATCTCCCTGCGCACCAGTTCCAGGCTGCCGTCTTTGTCAGGACCTACCATACACAATCTAGCTTCCCGGTGTCTGGCTGAGACTTCATCAAGAACCTGAACCGCCAATACTGGATTGTAAATCTTCTGGTATGCTCTCACGTACAACAATTTTGGTGAAACGGCAGACCTGTTCCGGTATGGATAATCACCAATGTCGATAGAGTTGGGTATGCACGCTACCTTGTACCCTTCCCTCTCAAATACCTCCTTCAGATAGGATGAGGGTGACACATTTATGGCTGCTGCCTTAAAAAGCATTCTCGACATGCGAGGGCTGCGTTGAAGTCGCGCCGGAAGGTTTCCACCCCTTAGGACGGGTATGTATGGAATTCGCAATAGTCTACATAACATGCCGCAGGCAAATGCATAGTTAAAGGATTTCGTGCTGTAGGTATCAATTAGCACTACCGATACACGTCCACGGTACAGGAGGATGGAGCGCAACATATCCAGCATTCGTCCAATCTGATTACGAACTGACGATGCTGTAAAAACAGTAAAATCCTGGCGCAATCGCTCTGTTAGCGTATCAGCCCCCGTAGGATTCAACCCGTGCCGGGTGAGTAGATTTCCTATGTATAAGATGCTAACTGTTCTTTGTCCAGTTGTGCGCATACATCATTTACCGAGTATCTCTTCCAATACGCGCTTCCGATAATATTCGTAAGTAAATCTGTGTACCAATTCACGGCCATTACTAGCTATGGTGCGCAAATCATTGCGCGCGAATACGTCCGAAAGCCTACGTGCAATGCCCGGTACAGATCGTTCGCT
>QGUY01000335.1 GCA_003242315.1 Bacteroidota bacterium
GGCCATGCTTGTGATATGGCAGCCATCTTCGGTGTCGTTGTTGTAGTCGTCAAGGTCGAGCCGGGCCGTACGCAAGTATAACTCATACGCTTTCTCGCGATAACCCAACCTTGAAGCCAGGATGACGTGCACGCACGGCGACAGCGAAGATTCGTGCACCGTCATGGGTTCGTAAAAATCGAAATTCCTTTTCAGCGTCTCCTTGTCGAATTGCTCTTCAAAAAAGTAAAGACCCTGCAATACGTCGGCTTGCTTGATGAAACAAGACCTGAGGATTCGGTCCCACGACCACTTCTGATTCAGCGGGCGGTCTTCGGGCGACAAATCGTTAACGGTCAGCAGTTCTTTGTCGAGGAAGCCATCCTGCTGGAGGAAAATTCCCCGTTCCTTGTCCTCAGGGAAATACATTTCCGCGGCGATCTTCTTCCATAGAGACAGTTCGGCTTTCTCCTTGAATTTTGTCTTGCGCACAATCTCTTTATACCGTTCCGGATTATGGTCACGTAACCAGGCAATGTTTTCGCTCGTGTAGTTCAGCGTCCATACAGCGAGCAGGTTCGTATACCAGTTGTTGTTTACATTGTTTTCATATTCATTTGGACCTGTCACGCCAAGCATGACATACTTCTTCTTTGCTTCAGACCAGTTGACGCGCTGCGCCCAGAATCGCGATATCGCGATAAGCACTTCCAGGCCATATTCTGCCATGTATTCCTGGTCTCCCGTGTAGCGTATATAATCGTGTATCGCGTATGCGATAGCTCCGTTCCGGTGAATTTCTTCGAACGTGATTTCCCACTCGTTATGACATTCCTCCCCGTTCATCGTCACCATGGGGTACAAAGCAGCGCCGTCGCGGAATCCCAGCTTCTCGGCATTCTCAATTGCCTTTTGGAGATGTTTGTATCGATACACGAGCAGGTTTCGGGCAACACGTTGAGGAGCTGTGCCGAGGAAGAACGGAAGGCAATATGCTTCAGTGTCCCAATATGTGCTTCCGCCGTACTTTTCACCGGTAAAACCCTTGGGACCGATATTCAGACGTTCATCATCTCCGGTATACGTCTGCATCAGTTGAAAAATATTGAAGCGTATCCCCTGTTGTGCCGCGGTGTCTCCGGTAATCGTGACGTCACACTTCTCCCACTTCTCTTCCCATGCACCTGCGTGTGCCGCGAGCAGCTTATCGTATCCTTCGGTAACAGCCTTTCTCAAAACCTTGCGGCATGCAGCGACCATGTCTTCTTTCGGATGGTTTTCCGAGGAAAGCACGGCGGCGTACTTGTAGATAACAACCTCAACGCCTTGCTGCAACTCCAACTGAACGATGTTGCCGGCGAATTTCTCGCGCAACTCAATGTTGATGCGTGTTTCGGGTTCCTTTCCCCCGCTTACAATCTTGTACCGCATCCCCGTGGTGACATGGAAGAACGTCTTTCGGGTTTCCGCAGTCACCAGCGCGTGTCCGGGCTCAGCTTCCTTATAGACCTCCTCCCAGAATTTCTCGCCGTAGTTGGAATCGCGGTTTACGACATCGGCATCGACGTAAAGACTTAGTGTGCTGCTTGCTGAAAAATTCAACGGTGTGATTGCATAGCGAATAACACCCACTTCCGGGTTGGCCATGCTGCAAAATCTTCGCGCATCCACACTAACGCGTTTACCGTCCGCGAATCTCGCTGTGAAGCGCCGGGAGAGCAGGCCGGTCTTCATATCAAGCTCACGGTAGAACTGCTCCACTTCGCATTTTGCGAGGTCAAGCTTCTGGTTATCTATCGATACATGTATCCCGATCCAGCTTGGCGCGTTGAGAACTTTCGCGAAATACTCCGGGTAGCCATTCTTCCACCATCCTACACGCGTCTTATCAGGATAGTATATGCCAGCCACATAGCTTCCCTGCAATGATTTTCCGGAATATTCTTCCTCGAAGTTTGCACGTTGACCCATGCGCCCATTGCCAATGCTGAAAAGGCTTTCAGATACCTCGTGCACTGAAGGATCGAATCTGTCTTCAATGATCTTCCAGTCGTGATGGCGGATATAGTTCTTCATCTTTTGTCGTGTAACTGTGTTCCTGATACTATTTCGACTGATCGGTCTTTTCAAGCTGGCTCAGCATTTCAGCGGTGAACGCGCCGACCGATGGCAACACCAGGTGTGCTTTCCCCAGTCGCGTTGGCGATCCTATGCCCACGCACTTCATCCCGGCGGCGAGCGCAGCCTCTACACCTGCTTCAGCGTCTTCGAATACCAGGCAATTCGGGGGTGGTACATCAAGTCGTTCAGCTGTAAGCAGAAATATCTCCGGATCGGGCTTAGTATGTTCGATCATCGATCCGTCGACAATGACATCGAACAGGTCTCGTATTTGAAGACGATCTACAACCAACTGGGCATTCTTGCTACTGGAAGCCAATGCCACTTTCCTTCCTGAGCTTCTGAGCCCGGAAACAAGCGCCTTCACGCCGGGAAAAATCTCACCGGGTTCCATCTTAGCGATCAACTCATTAAACCACGTGTTCTTTTTCTCAGCCAGCCGTTCCCGTTCATTCGCATCAGCATCGATACCACCGATTTCCAGAACGATGTTGAGGGATTGAATCCGGCTTACTCCTTTCAGACGTTCGTTGTCCTCTGGTGTGAGTTCAAAGCCCAGCTCTGCCGCGAGTCGCTTCCACGCCAGATAATGGTACCGCGCGGTGTCCACAATCACACCATCGAGATCGAATATGCATGCCTCCATCAACAACTGCTCAGGTTAAATTTTTCTCGTCCGTCTCATACGTTTCACGGATCAGCGCGTCAGTCTCCTCGAGGGACTTAAACACTTCAAACGTCTTTCCCTGGGTGCGGAGCGCGCCAAGCGCGTTGCCGTAGCGCGCTGCCTGTATGTAATTCCGAGGATCCTTAAGCAGGCCAAATCCCAATCCGCCCGCAAACGAGTCTCCGGCACCCGTGGTATCAATGACATGTTCAACGGGTACTGCCGGCACGAGCACTTCAACAAACTCCCTTCCATCCTTGTAGTATGTCATACAACCTCTCGAGTCAAGGGTAATGTACACGCAGCGCACGCCCATTCCCAAACAATGCTTTGCGAACGCCCGGAGCATGTCGTGGTCAAGTTCGATTTCGCGCGTAAAGTCCTGCGTTTCGTATTCTTTCTTAAACCAGGATGCATAGGCTTCTTCCAGATTCATTTTCAGCACGTCGATATAAGGAAGCCATTGATCCCGATCGATCCAGAACTTACGTTGACGCTCACCATTGATAAGACATGCGGTTGTAGGACCATGTGCATCAAAGACGATAATGCCCTTGCTTTCTTCCTTGAGGTATCTCAAAGTGTCGAGCGATATTTCGTAGTCACTGATGGGAACGAAAACAAATACATCACAGTCGAGCAACCCCTTCACATCGGCCGGCAGTATTGGATCCATGAAGCCCGTTTGACGTTCGAGCCGGTTGTTCATATCGATGAAGCGCAGGCTGATGATATCGCCCTGATCGTTGCGCGACGTCACACAGCGAAGGTCAACACCGCGATAGCCCTTGAACACCTCCTTGACATTGTCGAGGTCGACCTTTCGGACATGAGTAACAGGGTAAATCCGGATGGTGTCTCCGGCGAGGGTCGACAACGCTATGACAGGATGGGTTACACATCCCCACTTCTGGATGAGGTCGCCGTTATGCGTCACGATGTGATCGCGAGGCACGGGTCCAAGGATGCCTACCTGTTTCATGACTCTTCTTGTTCGTGCATCATACTTCGGTTCTTGGCATCGACGAGATAGGCTGCTCCAACTGCACCTGCGCGGT
>QGUY01000336.1 GCA_003242315.1 Bacteroidota bacterium
CTTCCCAGGGTGTTATCGTTTACGTGCGTACGTGTTTACGTGTTTACATTTGTGAAGACGGGTAGCCCCGGAGGGGCGGCATGTTTGTAGCCCCGGGCGCAGCCCCGACGTGGATTAGAAACATGTGGGAGTTGAATGTAATCCTCAAGTTTCATGTTACCTGCGCAGATGCTGAAATTCGTCGGGGCAAGCCTGGGGAATGAGAGTGTTTCTTTGATGGCGCGCCACAGGAAATGTGAGACCGGGGTACGTTTGTTATTGGCGCGCAACGAGATGGTCGTGGACCGAAGAGCCGTAAAGCAGGCCACGTTACATGTGAGCATGAGTGTGACGACGAGTAGCCCCGGGCGCAGCCCCGACGGGGATTAGAAACATGTGGGAGTTGCCTGTAATCCTCAAGTTTCATGTTACCTGCGCAGATGCTGAAATTCGTCGGGGCAAGCCCGGGGAATGAGAGTGTTCTTTGATGGCGCGCCACAGGAAATATCGGATCGGGGTACGTTCGTTGTTGGCGCGCAACGTGATGGTCGTGGACCGAAGAGCCGTAAAGCAGGCCACGTTACATGTGAGCATGCGTGTGACGACGAGTAGCCCCGGAGGGGCGGCATGTCTATTCCTATTTCGCGCGCATTATTTTAAAAACCCCACCGGGCCCTGAGCCTGTCGAAGGGCGCCGTCCCCATCCAAAAAACCCCTTAAATCAACCCAAAAACCCACTATTTTAAAATTCTCTATAAACTCTATTGACTTAGTAGACTTTATGGATATATTTGAGCCGTCATTCAGAGACAGGGTGGTAGAGCGCAGCCCGGGCCGTCCGGAAAGGGCGCCCGGGCTCGCGCAAAATCAAAACCAAGCCATGATGATCCGCAGCAGTATGTGTATTTCGACCCAAACGGCACTTTGTTGTTGTAGCTGACTCGTTCTGCCCGTCACAACCGGCACCTACCGGATCATGAGAACCACCTACTCCATATCACAAAACATTCAATACGAAAACTCAAAAAGATGAGAACAATGAAATTCGCAGCTTACGTCCTGTTGATTACGTCCGTGTCCATTGCCTGGGCTCAGGATAACGCGCTCGTCGAAGAAAAGCAGCAAGTGGTTAGGGTCACAGGCGTGCGCTTCGCCTACCCCATCGTCCAGCACTGGATCGATGAATTCAATAAAGAATATCCCGACGTCCAGGTGGTAATTGAATCCCGCGGATCGTCCGATCCTTCTCAATATGACGTTCTTGTCGAGGCCTTCGAACACCCTGACGCCATCCGCAAGAACCGCGAATATGTATACATCGCACGCTATGCGGTCCTTCCGGTAGCCAACGCAAGCTCCGAGTTCTCCCGAATCTATTCAGATAAAGGACTGCACCGCGAACTGATCAAGCAATTGTTCTTTCACGACATCTTCTCCGACAAGGAAAAGCAGGAGAACGTAAAAGCACCTTACACTATATATACACGTCTGCAGGCAGCGGGCGCACCTACGGTCTTTAGCCGCCATTTCGGATATGAACAAAAAGACATCAAGGGCAAGGCAATCGCAGGCGCTGATGAACACCTCGTAAAGGCCCTCCTTCGCGACTCGACCGGAGTATCGTATCTGCCCCTTCCCGTTATATACGACCGCGAAACGGGAGCACCGGTAGCCGGTATTACAGTTCTTCCTGTAGACCTGAACGGCAATAACCGCGTATCCGATGACGAAAAGGGTTATGAAGAACTCGCGCGTGTGGTTGCGCGTCTCGAAGAACGAGCCAGCGGAACCATGGAAAACGTTCCGGTGGAATACATACACCTCTCGGTTGATCGCAAAGGCGCCAGCCCTGAAGCTGTGCTCTTTCTCCAATGGGTTATCAACCACGGGGAAAGCGACCTCCACGCCTTTGGCTATCTGAAGCCGGAGGCTAAGAAACTCGAGAAGGAAAAGTTCGAACAATTTGCCTCCAGAAAAATAAGGTAACCTCCAAAAGTCCCCGCCCTCTCCCGGTGGGGACTTACGCTATACCAATAAACCCTTTTACCCGACGTTCATGAAAACACACTATCCAATCCGTACTACCCCCACCCTGTTCATCCTTATTGCCCTTCTGCTGATTAGTGCTGTCTCTTTCGGACAAACGATCGATGGCGTGATAACCGATGGCGACGGTGCGCCACTTCCCGGTGCAACTGTGTCGATCAAAGGAACAAGCGTTTACGCCGTCACCGACGCCGAAGGAAAGTTCAGCATAGCAGCCCGTCAGCAATTTCCGTTTACCATCAC
The DNA here is from genome assembly GCA_003242315.1 of Bacteroidota bacterium. Lineage (GTDB taxonomy): Bacteria > Bacteroidota > Bacteroidia > Cytophagales > Cyclobacteriaceae > ZC4RG29. The sequence continues at coordinate 2,269 of QGUY01000336.1, forward strand.
GGTACGCCTGGTGGGATACCGGACCCAGGAAGTGGAAGTCTATGAGTTGTCCGATGAACCCTTCCAAATTCAACTCATCGATGACAGCCTTCTCGATGAAGTCACGGTAACTGCCCGCCGCAGAACTGAAACAGCACAGGAGGTTCCTATTCCTATTGCCGTAATTGCCGGCGCACGCGCTGACGACGCCGGTGCATTCAACGTCAACCGCTTGAAAGAACTGGTTCCTTCGGTCCAACTGTACACATCCAACCCCCGCAACACCGCCCTCAACATTCGCGGTCTCGGCACAACGTTCGGATTGATCAATGACGGAATCGATCCGGGTGTGGGCTTCTATGTGGACGGTGTATACTACGCACGAACGGCCGCAACAACGCTTGACTTTATCGACGTAGAGCGCATTGAAGTACTTCGTGGCCCCCAGGGTACACTGTTCGGCAAGAACACTACCGCTGGGGCTTTTAACATCACCACGAAGAAAGCGTCCTTCACTTCGGGCGGAACGTTCGAACTCAGCTATGGCAACTACGGCTTCATCCAGGCCAAGACGTCTATTACCGGACCGCTAAGCAAGACGCTGGCCGCACGCATCTCATTCGTAGGAACGCAACGCGATGGTACGATATACAACATTGCGAAGGACGAGTGGGTCAACGACCTCAACAATCTCGGTATACGCGGCCAGATCCTGTACGCACCTTCGGAGAGAACGGAAATTACACTTACCGCTGATGCGTCAAAACAGGAACCGAATGGATACGCGCAGGTAGTCGCCGGTGTAGCACCTACGCTACGTCCTGCCTATCGTCAATTTGAACAAATTATTGCAGACCTGAATTACGACCTGCCGTCAAGAAATCCTTTCGATCGTGTTATTGATCATGACACACCGTGGCGTTCCGATCAAACCTTTGGCGGTGTGACGCTGAACGTCAACATCGAGATCGGCAATGGTACACTCACATCCACGACGGCATGGCGTTACTGGACGTGGGGTCCCTCCAACGACCGCGACTTCACCGGACTTCAAGCACTTTCGCTTTCGCAAGCGCCTTCGAAGCACGACCAGTGGTCGCAGGAAGTTCGATATGCAGGAACGATCTCAAATCGCCTGAGCGGTGTCGTTGGCATGTTTGCCTTCGCGCAGAACCTGAGAACCGATCCTTATCACACGGAAGAGTCCGGACGCGATCAATGGCGCTTTTCGCAAAGCAGTACAAGCGAACTGTGGGCAACACCCGGACTGCTCGACGGGTTTGGTATTCGCACCACGTCAGATTTGAATACGTTCAGCGGTGCTGTCTTTGGTCAGCTCGATTGGGCCATCACAGACCGGTTGCACCTGCTCCCGGGTTTGCGGCTTAACTACGACCAGAAAGAAGTGGACTTCGACCGCAGAACTTACGGCGGCCTTCAAACCGACGATCCCGAGCTGCTCGCGATCAAAGCCTCAATCTATACTGACCAGCAATTCCAGGCAAGCACCGACAACACCAATCTGTCGGGACAACTAAAACCCTCAAACCTGTCCATTAAAAAAATTTAACCTT
>QGUY01000337.1 GCA_003242315.1 Bacteroidota bacterium
TATTTACGCCCCGCAAAATCACGCACGAACACAATCTTGTGATCCGTAAAAAAGTAGGCGGCGTCGTCAACGTTGAGTGCAATGAAATCCGTTCCTTTTCGCACAACAAGCCTGCTGAGTTTTCCGGGCCTTCGTTCCTGCTGGATGAGCGTCATGATGTTTTGTTGGATGAAGTGCCGCTCCATACTTTTGATTTTCTGAATTGCCCGAGTCAGCTTTTCCTCGGTGATCGGTTTCAGCAGGTAGTCGATGGTGTTGTATTCGAATGATTGGAGAAGATATTTATCGTATGCCGTCGTGAACACGACAGGGAAGTCCACCATGTATTGACGAAATATTTCGAAGCAATGATCGTCCGCCAGTTGGATATCCACGAACGCGAGGTCGGGTTTGGGGTTTCGATACAACCACTGTATCGTTTCCTTCACCGTTGTGAGCCGCCCCGAAACTTTTATGTCAGGATCGATCCGCTTGAGCATCACCTCCAGCTTCTCCTGTGCCAGCAGCTCATCTTCGATAATGATAACGTTCATTCCGATCCTTCTTTGCGAAATGGGGTTGATTAGATCCATGTCAAATATTCAACGCAACAACTCGTTCTCGTGCTCCTTTACCATGAACACGGTTTCATAAACATGTTTGACAAAGAGAACGCAAATCACATTGATGAGCGCAACCGTAAATGTTAACGGTGCTTTTATTCCGGTTGAGGTGTATTTCATGCCGGTCCGGTAGTTTCCGTATTGTGACCCAGCATCTAAAATCGATAAATTAACGCAATACGCGAAGCCGTCCGCAGCAATTGATCGGGAGATCACAGGCGCTTTCGCGCAGTAGGGATAAAGGCAGTCAGTGACTTGGCGCACGTGCTGACGTGATCAGCTGTTGAGTTGATTGAACGATTAGCCCTGTCTGCCGCTGGCAGGCCTGTGACCCTGTGCCTCTGTGGTGAAAGATTCCTGGTCGTTTATTCCCTTTTCACTACTTACTTATACTTCAATTTCCTATAATCGCGTATCGCTAAACGATACGCGACATGAAATTGAAATCAATCCATACATCAACCGCCCTTGCGATTATTCTCTTCACCTGCCTGGCAATTCCCCTGTTTGGCCAGGGTGAGGGTCCGGAAAAATGGGAGAAAACGATCCGTGAGTTTGAAAAGGCCGATCGCGCGAATCCTCCGCAGCCGGGTGGGGTGCTGTTCACGGGCAGTTCTTCAATAGCCTTGTGGAAGGATATTGCATCATACTTTCCGGAGCATCGCGTGCTCAACCGGGGATTTGGTGGTTCCAACTTTACAGACCTGATTTACTATGCTGAGCGTGTCATCATGCCGTACAAGCCCACTAAGATTTTCATTTATGAAGGAGATAACGACATTGTGCAGGGCGATGGGGCAGAGAAGATACTTGCCAACGCGCGCAAACTGAGGGCGATGATACGCGAAAAGCTGGGTGATACACCGGTTGTGTTCATCTCGCCGAAGCCAAGCGTTGCACGATGGCATCTGAAGGAAACCTATGAAGCCGTCAACAAGGCGTTGAAGGAATACGCGGAGAGCGAACCCAACACGGAATTTGCGGACGTATGGACGCCCGCGCTGGATGCGGATGGCAACGTGAAAAAGGACATCTTCGTGAAGGACAATTTACACCTGAATGCTAAGGGCTATCAGATATGGCAACAGGTGTTGTCGAAATACCTTCCCGAAAAATAGTCTGGGCCCAAACAAGCTTGTTGTATATTTGTCCATGCAACAAGAGGAATATCTCTCAGAATTTGCTGAGGTTTTGCTCTTCATCGTAGGAGGAGCACTGTTTATTATCGTTAGCCTGCTGATCTCTCGTTTGGCTCGGCCGAACCGGCCCAATGTAGAAAAGCGTGCTCCCTATGAAAGCGGGGAAGAACCTGTTGGCGCGTCGTGGGGACAGTTCAATGCAAGATTTTACGTCATCGCACTGATCTTCATATTGTTTGAGGTAGAACTTGTGCTGTTATTTCCCTGGGCAACGATTTTCAGCAGGACTGAGCTGATCGAGAAAACCAACGGCCTGTGGGGCTGGTTTTCTCTCGTGGAGATGATCCTCTTTATTTTTATTCTGGCGCTGGGACTTGTCTGGGCATGGGCAAAAGGTTACCTCGATTGGGTTAAACCTGAACCCCGACCCACCGAGTACAAGTCGCCGATCCCCAAAGAAATGTACAACCGTTACCGATAGTCGCTCGGTGTTAACTGGACTTGATGAAAGGGTTATTGGACAGAAGATTTGAAGAGGGAGGCGTCATCGTAGCCGCGCTTGATGATCTGATCAACTGGGCGAGGCTGTCGTCCATGTTTCCCATGACTTTCGGTATCGCATGCTGTGCCTTCGAGTTTATGGTTACAGGCACAACGGTGTACGACATGGACCGCTTTGGTATGGCTCCCCGGGCATCCCCCAGACAAGCGGACGTGATGATCGTGGCGGGGACGGTCACATTTAAAATGGCCGATCGTATCCGTAGGTTGTATGAACAGATGGCGGAGCCCCGTTATGTTATTTCCATGGGCTCATGCTCTAACTGCGGCGGGCCCTACTGGCAGCACGGGTATCATGTCGTCAAGGGTGTTGATCGGATTATTCCTGTGGACGTTTACGTCCCGGGCTGTCCGCCGCGACCGGAAGCGCTGATCGGTGGCTTTTTGAAGTTGCAGGAAAAAATCCGGTCAGAAAGCCTCGTCGCGCCAAAAGCGTTGGAGAAACTGGTTAATGAAACGACAGTAAATGGCTAGTGTAAATGACATCGTAGTGAAGTTAACCTCGACGTGGAGTGACAAGGTAAAACCAGGCGACGCTCCGGGCATGGTCATTGTCGAGGCTTCACACATTCGCGATGTGTGTGAATTTCTTCAACGCGATCCTGATTGCTATTTCGACATGTTGTCATGCCTTACCGGCCTTGATAACGGCCCTGAAGCCGGCACGATGGAAGTGATCTACAACCTCTATTCCATCCCGTTTGATCATCATTTGATGGTTCGCGTTATAGTGCCCCGCGATAATCCGGAGGTGCCGTCTGTTACATCTGTGTATCGAACCGCGAACTGGCACGAAAGGGAAGCCTATGACCTCTTTGGAATACGCTTCACCGATCATCCCGATCTGAGAAGAATCTTGCTTCCTGCCGACTGGGAAGGCTACCCGCTGCGAAAAGACTATCGCCACCAGGAGTACTATCGCGGTATTAAAGTTGAATACTAGAGAAAAGACATTGAATAAGGTCCAGTATCGGTTTGAGGAAGAAAACCTGCTCAAGTCAGAGCCTAACGCGCTTCGCGCGGAGGACCTGAAAGAGGAGGAATTGATCATCAACCTTGGGCCGCAGCACCCTTCGACGCACGGTGTGCTAAGACTGGAAGTCCTGCTCGATGGTGAGATCGTCAAAGAAGTGGTGCCACACATCGGCTATCTCCACCGATGCTTCGAGAAACACGCGGAAAACCTTCCGTACAACCAGATCATCCCGTTTGTTGATCGATGTGATTACGTGACAGCAATGAACAACGAGCATATCTACGCCATGGGTGTGGAGCGCATGCTTGGAATTGCCGATCAGATACCCAAGCGCGTGGAGTACATTCGTGTCCTCGTCGCCGAACTCAACCGCATTGCGTCGCACATGATCGCCATCGGTACATACGGCATGGACATCGGTTCGTTCACCCCGTTCTTTTGGACCATGCGCGATCGCGAACCAATTCTCCGCCTCTTTAAATGGGCATCCGCCCCAAGACTTCTTTACAAATATATTTGGATCGAGGGTTTTTCTTACA
>QGUY01000062.1 GCA_003242315.1 Bacteroidota bacterium
CACGTCTGAACGAAAATTCGTCAAGGATAACAAGGTCGCCTATCTGGTAAAAGGAAGCTTCCGGCACGACTCCGGCTACATGAGGATCACCACGCAGCTCATCCATGCGGAAGACAACCGCGTCCTGTGGGCCGAACGGTATTCCGAAAAAATGGAAGAGGTCTTCCACATTCAAAGCGACATCGCACAACGTATTGTCAGCACGCTTTCGCGACAAATTGATCATACGATACTTTCAGCAGCGCGACGCAAGCCGGTAACCAATCTCGATGCCTACGATTGCTGGCTGCGAGGCATGGAGCAACTGCGTCTCGGGTCCCGCGACCACGACCTCCAGGCTCGTGAGTTCTTCAATAAAGCACTCGAAATCGATCCTTACTTTACCCGCGCGTACACCGGTCTTTCCCTCTCCTATTTCAACGAGTGGAGCTGCCAGATGTGGGACAAGTGGGATGAAAACGAACGTGGCGCCTATATGTACGCCGAGAAGGCGGCACAACTCGATGAAACCGATCACGTCGCCCAGATGGTTCTTGCGAGAACGCTGCTGTACAGAAAACGATACGACCGCGCGAGACAACACGTTAGAAACGCTCTCGACCTCAACAGCAACGACGCCGACTGCTTGGTGCAGCTTTCGATGACGCTCGCATTCCTCGGCGAATTGGAAGAAGCGGAACAACTCTACAAGAAAGCCGTGCGCCTTAATCCCGGCAGAAACACATCATACAACACGTATGGCGTCTTCATATGCTTTGTAAAAGGCGACTACAGGAAAGGGATTGAACTCGCGGAACAGTCGTCTTTCAGTTCAAGCTGGCTCGACTTTCCCGCTTACCTCACATTTTGTTACACGTACGACAATCAGCTCGAGAAAGCAAAGACGCATTGGCTGAAATTTGTAAATGTATTCGAAAAGAAAATCAGCGGAAGGCCGTGCGAAACGGAAGAGATCGTCGACTGGCTCGTTAAAGTGAACCCTTTCCGCGATCACAGCGTCATTGCCCGTGCCATCGATCGGATGCATAAAACGGGTGTCCTGGGTAAGCAAACGGTGACGGTCCCTACCTCCCCCAATTCCAAACCTACCCCCGCACCCACCGCTGCTTCCGTTTTCAGAAAGGAGGGCGATGTGTGGACGCTAAGCTTTGAAGGAAAGACAGTACACTTACCAGGCCTCAAAGGCTTTAACGACATCGCGCTGCTTCTGAGTCAGCCTACGCGTGAGATTCATTGTTCGGAACTCATGGATCTGCCTGTGACGGTCGCTACCGAAGAATACGCACTCGATGACAAAGCAAAACGCGAATACAGGAATCAGATCCGAAAGCTCCAGGAAGAAATCGACGAAGCCGAACAGATGAATGATTCAGAACGCGTTGCTTCGTTGCGCGAATGCCTGGATCAGATTCTCGATCACCTTTCAAGCACCACAGATATCTACGGCCGTCCACGCAAACTTGGCTCCGCCACCGAGAAAACCCGTTCCGCGGTAACCTGGCGCATTCGCAACGCCATCAAAAAAATCGCGCAGGTACATCCTACACTCGGCGCGCATCTCACGAATTCGATTAAGACAGGGACGTATTGCTGCTATTCGCCGGAGAAGCCTTTCCAGTGGGCAGTAGGCAATGGGCAGTAGGCCGGAAGTTGGCAGTACGCACCAGCCAGTAGTACGCAGTGGGGGCAGTTGGCAGGGATGCCCCTTACATCGTAAGTCTTACCCTTACGCCTTACAGGGTGAAAAAACAAATTCGAACTATGTGTCTTACAACAACTCATACCGATACAGCACTCGCGGATCGGCTGTTTCAGTCGACGATACAGACGCTGGAACTTTATAGTGTATATATCGGAAAGAAACTCGGACTTTATCGTGCGTTGCGCGATCCGGTGACGTGTATTGAGCTATCCCTGAAAACAGGTATCGCTGTACGCTATGCGCGTGAGTGGCTTGAGCAGCAGGCAGTAGCCGGTTTCATCGTGGCTGACGGAGAACGCGATGGATATCTGCGCAAGTATCACATTCCTGAAGAACACATCGGCGTACTCGTTGACGACACGGATCCTTCGCACGTTGCCCCCTTCGCGCAGATGCTCGTTGGCATTGCGCGCGCCCTTCCTGATGTGTTGCTCGCATACAAGGCCGGCACGGGCGTCCCTTACGAAAAATATGGACTGGACTTTCGTCAGGGACAAGGTGGCATCAACAAGCCAGCATTTAGCCATGATCTGACGTCGAGCTGGCTGCCGGCCGTTCCCGACCTGCACCAACGCCTGACTTCCGGCGACGAGGTACGTATTCTGGATGTCGGGTGTGGTGTCGGCTGGTCAAGTATCGCGTTGGCCAAGGCATATCCCAACGCAAAGGTCACGGGCATCGACATGGATGCCGGATCGATACAGGAAGCGGCCGCACACGCTACACGCGAGCGTGTTGACGTCCGATTTCTCAACGATGATGCGTCGTACGCAACTTTCAGCGAGCCGTTCGACCTCATCCTTATCCTGGAAACGCTGCACGACCTGTCGCGCCCCACAGCTGTACTGGAGAACCTCCGTCGTGTACTGAAGAATGATGGGTGCATCATCATTGGCGATGAACGTGTTGCTGAGTCGTTCTTCTCGCCCGGTGATGAACTCGAGCGCATGATGTACGGCTGGAGCGTTACACACTGTCTGCCCGTTTCCATGTCGGAACATCCGACAGAAGCTATAGGAACAGTAATCCGCCCTGCCAAGGTGATGGAGATCGCCGGACGGGCGGGCTTTAGCAAAATCGAGATACTCCCTATCGATAACATGCTGTTCCGTTTTTATCGGCTTATCCCCTGAGTAATCAGGGGTAAGCCAAAATTTCCAACCACTCAATCAATAGATAGAATATGAAAAAAGTAATCTCAATCTTCCTCTCACTGGCTACCGCAACTCTGTATGCCGGCGGTTACGAAACCCCCACTAATCCTGGACTTAAGAAAAAAGTCAAGCTGTCGACAGGTATCACCATGGCGTATACCGAACGCGGCAATGTAGGTGGACGTCCGGTAGTGTTCCTGCACGGTTTTACCGATACACGACGCTCTTTCGAAAGGGTGGTCGATGAAATGTTTCGCAAGTATCATCACCTCAGATTCATCGTACCGGACCTGCGGGGCCACGGCGAAACTTCAATGCCATCGCGCAGACAGTGTGGTGGTAAGCCTGAAAACTGCTTTACTCCCGGTGCAATGGCCGAAGACGTGATAGCACTGCTGGATGAACTTGACATCGATGCTGCATACGTTGTTGGTCATTCCATGGGCAGCATTGTTGCACAAGAACTTGCACTCAACTACCCCGAACGAGTATACAGCATGGTCCTCATCGGAACGTATGCTAATGGGAAAGAAATCTCCGCCATCGGTGATTATCTTCCTGAACTGATTAACAACTGGAAGCCCATACTGGAGACCGAACCGGATTTCACCTGGCCCTCTGACGCCTATACCATCTTGCCGGAAGACCTCGGTGTCGAAGAAACGCAGAAGCTCCGCAAGGAATGGGTAAACGAAGCCGGCGTTAGCGACGCATTTCTTGATTCCATGTGCAAGAAAACCATGAAGACTCCCCTTGGCACGTGGGTCGGTGTCACCGCGGCGTTGCGTAACGTCGATAACCGCAGAGCGCTCGAAACGGTGAAAGTACCGACGATGGTGCTATGGGCCACACAAGACCTCCTTTTTGGTAAGGAACAACAGGATCTTGTACTGGAGTCGCTTCAGACCGCATCACGTGTGAATAACACTCCGGTTGTTTTCAAGACCTACGGAAGAACGTACCGTACCTGGGGAGAGCCGCAGACCGACCTGGGACACAACTTCCACTGGGCCGTGCCGGAACAAGTAGCTGACGACATCCTTTCGTTTATTCAGACAGGATTTCCCCGCAACACGCAGGTCTGGCTGAATCCCCACAACCCGTACGAGGTCATAGAAGCACCCGGCGCCGCCGCAATCAGCGCCTGGGGTGTCAATCGAATTCAGGCAAATCGGGAATCCAGGTAGTACCCGATAGAGCCCGGCCTTCAAATTAGGGGTAGCGGTGAGGCAAAATTTGGATAACTTGAACGCGTTCAAACCGCACAGTTATGAGTTTCCTCCGCGTCGGTGTAATCGCTGTTGCACTGCTGACGTCCACCGCTGCCCTTTATGGCCAGCTTCCGAGAACAAAACCTGTAACCCCAAACGCCTCGCCCGAGGCGACGGCACTGCTGGAATATCTCCAGGACATCAGCGGTAAATTCATTCTATCGGGCCAGCATAATTTTCCCATCTCTCGCGACCGCAATACTCGGTTCGCATCAGACTACATCGGCAAAACGCCGGCTGTCTGGAGCCAGGATTTCGGCTTTGCCGAAGACGGCGACAAGGATTCCTACCTGGCCCGACCCTCTATTGTCGAGGAAGCAATACGGCAACACAAACTCGGATCCATCATAACACTCTGCTGGCATGCTGTCCCGCCGACGGCAGAGGAGCCCGTCACATTTCAACCGCTGCCCGGTTCTGATTCGACCCGGCTTGCCAGCGTGCAAGGGCGGCTTACCGAAGCACAATTTCGCGACATACTCAAGAAAGGCACCGCCCTGCACAAACAATGGTTGAAACAAGTAGACGAAATCGCAGGCTACCTGAAACAACTGCAGGATGCCAAGGTGCCCGTATTGTGGCGTCCCTACCATGAAATGAATGGCGACTGGTTCTGGTGGGGTGGTCGCTATGAAGGAAAGTACACCACCGCCGCCTTGTACAGACAATTGTTCGACAGGTTTGTCAACCATCACAAACTCAACAACCTGATCTGGGTGTGGAGCGTCGATCGACCTACGCGTCCCGATCGCGAGTTTGCAAAGTATTATCCCGGTAATGAATATCTTGATGTCCTCGCCATCGACATCTACGGCAATGACTTCAATCAATCCTATTACGACGGGTTGATGGCGCTGTCGCATGGCAAGCCAATCGCACTTGGCGAAGTTGGCAATCCACCTTCAACAGAAATACTCGACGCACAACCCAATTGGGCCTATTGGGTTGTGTGGGCAGGTATGGTACGCGGCACGTCAAGAGAAAATTACCAGAAGCTGGACGACGACCCGCGTGTGTTGTTCATGGAAGACCTCGCGTACGCGGAGAGTACAAGTCTATACCGAAAAGCTTGCGGATTTGAGCCGATCGTGATTGAACGCGAGGCCGACCTCAATGGAAGCTGGGTACTTAACGAATACGAAAGCAATCTGCAGACATTCGGTCCGTCAGGGACACCATACCGCCTCGACATTACGCACGAAGGCGATAAGCTTACTATTCGTTCGCGAACCATTGTAGAATGGGGCGATGATGATGTCGTGGAAGAAAAAATTGTCGCCGATGGTTCTGAAACACGCTCCATCGTATACAACAACGCACCACGTGTCCAAACTGCCCGATGGTCACCCGCCCGTGACACGCTGAACGTCAACGCCCGCGTCACGCTCTCCTGGGGCGGCCGCGAAGTGAAAGTAAAATCACACGATACGTGGGTGTTGCAACGAAAGGGAAAGAGACTTGTGATCACAAAGGTGGTTAGTTCGCCGAGAGGGACGCAGACGTCGGTGGTGGTGTATGATAAAGTGGGCAGTGAGCGATAATAAATTTGATGCGTGCAAACCAACTCGATCGTGCGAGTGTCCCGGGGGTCCTTCGCCCTACGGGCTCAGGTGATTTCCATTTATCGCACGGCCTATCGAGTTAGGTCAACTTCAACACATTTCCGTGGAGCCGGAGAGAATCGAACTCTCGTCCAGAGAAGCTGACCACGTAGTTTCTACATGCTTAGTTGCCTTTGTTTGTCGGGTGAACCAAGGCAGGCAACGGCCTCAGATCCACCTTAGCTGCTATGTCTTAGCCGCGCTTAGCAAGCGTCACGCGGAGCAATTCTGCCTGTCGACATCGCTGAACCAGCGCCGGCAGAACGAGAGCGCTGAGCGATGATGGCCCCCCGACACTTTGTCGGGGCAAGCTCGAATCTAACACCCAGTTAGATTAAGCAGCCATGGCGTAGTTAGACTCGCCAGTTATGGTTCGGGACTATCTTTCAGGGCTCTCATCCCATGAGCCCGCATGCTTATCTACGTCATCATGAATCCTGTCAAAACCGGTCGGCCCCTTTTTGACATTATGAATGACTAATGCGTGTCAAAGAACATTTCTGAAGTAGGAGACAAATATACGTCCCAGAAAGTTCATTTTTGGTCCTTAACTAACTGGAACGCGCTGAGCAACTTCTTGTCCAGAGACAAGATATCCAATCTATGGGTCTTGGCCGCGGCGATAATATAACAGTCAATTAATCCAACACCCGCGGAGTAAAGCTTATGACGATAAGAAAGTTTTCCGGCCTCGATGAACAGGTCAGACTCGTCGACCTTAGGAAGATTTCTCCAGTGGTCTAAAATGATTTTTTCCTCGCGTGAATCCCGAACCCCCTGTAACAGTTCACCGAAAACCACGCTCAACGCCACCACTTGTTCATTCTCTAAGTGAGCAATTAGGGATTCCGCTGCGGATCCGGGAGTGCTCTTAAAATAGTCGATCCATATCGACGTATCGACCAGGATCACGCCTCCCTATTCTTTGACCTCACTTTTTCAGCCGTAAAATCGTCCAAAAATTGTAACGGCTTCTCCTTCACTTTTTGCATGGCCTTTTTTAGACGTTGCCTGGAGACGTAGTCCTCAAGGGCAATGCGGATACTCTCGGTGATATTTCGTCCTCCGCTTATTTTTCGAACTTCCCGGATCAAATCTTCAGGTAATAAGGCCGTTACTTTCATATAGATTTACTCCCCTTCTCAAATATACGATACAACATCGTATATCTCGAACTAATTCCCGATCTACATTGCGAAATTTCCCTCAGCCCCATTATCTTGCCAGCCCATGGAGAATTTTGTCGTATCGGCACGGAAATATCGCCCGACTGGGTTCGACGAGGTGGTTGGACAGGAGCACATTACCACCACCCTGAAAAATGCCATCGACAACAATAAGCTGGCGCAAGCGCTCCTGTTTTGCGGTCCCCGCGGCGTGGGCAAAACAACCTGCGCCCGCATCGTTGCGCGACTCATCAACGGCTTTGAAGACAAGCCCGAACTCAACGCGCTGAATATCTTCGAACTGGACGCCGCCTCCAACAACTCCGTCGACGACATCCGCAACCTGATCGACCAGGTGCGCTATCCGCCCCAATACGGCCGATTCAAGGTCTATATTATCGATGAAGTTCACATGCTCTCCAGTGCGGCTTTCAATGCATTCCTGAAAACGCTGGAGGAGCCGCCGCCATATGCCATTTTCATTCTGGCCACGACAGAAAAACACAAGGTGCTGCCCACCATACTGTCGCGTTGCCAGATATACGACTTTAACCGGATTCAGATCTCCGACATCGCGGCGCACCTGCAAAAGATCGCCGAACGCGAAAACGTGCCGGCAGAACCCGAAGCGCTTCATCTAATCGCAAGGAAGGCCGACGGCGCCCTTCGCGACGCGCTTTCTATTTTCGACCTGATGGTCACATATTCATCGGGTAAGGGGATCACCTACCGACAGACGCTGGCCAACCTGCACATCCTCGACTACGATTACTACTTCCGGGTCGTGGATGCGCTGCTGGCACAAAACCATACTGATCCGCTGCTGATCCTGGATGAAATCCTCCGCAAGGGCTTTGATGGTCACAATTTTATCGTGGGCCTGGGAGAACACCTGAGGAATCTTCTCGTTTCGCAGGACTCCCGCATGGTGAAGCTCCTGGAAGTCCCCGAATCCGTACAGCAGAAATATCACGAACAGGCAATTGCTGCATCGTCCTCCCTCCTGCTCACCTGGCTTAACCTTACCAGTCAGTGTGATATCAACTACAAGACGAGTAAGAACCAGAGGCTGCTCATCGAGCTTTGTCTCATGAAGATGGCCCACGTTCATTCCGTCCTCCGTCCCTCCGAACTCGCCGAAGCGGGGTTAAAAAAAAAATTAGTGTAACGAACGCAGAGCCCACCGTCGCTGCCCCTGCCTCTGCACCTGCACCTGTCTCTACATCTGCATCTGCCTCTGCATCTTCTCCCATTCCAACACCGCGAAGCGCCGTCCCACTAAAAACCCCGCGGTTGTCTGAGCTAGTCGGCGCTGCAAAGCCGGCGCGAAATGGAGGTGCGGCCGTCGCGCAGACTGTGGTTCCACAGACAAAAGAACCCGCGGACAAGGAGCTTACGGATGACAATGTACAGGAAGCGTGGAATGCTTTCGCGGAAACGCGTCGACGAAATATGGCAGAGTACCAGCTGCTGACACAACCCATCGACCGTAGAGACAATGAAATCATCGTACATCTGCACAACCCCGTGCAGGAAACCATTCTCAGTACCCTACGAAGTGACCTGGTGGGCTTCCTGCGCGCACGTCTTCAAAACAGGACCGTGAATGTGGTGGGCGAGCTGAAAGAAATAGAAACAGGTAAGCTCCTTTACACGAACAAGGAAAAATTTGACCACCTGGTTGAAAAGTATCCGATACTGAAGGAGTTGAAGGATAGGTTGGGGTTGGACCCGGATTTTTAGTTGCAGACGCACTCTGATAGTTCTTTGCTTCCTTTGCGTCATTGCGGTGAAAGATTCAAACGCACTATCAACCGTCATCTTCAACAAACAACCCCCAGCCATCCCCTTCTTTCGTAGTATTTGATTCAAACGACGCGACCCACTTGCGAAACAACAACCTGAACGCTTCAATTTCATCGCGAAGCAACTGCAGATACGCTGGGGCGACCAGCTCAAGATACTTCAAAGAAGCTGTGCGTGTGAGCAGGCTGCGCGCGTGGATTTTGATGATCACCGCATTCTCCATCTTCAGAATGTAATCATCCACCGCTTCCGCGCCCGCGATCTTGGCGGGGATGATCATCGAATCCTCCAGCATCAGCGAACTTTGAATCTCGGATTCGGGATCATTCTTGTCCATGGTCTCTACAATCCGCTGCGTGAGATCCCTGATCTCCTCCGCCTTCTGAAAGATAGGGTTAGCCTCGAGCCGCCGTCGTTCTTCTTCGGGGTCGAAATCCGGTTCATCGTCGTCATCCCACATGGTTATGTGTTGAAGTGTTGATGTGTTGATGTGTTGATGTTGTCTGGTATTTCAGCGCGTGCGGGCAATGTAAGGTGTTTACGTGCGTACGTGTTTATGTTGTGCGTTATTGTGAGTGCGTACCCAGCTTCTATGATTGGCAGGTACTTCCTCGGGAGGTATTGAAGTTGGGCGAGTGCGGTATCCAAGGTAGTGCGTAAAATTTAAATCGTGCCGATATCAAAAGATACTACGTGAACGGGAGCGGGTGGTTTTGCCGAAGAGCATGCCGAAGATACCGCGGACTACCTCTCTGCCTACCTGTCGCGCAGCGGAGGATTGCAGTACCTTTTCGAGGGTAGACTTTTCGGCGCGCCGGGATGTGCTCTTCCGCGGAGCAGATTTGTCTTCTTTGCGCGCTGATTCTTCCATTTTCCTGCTCAGTATCTCGAATGCACTTTCGGGATCGATCTGCTCCTGGTATTTTCGATACAAGTCTGATGAAGTCATCAGGGACTTGTACTCTGACTCATCCAGCGGTCCCATTACCGACGCCGGTGGACGAAGGTGGGTCACTACCGTTTCCGTGGGAATTCCCTTTTCGTTCAGCACTGTGATAAACGCCTGACCGGTGCCCAGCTGTGTGAATTGCTGCTGCATGTCGTAATACTCCGAATGCGGAAAGGTCTTAATTGTCTCCTTCAAAGCCTTCACATCGTTTGGTGTGAACGCGCGAATCACATGATGTATGCGATTACCAAGCTGGGATAGCACCGAAGATGGCACATCCTGGGTGAGTTGTGTACAAAAGAAAATCCCAACACCCTTTGATCGGATCAATCGAATAATTTGATCGATCTGCTCCATGAAAGCGTCGCTCGCATCCTTAAATAACAAATGAGCTTCATCAAAGAAGAATACCAGTTTGGGTTTATCCAGGTCACCCACTTCGGGAAGCTTCTCATACAATTCAGCCAACAGTGCCAGCATGTACGTAGAGAAGACGCGCGGTTTATCCTGCACGTCTGACAAGTTCAGCAACGAAATGACACCGCGGCCGTCCACTTTGAGAAAAAGGTCATTGATATCGAATGAGCGTTCACCAAAAAGGTGTTCAATGCCTTCCTGTTCGAGTGCGACGATCTTGCGAAGTATCGTTCCTGACGTCGATGTTGATATGGTTCCGTATTCATTTTTTATTTCCGCTGCACCGGGTCCATCCGACAGATACGCCAGCAACTTTTTCAGATCACGCAGGTCGACCACGGGAAGGCCTTTATCGTCGGCGTATTTGAACAGGATCATCATAACGCCCGTCTGCACCTCATTGAGGTCGAGGATTTTGCTGAGCAACACTGGACCAAACTCGGTGATGGTCGCGCGCATTTGTGCGCCGCATTTTCCACTCAGCGAATACAACTCAACGGGAAAGCCATCCGGCTTGAACGGAACACCGATTGCATTTGCGCGTTCGGTGAGTTTTTCATTTTCCGCCGCGGGTTTTGCAAGGCCGGAGAGATCACCCTTGATGTCCGGCATAAACACCGGCACACCCGCCGCCGAAAGCTGTTCGGCGATGAGTTGCAGCGTCCTGGTCTTTCCGGATCCCGTCGCACCAGTAACAAGTCCGTGGCGATTCATCATCCGAAGAGCGAGGTTCACACGCGCCTCCGGAAGTATTTCCCCGTTGAGGACCCCCGCTCCCAAACAGATAGAGGAAGCGTTGAAAGTGTAGGATTTTTTGATGGAATCGATGAAAGCGGCCTGGTCCATAGCTAAAATTGAGAAATCGTCGTCAATAAAAAAAATCCGCAGTTGGCAGTGGTGGGGTCTGCCGATTGTATCCGGAATCTTAAAAGGTTAGGTCTCCTGACTTCTACCGCAAAGTCGCCAAGGCGCAAAGGAACGCAAAGAAAGGTAGGTTCGTCTTAGCGGTAAAATCCCGGACACCTATTTCGAGTCCGTGTAGTTTTGGAATTTGTACGCAAATCCAAGCGTAAACACCTGACTCAGCTGTATCTCATCGATCTGGTCGTAGTCGTAGAGGACGACACCACCGAGACTGCAATTGACAAACTTGTTGACTTTTGCGAGGAGCATGACTTCCAGGCGGTGATCGATTTGGTCCAATTCCAGCGTTTCGTAGTTGGCGAAGAGTGCGTATCGCCATTTCAGGTTGAGATCTTCGGCGATGTCTTTGTTGAATTCAGCAACAAATTGCAACGCCAGCCATTCGAATCGCATTTGGTCGGGTGGCGTTACACCATACGGACTCTCACCGACGGTGGTGACGAACCGTTCCGGATCTCTCACGATGGTAAGTCGCGGTGCGAAAGGCGAAAAGCGCATCTTGAAGTGATCACCCTTGTGATATTCGAGACCCCACGCTGAAGTGATGAATGCAGGTGCAAAGAAATCGGAAATATGCGATGCGGTTTCGACGCCATTCGTTTGCGTATACGTATATCCGGGCGCGAACTGAGACAGGAAGTTCAGCGACGTAAACGCGTTCCAATGGTCCGACAGCCTGTAGCCATACTTTGTATCGAAGTAGATGCGGTCGAGCGTCTTTCGGAACCCCTGCCCTTCATTCTTGACGAAGCCGTACTGAAGGCCAATGGCGTTATCCCAGCTGTGCGGACCACGGGCATAGTTCGCTGTGTAATTAAACGCAACGCTCAGTCCAATTGAATTCACACCACCGCCCGTCCAGTTCGACGTGAACGATGCCTGGTTGACGTTAACGCCAAGGTCTAATTTTTTTTTCCAGTAATTGATTGTATCGCGGTTCGCGAGTGTGTCCTGTGCACGCAATTCCCCAGCCACGACCATGATCCCCAGCATGATCGCGCATAATTCGATAATCCTCATTGCTCCCTGATTAGTCCGCAAATTTTTGCGCGAAAATACAAATATTTGACGGGAGCACCGCGGATATGCAGAGATAGGGAATTCTACATGGGATCACCACCAATTACCGATCACCGAATACCTTCAGATGCTATTCAGCTTTATCTCGTCCAGCGCCACTTCCGTCAACGGTTTCGTAATAAACTTGATCACGTGGTTGTTGTTGACGATCTTGTCGATGTCGCGCTTGTTGTCGGAGCTGGAGAGGATGATGACTTTGCATTTCTTCTTTACGAGTTCGCTGAACTTTTCGAATTCGTACAGAAACACAAAGCCGTCGACGATGGGCATGTTGATATCAAGGAAGATCAGACTGGGTAGGTTTTCGGGCTTATTTTCGTTTTCCCGCAGGTAATCGAGCGCTGCCTTGCCGGAACCTTTTACCTCTACCCTTTTTGCAAATCCTGTTATCTCGATAATGCGCTTACTGATAAAATTATCCGTGTCGTTGTCATCCACCAGCATCACCAGGTCGATGGACTTTGTATCTGTATGCATTGTCAGGTTTGGGCTACAAGATTTTTACGAGGAATACAAAAATATCCTTTTTCGCGAATTTGGTGATAAGAAAGAGATTTTCCGGCCAGGCGTAATAAAATGGCCAAAAACGCATAAAATCAGGAAACGGACAGGACTATGTAACCCTTTTAACAGGGTGAAAGCCCTAAAGGGCGCTGGCGCGCACGGTCAGCGTGGATGGACCTTTAGCTTCTCGCCAACGCTAATATTGAAATCGCTCTTACCATTCCACTCCATGAGCTCTCGAATGCTCACACCGTACTTGCGAGCCACACTATATAACGTGTCCGAAGGACGTACTTCGTGAATTATTGGACTGGAAGCCGACACCGTGCGTTCCGCCGCTGCCGGCTCACCCTTTACTACAAGTACCTGACCCGGTTTCAATGCGGTGTTAACATCCAGGTTATTCCAACGCACCAAATCCGATACCGATACCTGGTACTGACGCGATATGGCGTACAGCGTTTCTCCCGGAAGTACTTCGTGCTTGTCACTACCCGACGTAACAGGGGTCTTGTCCGCAGGTCGGGTTTCAGAGACAAATTCTTTCTCAGGTTCCGGAATAACGATCACCCTATTGGATTCATTCTCTTTCGATGCAGATGCTGAAGGTTCCGATTCAGTCCTTTCCGGTACGTACCTTGCAGCCGGTTCCTCGGTTCTGGAAACCGGAGCGGACTGAACACGGCCTTGTACAGTTGAACTCGTTTCCACCGGATCCACTGACCAGGCGAAAACGCTGCCCTGATCCACCTCAACCACCTCTTCCACATGGCGGTCGTCAGCAGGTCTTCTGCTGGTCAGGTAAAGCATGGTTCCTTCACTGAGCTTGTCGTCGCGATCCATCCGATTAAACCGCAGCAGGCTGCTAAGCCGGATGCCATGACGCTGACTGACAGCCCAGAGTGTTTCACCGGCGCTAACTTTGTGATAATCCTCCTGACCGCGATTTCGCTTCTTTGCAGTGAAGTAGTATTCGCCCGCTATAAGGCGTTGTCCTTTGCTGAGATCGTTATACCGGAGAAATTTGGTAAGTGAAATCCCTGCGCGCTTTGCCAAAGCAGCCGCCGTCTCTCCCTGGCGCGCAGCAATAACCGGCACTCCGTTGATAGCGGAGATGCCCTTCGGTTCAGGTTCGCGACTGGCCGTTTCAACGGGAGGTTTAATAGCAGCGACTGCCGTTGATCTCGGTATGTCGGCTTGCACAGATGCCAGAAACTCCTGCGTACTAGCGTTGACCGGAACCAGTACCGTGTAGGCTTTGTCGTCAGGGATATTACCGTTGCGTACCCACTTATTGTAAGTCAGCAACTCCTCTTCTGAAATTGAAGCAGCTCGCGCGATCTCTTTCAGCGATCGATGTCCCGAGCTGGGGAAGGCTGCCACAGTTACTTCACCGGGTCCGGCCACAGCGCCCTCAAAAGCAATTTTATGTGCAAGAAACTTTTTTACGTACCAATAAGTCTTGCTCGTAATGTCCATGTGTTTGGCGCCCGGCTTACCTTCACCGACCGCCTTCATGGCACCACCGGCACCCATTTGGTAAGCCTGCAGGGCATAGAGCCAGTTATTGAAGTAATAGTTGTTCTTCTTAATATAACGCGCCGCAGCCCGTGTTGAGGAGACGATGTTCATTCGTTCATCGACATGGCGGTCGACGCGAAGGCCCATCTCTTCCGCAGTAAAATCCTTGAATTGCCAGAACCCAACCGCCTTCGAAACTGATACCGCATCGGGGATCAGCGCACTTTCCTGCAGTACGAGGTACTTGAAGTCGTCAGGCAGATTTTCTTCTGCGAATATCTTTTCGATGATGGGGAAATACGTTTTCGCACGTTCTACCTTGATATTGAAGTGACGCGGCGAGCGCGTCAGAGCGTCGACATCAGCCTGGATTTCCTTGCGGGCATCGTCACGAATGGTGAGCGTCATGCCTGCGAACGTCATTTTGTGGGGAACTTGCGGCGACTGTGCCGCGCACCACAAGGGAATGGCCAGAAGAGCGGAAAGAAGATACTTCATCCAGTCGAAAAAAATACGTGACTCAGTTTAGCTTGCGGATCATCATGATACCGTCACGGATCGGAAGCAGGACATTTTCTACTCTGGGGTCATCCGTCACCTTCTTGTTGAAGGCTATAATGGCCCGCGTGTCCTTGTCGGGATTCTCGTCCAGAACCTTTCCGCTCCACAGCACATTATCCGCCAAAATAATTCCTTTCAAATTTAACTTATCTATGACCATGTCATAGTAATTGCTGTAATTTTCTTTGTCCGCGTCGATGAAGACCAGGTCAAAGGTCATGTCAAGTGTGGGGATGATCTGTGTGGCGTCGCCGATCCGGTAGTCGATGCGCTTCGACATACCCGCTTGATCGAAGTAAGATCGCACGCGGTCTTCCAGTTCTTCGTTCTTGTCGATGGTAATGAGTGTTCCTCCGTCCACCAGCCCCTCCGCGAGACACAATGCCGAATAGCCTGTGTAGGTACCTACTTCGAGGATCGTGCGCGGTTTGATCATGTGGCTAATCATCGCCAGGAATTGACCTTGCAAGTGGCCGCTGAGCATCCGCGGCATGAGCACTTTCGCATGCGTATCGCGATTGATCTTTTCAAGCAGTGCACTTTCAGGCGACGTGTGGCGCTCTGCGTACCGCTGGAGTTCCGGCAGGATGATGTCCATATCAATTGTCTTTGGGGGAAGCGCCGTTTCCGGAAGGCTCCATGACCAAATAGCTGAGCTTTTCCGGTACAAAAACCTCCTGCGCGAGGTCTTGCAGCTCTAACGCTGTAATCTCGTCAATCTTGTGATAGACCTCCGAAAGCGGCGGCACTCTGCCGAAATCGAGGATACTTCGTCCCATCATGAGCATGAGGCTCAAATTATTCTCCTCGCTCAAGGCCAACTGACCCTTAATTTGCTCCTTCAGGGCGGCAAGTTGACGCTTTCCGAGTGGGGTATCGGCTACTCGCTTCAATTCCCGATTCACAAGCCGAATGCACTTGTTAAGTTGATTTGGTTCAGTGCCAAAGGTGATTGCAAACAGCCCGGTGTCAGAATATGGAACGTAGTGCGCGTCGATCGAGTAGACGTATCCATATTTTTCGCGCAACACCATGTTCAATCGCGAGTTCATCCCAACTCCGCCAATCAAATTGGTAAGCACATAGAATGGTATGCGCTTCGGATGGTGGAGTGAGAACACTTCACGACCTATAGCACATCGCGCTTGTTTTACAGGGCGACGAAGGCCGGATTCACGCGGTCGGTACGACATAAAACTCTTTCGATTCGTCTTCCCCGCGCGGCGCGGAACTCCTTCCAGATATTTGCGGGCCAGGCGTTCAAGTCGGTCGCGCGACACGTTCCCCACACAGGAGAAAACGATCTTATGCGTGTTGATGTGTTGCGAAATGAATGAGGTGAAGTCGCGTCGACGGAACGAAAGCACCGTTTCCTCGCGGCCCAGGATGTTCATCCCGAGGGAGTGACGATGGAAGATGAGGCCCTCGAATTCGTCCTGCAGGGTGTCGTCAGGATCGTCGCGATACATGGCCATTTCCTCCAGAATGACGCCCCGCTCTTTTTCGATTTCGTGGGCCGGAAAAACCGAGTTGAAGGTAATGTCGCTGATGACGTCTATGGCTCGTTCGAAAAATGCCTGACGTACAGAGGCATAGAACACGACCTTTTCCTTTTCGGTGAAAGCATTTAACTCTCCCCCTATGGAATCCAGGCTGTTAATGATGTGGAAAGCCTTTCGCCGGCGGGTGCCTTTGAAGGCCATATGTTCCCAGAAGTGCGCAATCCCCTGATTTTCGGGGGTTTCGTCACGGCTGCCGATTTCCAGGAACATTCCGCAATGGACAATATCGGTATTGGTTTGGCGATGGACGACCCGAATCCCGTTTGACAATGTAAAAACGCTGCAATCCCTCATCGACCTTCAAATTTATCAGGAAATCCCCACTGTACCAGCGGCGAACAGAAATGCCCGTAAACGGGCAAATACTTGATTTTCAGGGCCGCTTTTGGCTAATATGGGCAGATCAAGAACGGCATTACAATTGCAAAAGTTTCCGT
>QGUY01000338.1 GCA_003242315.1 Bacteroidota bacterium
AAAGTGTAAAAAAAAAAAACACCACCCCGTGTACCAGCGAACACGTGAAAAAATTTACCAATTCAAAACTATGACAATGTCCCTCTTAACAACCTGGATCAGAGTGAATCTTCTTCCCCATGGATCCACAGTACTTGTAATCGTTGCATCACTTTTCATGGCGGCATGCAGCGACGACGATGACAAATTTTCCGCCGACGTCGAAAAAGCTGTAGGTACCTACTTGGTGGAAGACACCGCAGAATGGGGCGACGTAGAGTCCTACACCATTACAATTAAGAAATCGTCCGCTGGTGGTCCCCACGTGGAGATCACCAACTTTGGAGACATCATGTATGTGCCCATCAAGGCCACAATCACCGGTAAGGTGTTCAACATCCCGGCACAAACATTCTCCGAAACGTCCATGACCATCACCATATCCGGAGAAGGTGGCTTCGAAGAAGATGGCACGCTTGGATTCCAGTACATCATCGAAGTCGATAACGGTTCAATCCTGGAGCACGAGTGTGTGGCAGTAAAGCAAACCAACTGAACCATCCAGACCCCCGAGGGTGCGGTCTTCTGGCCCACCCTCTTTTTTTTCGCATTGCACGGCCTTTCGTCTTTTTGGCATCCCAGTGCGTATTACTAAGTTGCGGGCATGGAATCTCAAAAGACGCTGTTTCTGCTCGACGCGTATGCCCTGATCTATCGCGCACACTTTGCCTTCACCAAGAGTCCGCGCATCAATTCGAAAGGGCACAACACCTCAGTGCCTTTCGGATTTACAAACACTCTTCTTGAAGTCCTTCAAAAACAAAAGCCCACTCACATAGCTGTCGCTTTTGATACACCCGCGGCAACGTTCCGCGATCAGATGTATGAAGAATATAAGGCGACACGTCAGGAGGCACCTGAAGATGTTCGATATGGAACGCCGAAGGTCAAAGAAATTATCCGAGGCTTCAACATCCCCATCCTGGAGATGGATGGATTCGAAGCTGATGACATCATAGGTACACTGGCACGCCGTGCCGAGCAGGCGGGATTCCGTGTTTACATGATGACACCCGATAAAGATTTTGGCCAGCTGGTAACTGACAACATACTTCTTTACAAGCCGGCATACATGGGCAACGTCGTCGACATTCTGGGACCAGCGGAGGTTTGCGAAAAGTGGGGAATAGATCAGGTGTCTCAAGTTACCGATATGCTTGGTCTACAGGGTGATTCGAGTGATAACATTCCCGGCATTCCGGGCATAGGTCCTAAGACCGCAGCGGCGTTGCTAAAGCAGTACGGTACAGTAGAAGGAATCATTGCACACGCTTCTGAATTAAAGGGCAAGCAAAAAGAGTTGGTTGAAAAGTATGCAAGTCAGGCTGTCCTTTCAAAAAGGCTTGCCACCATAATTACCGATGTGCCCATCGAGATCGACCTTGAATCCCTCGCCTATCGCGGTCCCAATCCTGAGATTCTGAAGCCCATCTTTGACGAACTGGAATTCAAAATGTTCAACGCCCGCGTGTTTAATGAGGGCGTTGCAGCTGCGCCAAAACCTGTGCGCGCCGCGCAACTGTCGATGTTCGGTCCTCCGGAGCCCATCGAGGAGGCAGCAACCGAAACCAGAAGCTTCGATCCTTCGGCCGTTCGATATAAGATTCTCACTGATGCACAGGAACGCGCTGACTTGATCACGCGACTGATGAAATTACCCACAGCCGGAATAGAAGTAGTGACCGAAGGAAAGGACGATGAACAAAGGGTAGCCGGAATCGCCTTTGCCACCGCCCCCGGCGAAGCGTTTTACGTCCCTGTCTCGCCCGATTACTCACAACAGGCCCTTCTCGAAGAATTCAGCGCGGTCTTGAATCATCCGACTCAGGTTCGCACAGGACACAACCTAAAGGCTTCCATCCTCGCATTGAAGATTGCGGGCAGCGACATGCGGGGAAATATGTTCGACACGATGCTTGCGCACTACCTCATCGAACCGGAGGCATCGCACGACCTGGCAATACTTTGCAATCAATACCTGGGCTATACGCTTGCACAGGAAGGAGGGCATTCACCGGCCAACGCTGCGTGCGAACGCGTGGACCAGGCACTCCAGCTCAAAACAAAACTCGAAGCCGAACTGGAACAGCGCGGACACACGAAACTCATGGAAGAGGTAGAAATGCCATTGGCCCGTGTACTGGCCGCGATGGAATATGAAGGCGTTACTGTCGATGTACCCACATTGCAGGCAATGTCGGAAGAACTGCGCATTGAAAGCGAGCGCGTACAGGCAGAGATATATGCGCTGGCGGGCGAACAGTTCAACATCGGGTCGCCCAAGCAACTTGGTGAAATTCTCTTCGACAAGATGAAGTTGCTCGACAAGCCGAAGAAAACAAAGACCGGGCAGTACGCCACCGGTGAAGATGTTCTGCTCGGCCTCGCTAATCAACATGAAATAGCAAAAAAGATTCTCGATTATCGGGAGTATGAGAAACTCCGCTCCACGTACGTCGACGCCTTGCCGCGGATGATCAGTAAACGCGACGGACGCATTCACACTGACTATCGCCAGGCGTGGGCTGTAACGGGACGCTTGAGTTCGAACAACCCAAACTTGCAGAACATCCCGATAAGAACGGAGAAAGGTCGTGCCATTCGGAAGGCGTTTGTCGCGCGGGGCGATGACTATCTTTTCATGTCGGCCGACTACTCCCAAATCGAGCTTCGCATCGCTGCGGCCTTCGCTCGCGACGCTACAATGATTGAAGCGTTCCGAACGGGAAGAGACATTCATACCACTACAGCCGCTCGCGTTTTCAAGGTTCCTCCTGAAAAGGTTGACCCTAACATGAGGCGCAAGGCTAAAGAAGTAAACTTTGGCATTCTCTATGGAAGTACGGCCTTCGGCCTGGCGCAGAACCTTGGCATCTCGCGAGCAGAGGCATCGGAAATCATTAAAGCTTACTTCGAAGAATTCCCCGCCATCAAAAGGTACATGGACGACACGATCAACAAGGCGCGGGAACTTCATTACGTCGAAACCATTCTCGGACGCAGACGCTATCTGCGCGATATCAATTCGCGTAACATCACGACCCGCGGGTTCGCGGAACGCAATGCCATCAATGCTCCTATCCAGGGAAGCGCAGCCGATATCATCAAGATCGCAATGATCAACATCCAATCGTGGATGGAAAAGGAAAACCTCCGCTCACGAATGATCATGCAGGTACATGACGAACTCGTGTTCGATGTTCATAAGGATGAAGTAGAGCTGATGAAGGAACGCGTCGTCCACCTGATGAAGACCGCTGTTTCGCTGGAAGTGCCCATGGAGGTGGAGGCGGGGATTGGGAAGAATTGGTTAGAAGCTCATTAGTGGAGTTGGGGATTATGGTACTACTTCGCCGCATTCGCCAGAATCTCCGCTTCAGGTACTTGTCGGAACGAGTAGCGATAACCAGCGCATGTAGCCAGACCGTAAAACAGCAGGTCAATGGGGCTAAAGGTTGCTATCATCACCTCTGGCACAACTCCGTAATCAATCCCCAGGAATACCTGCATATATCCTAACCCTTCATCATTGGCGATGAAGCCAACAAGAGTGAATAGATTTCCCAGGAAACATCCGATCAGCGCAAGAGCCGCGCCGAGAACTCCGAATACCATATCGAGTCCCCTTCCTGCAAACCGCACAGTATAGCCTACAAGAAATCCGAGTCCAACAGCCATGTATCCGACCTGGAGATTTGTAGCGACAGTGATAACAGCCCAGAGCACTGCACCAACAATTGACCCCCAAGCCCGCGAAGAAACG
>QGUY01000339.1 GCA_003242315.1 Bacteroidota bacterium
CTTCTTAAGCGTATTGAGCGATTTGCCCCTTACCGTCTTGATATACTGGGCTACATACTCATTGAAGACATTTGGATCTATCTTCTTGTGAAAGAAAGCGGAGAGGCTCTGCATTGAGACCCCGTTTCCAAAGGCGCGCTGGCGGAAGTAGAACTGGTAGAGCAATTCGATCTTGTCCCGGATCATCTTGTTTAGTTCAAACGCCCCCGGATGGTTGGCCTTGACCCAATGGTTGACCCTGCCGGTCCAGTATCTCTGGTCAATCCGCTCTCCAATGCTAAAATACTTGGTTTGCCTGTCGACCGTAATCCGGATGAAAATGGTGTAGCGGCCGGTCTTGTTTTTCCGGTTATCCTTGTTCAAAACGGCGTTAAATGTGCATCCCATAACGGTTGATTCGCTGGTGCCATGGGTCCAAAAATGCTAAAACATTTCAGGAAACAATTACCTCGAATTACCTCGAATTAACGTGAATCGGGATGGCGGATTGGGAGGCTAACTAAATGAAAAAGAGAACGTTAGTTCACGTTCTCTTTTGGGTTCGTAGCGGGGGCAAGACTCGAACTTGCGACCTTTGGGTTATGAGCCCAACGAGCTACCAACTGCTCCACCCCGCGATGTATTCCTTTATGATAGTTTCACCTACCAATGGGGGTCCAAAAGTAGGCCCAACATTATTACAAACCAAATTTTCTGTGAAAACTCGGGGGCAAGACCTGCCTGCCGACTACACGTTGGATCAACTTCAAGGAGACGGCTCGGCAGTCACGCAAGCTCGAACTCGCGTCCGCTAGCCAGCGGATATGAGCACAACGAGCTACCAACTGCTCCACCCCGCGATGTAATCACTAAAACAACCCAATTTTGGCCGGGTCCGTTCCATTGAGGTCCCAAAAGTAGGGGCAACAACGCTAAAAAGCAAACTCACACTCTGAAGCGATCCCAGGTCGGTGCGGACAGCAGCGCTTTCCGGCCGCTTCGAATTGCTCCGGGGCTACTATATCGGGCAAAATCAGCGATATTTGCCGTCCCTGCATTCGAAAATGTCCGAAAAGCCCTTTAAATCCGGTTTCGTCAGCATCGTGGGTAAGCCCAACGTGGGGAAATCGACCCTCATGAACCGACTGGTGGGAGAACCGCTCTCTATAATCACGCCGAAAGCGCAAACAACCCGCCACCGGATCATGGGGATCATCAATGGCGACGGCTACCAGATCGTGTATAGCGACACGCCTGGAATCCTTGAGCCCAAATACGCCCTCCACGAGGCTATGATGCGTTATGTGAAAGTATCGCTCGAAGACGCCGACCTGGTTTTGCTGCTGGTCGAGCCGGATGAAAAATTCGACGCCGACACGTACGGGCGATTTAACCGGCTTTCCGTACCCTTAATCCTCGTCATCAACAAGGCCGATACCGGAAAGGGTTCCCAAATCGCCGATAAGATGGCCTACTGGAAGGAGCAACTTCCCAACGCTGCCGCGGTCCTTGCCATCTCGGCACTTACAGGCGAAAACTTGTCGCAACTCCTGGATACCGTCGTGGCACACCTCCCCGAACATCCCCCCTATTTCCCGGAGGATGAACTAACTGACCGTCCCGAACGGTTCTTTGCTGCAGAACTGCTGCGCGAACAGATCTTCCTCCACTATGAACAGGAGGTGCCCTACAGCACGGAGGTGGCCATCAGCGAATTCAAAGAGGACGAAGACATCCTCCGAATCCGCGCCGACATTTACGTCGAACGCGACTCCCAAAAAGGCATCCTCATCGGCAAAGGAGGAAGCGCCCTGAAAAAAGTTGGCATCGAAGCACGGAAACGCATGGAAGAATTCTTTCAAAAAAAGGTCTTCCTGGAAACCACCGTCAAAGTGGCAAAGAACTGGAGAAGGGAGAAGGAGAGACTGAAGAGGTTTGGGTACACAGAATGAGGGGGATAGTAAGAGAGGATCGGTAATTCGTGGAATATAGTAGAGACGCGCAACTTGCGCGTCTCATTGGAAACGGACAACGGTACGACTGACCAGTTGAAGTACCGCTACCACGCGCGCTGGACCCCTTTAGGGGATTAAGGGGCGTGCGGAGGGAGACGGCGTGTGAGTGTGAGGAATATAGAATATAGTAGAGACGCGCAACTTGCGCGTCTCATTGGAAACGGAAAAACGGTAGAGACGCGCAACCTGCGCGTCTCTGAAATTCACGACATCGAAATTTACGACACCACCGATTACCGACCACCAAAAAAGAAAGTGACATGAACGTAGTAGCAATAGTCGGACGGCCCAACGTCGGGAAATCAACGTTGTTCAACCGCCTCGTCGAGAAGCGACAGGCGATCATGGACAACGAACCGGGCGTGACGCGGGATCGCCATTACGGATATGCCGAGTGGTGTGGAAAGAATTTTACCGTCATCGACACGGGCGGTTACGTTACGGGATCTGAAGACAAATTTGAATCGGCCATCCGACGTCAGGTAAAACTTGCCATCGACGAATCATCGGTGGTCATATTTGTCGTCGATGTCCGCGACGGCCTGACGGGTTTTGATAAAGACTTCGCCAACGTTCTCAGGGCATCAAACAAGCCTGTATACATCGCCGCTAACAAAACCGACACGCCAGACAAGACTCCCCTGGCAGCAGAATTCTATCAGCTTGGCTTTGGTGACGTCTTCCCCATATCCGCTGAAAACGGAGCCGGTACTGGCGACCTGCTCGATGCGATCATAAAAACCTTTCCTGCTCCTGGTCCCGAAGACCCCGAAAGCGGCATACCCCGTATCGCCATCGTAGGCCGCCCCAACGTTGGCAAGTCGTCCTTACTCAACGCCCTTGTTGGCACTGAACGCAGTATTGTAACCGACGAAGCTGGTACAACGCGCGATGCAATCCATACACATTATAAAATGTATGGAAAGAACTTTATTCTCGTCGACACAGCGGGCATCCGTAAGAAGAGCAAGGTTAAAGATGACATTGAATTCTATTCCGTACTGCGCGCGTTGAATGCACTCGAAGATTGCGACGTATGCATCGTCGTCATCGACGCAGAACGCGGTCTTGAATCCCAGGATGTCAACATCATCAGCCTGGCACACCGACAGGGTAAGGGTATCGTTCTTATGGTCAACAAATGGGACCTTATTGAAAAGGATTCGAAAACGGGTGATCGCTACAAGAAACAGATTCTCGAAAAGCTGGCGCCTATCGATTATCTTCCTGTGATATTCGCCTCAGCTCTCACGAAACAGCGCATATTTCAGGTCGTAGAGAAGGCTGTAGCAGTGTTTGAACGCAAGAATGCCAAAATTCCAACTTCTGTGCTGAATGACAAGATGCTACCCGAAATCGTCCATTATCCCCCTCCTGCAGTCAAGGGAAAGCATATCCAGATTAAGTACATTACGCAACTGAAAGCGCGGTTTCCAACGTTCGCATTCTTCTGTAACCTCCCTCAGTACATTCAAACCTCATATGAGCGGTTCCTCGAAAATAAATTGCGTGAACACTTCGATTTTGAGGGCGTTCCGCTACGGCTCATATTTAGAAAAAAGTAATTTTTCTTACCCCAGCCTGAGCCTTCCAAGCAATTCATACTATATTTGTTGGAATTTTTCTCAAAAACCTGTCAACTATGAAAAAACTGTTTGCAATCCTATTAGTCGCTTGCTTCGCATCGACTGTCATCGCATGCGGTGGCGGTTCGAAGAAGGAAGCTGAAACTACGCAAGAACCGGCACAGGAAGAAACTGTTCAGCCTATGGACTGTCTTA
>QGUY01000340.1 GCA_003242315.1 Bacteroidota bacterium
CATGTATTCGGGGTCAAGGAACAAGTAAGGTATGCCCAGGTATCTGCCGAAACTGCCCGTCGCCATCATAAAGAGGATGGCCCAGCATAACAGAAGCACCTGGTTCCGTTTCAGATTCGAAAACAGCAACTGAACCGGGAAAAAGTAAAAAACCCTTTCAAAAAACGTGGCAATCCGTTTCATCAAAAAAGTAAAGACATAAGTTAGCCACTATTTTCGGTATGTAAAATCCGTGCCGTTACCTTTTCTATCCACTTGTATTATCCGCGGCAATTTCACCGCAATTGACAGTAATTGTCGGGTGAATCCTTTTTCTTTGCCTCGATGAAGACCCCGTTCACCATCTACAGAAGTTCCGCGGGTTCCGGTAAGACGCGCACGCTCGCCAAGGCATACCTGAAGCTTGCCCTTCAGTACCAGGCGCAATACTTCTGTCATATTCTCGCCGTCACCTTCACCAACAAGGCCACCCAGGAGATGAAGGACCGGATACTGGAATACCTCGACAAGTTCGCCCGGGAGGAGCCGAACGACCTCGGGGAGGAATTAAAAAAGGAACTCGGACTCGATGACGCCACATTCCGTGAACGCAGCCTCGACACGCAGAAGGCTATCCTGCACGGCTACTCGCAATTTTCCATAAGCACGATCGACGCCTTTTTTCAACGGGTCATCCGCGCTTTTACGCGTGAAGCAGGGTTGGTGGGAGACTATCGCCTGGAAGTAGAACGGGATCCCGTACTTGAGGAAGTTGTGGATGCCCTCATCGACGAACTTGGCGAAAACAAGGAACTCACCGATTGGGTCGTGGAATTTGCCCGCGAAAACCTGGAAAACGAAAGGGCATGGGATATCAGAACCAGTCTTGTTGAATTCAGTAAGGAGATATTCAACGAGAAATTCAAGAACATAGAAGATGAAGTTACGGACGCGACCCGGTCAAAGGGTTTCTTTCGTGATCTCCTTCAGGAACTGCGTGGGTTAAAGTACACGTTCATCAATTTCGTAAGAAAAAAGGCCGAGGAGGCCCTTACCATAATCCACGAGAATGGACTGTCGCGCGCGGACTTCAAGTATCAATATGGAGGTGCTTACGGATTTCTGGAAAAGTTGACGCGAATCTCATCGGTTGGCGATTTTTCAGATGAGAAAAAAGGTTCCATGCCGGAAACCAAATATCAGGACAGCGCAAACTGGCCCTCGAAGACTACGCCCCACTTCGCATTGCTTCGCAATCTTGCTGAAACCAGATTGATTCCAATCCTTAACGAGATCCTTGAATACCAACGCAGGAACTATACAAGATGCCGTACAGCTGAAGTCGTGCTGGGAAACTTTTACACGTTCGGACTTATCGCCGACATCTCACGAAAACTGAAGGAGTATAAGGACGAAAATAACATGATGCTCCTCGATGACGCCCCCAAGTTTCTCAACCGCGTCATGGGGGAAACGGATACTCCTTTTATATATGAGAAAGTTGGGTCCTTTTACCGCAACTACCTCATCGATGAATTCCAGGACACGTCCGGACTTCAATGGAAAAATTTTCTTCCGCTGGTCACGAACAGCATTAGTCAGGGATACGAAAATCTCGTCGTGGGCGACGTGAAGCAGGCCATCTATCGTTGGCGTGGTGGCGACTTAAGTCTCCTCCAACAAGAGATAATAAAGCACATCGGCGAGCAATGGGTTTCGGTTCGACAACTCAACAGCAACTACCGGAGCGCTTACAATGTGGTGAATTTCAACAACGCCTTCTTTAAGGCTGCTTCAAACCTGATATCATTGGATACCGGGCAATCAGTTCCGCTGGAAGTGTATGGGGATGTGTCTCAGAAGGTTTGGAGAAAAGAAGAGGGGTTTGTCCACATTTCATTCTTAAACGACGAACCCGCGGAGGAAACCTGGAAGGAGAAAAGCCTCAGGATGATCCCTAAGTATCTTGAACAGCTGCAGGATCAGGGCTTTGCTTTAGGGGATATAGCGATTCTCGTAAGAGAAAATTCCGAAGGGCCGGAGATTGTCGCGGAACTGATGCGGTACAGTCATTCCGAAGAGGCGCGACCGGATTGCCGCTATGATGTGATGTCTAATGAATCGCTGCGTCTTAATGGAGCGTCGTCGGTCAATCTGCTCGTCGCCGCCATGCGGTATCTGCTCAACACGCAGGATGCCATTGCCCGTGCACAACTTGCGTATGAATATTATAGAGTAAGTGGGGGCACACGCGCGCTAACGGATGTATTCGGCGTATCTAACCAGGGTTTTTTTGAGCAGGGATTGCCGGAAGCCTTTTCACGCGACAAAGCTGCGTTGAAGAAGCTGCCGTTGTTTGAATTGTCGGAAACCCTCGTACGAATTTTCGGACTCGGAAAAGATCCTGGTGAGATCGCGTACCTCCAGGCATTCCAGGATGCTGTCCTTGAGTTTTCCGCCCGCGAGCGGAGTGACCTCGGTATGTTTTTGGAGTGGTGGGATCTCAACAAGGAAAAGAAGTCGATCCAGATCTCTGGTGGTGTAGACGCCGTTCAAATTCTGACCATACACAAAGCCAAGGGACTTCAGTTCAAGGTTGTGCTGATTCCTTTTTGTTCCTGGAATCTTGATCATAAAGGCTATCTCTCTCCGACGCTGTGGGTGAAGGCCGATCATTCACCTTTCGATCGTGCAGGTTATCTCCCCGTGAAGTACTCGGGTACTCTTGAGGACACGTACTATGCCGAAGAGTATCACCAGGAGAAATTACGGGTGTACCTGGACAACCTGAACCTGTTATACGTAGCGCTCACGCGAGCCGAACATGGATTGATAGTCATATCGCCGGCTCCCGAAGTGAAGTATTTCAATTTGATGGTGTCGCGGATACTATACGATGGTGTTACGCGTGGTGCCGGCCTGGAAGACGGCTGGGATAACGTTACGAAAACATGGCGCAAGGGCGCGTGGAAGAAGCCG
The DNA here is from genome assembly GCA_003242315.1 of Bacteroidota bacterium. Lineage (GTDB taxonomy): Bacteria > Bacteroidota > Bacteroidia > Cytophagales > Cyclobacteriaceae > ZC4RG29. The sequence continues at coordinate 2,959 of QGUY01000340.1, forward strand.
GCAGACAAAGGTGTTGAGCGTGTCGCCACCACTGCTACATTGCGGGAGTATCGCACGTTCGACTGGCGTGAAAAGCTGGTGGTCAAGCGATCGGCCAAAGAGTTTTTCAGCGATGCCGGCGATGCGGTGCGTACGCGGATCAACTATGGTATCCATATCCACACCGTTTTGTCGGGCGTAAAATATGCGTCAGACGTTTCGGATGCACTCACCCGCATGGTAGATGAAGGCATGATCTCGTCCTCGGAGTTGCCTGTATTGCAGGAACTCCTCAATGATCTTCTCCGCGATCCGCAGATAGCGTCCTGGTTTGCTCCCGGATGGGACGTGCGCACGGAAGTTCCTATCCTCCTTCCCGGTGGTCGCGAGAGTCGCATGGATAGGTTGCTATTGAAAGACAAACACGCCGTTGTTATTGATTTCAAAACAGGTGCTCCTTCTTCAGCAGATCAGCGTCAAATGCAGGAGTATATGACGATCCTGACACAAATGAATTTCTATCCGGTGGAGGGATACCTGTTGTACATACGGAGCGGCGAGGTTGTTTCGGTTAAAACAGGTAAACCCAGGCGCGTGCCCAAACGACCAACCGGACAACTGGAACTGGAATTATGATTGTCAGTTGGGTATTGCGTACTGTCTAACCGCCTACTACTGCCTACTGCCCATTGCCAACTGCCTGCTACCGATAGCACACTTCCCGATATGAGCAATACTTACACACCGTCTCATCCTTCGCCTGTGTGAAAGGCACGTTAGGGTCGTACATCTCTTCCAGCATGGCCCTTAGTCCCCTTCAAAATCCGGGAAGAAG
>QGUY01000063.1 GCA_003242315.1 Bacteroidota bacterium
ACATAGACTGGATCTATTCAGCAAAGAAAGAAGACACCAGGGTTAAACGTCTGGCGGAGACAATTAACAGACTGCTCAAGGGTCTGAAGCGGTATGACATAATGTACCAGCGCCTGGGCTCAAGGCAAACTAAAGATTGGTAAGCCTTCAAGAGTGACTAAAGGTGGGAGAATTTTGACAGAGGCAGAGACAGACGCAGTTGCAGATGCAGATGCAGCGGTGGCACCCCAATGTTAAGTGCTATGGAGGGCAGTAAACGAACTTTGGCGCGTACGTTGGCGTTTTGACAACGTTTAATAATATCAACGTATGCCAGAACAAAGAAAACTCGATGTCATCATTGTCGGCGGAAGCTATGCGGGTTTGTCCGCCGCCATGGCCCTGGGACGATCGCTTAAGAACGTACTCATCATCGACAGCGGCTTGCCGTGTAACCGACAAACACCACACTCTCACAACTTCATAACACAAGACGGCGAAACACCCGCAGCCATTGCAACGAAAGCCAGAGAGCAGGTATCAGCCTATAAGACAGTAAGTTTTGTGAACGGACTAGCGACCGCTGCAAGAAAGAACGACGACGGATTCACAGTTACTACGCAGTCCGGTCAGGAATTTGAAACGAAAAAACTGATACTCGCGACTGGCATCAAAGACCTCGTGCCTCCAATCAAAGGGTTTTCCGAATGTTGGGGTATCACCGTTGTTCATTGTCCCTATTGTCACGGCTACGAATTACGCGGCGTTAAGACCGCCATCATGGCGAAGGGCGATAAGGCCGTCCACCTGGCTTCTCTCGTGAGCAATCTCACCAACGACATCACGCTTCTGACTTCAAAGTCAACCCTGACACACGAGCAACTCGACAAGCTTCATGCCCACAACATCCCGGTTATCGAAACTGAAATCTCTGAAATAGAACACGACGGCGGCCATGTCAGGAACGTCGTATTCGCCGATGGATCCAAAGTCGCATTTGAAGCATTGTATGCAGCCCTTCCCTTCGAACAGCATTCAGACATCCCACGGCAACTTGGATGCGAGTTTACCGAGGTGGGACACATCAAAGTGGATGAATTTCAGAAGACGAGTGTCGACGGTGTCTACGCCTGTGGTGACAACTCAAGCGCAATGCGGTCTGTAGCGAGTGCGGTGTATAGTGGGAATTTGGCGGGAGCGGTCGTGAATAGAGAGTTGACGGAGGAGCGGTTTTAGCTGCAGAGGCAGATGCAGATGCAGTGGCCCCCGCGCCTGCTACTGCATCCGCGTCCCATCAACGGCCCCATAGGGGCGAAATGTTTGTAGCCCGGGGCGAAGCCCCGACAACGCTTAGTGAGACATTTCCAGGTTGAGCGTAATTCTCAAGTTTGGCATCGCTATCTCAGATCTGCGAACCTGTCGGGGGCGAAGCCCCGGGACAACGTCGCGATGATATTCGGGCGCCATTGGAGATCCTGTTTTTGGGGTATAGTTGATGTTGGCGCGCAAGGCAGAAAAAGTGGCTCAGGGGGTACCCCCCAAGCGTTCGACATTTGCTTTCATATATGACAACATCTTTGTGCTTTTGTTTTCTTATATGAATACATAATTATATTTTTGTTGTCATATATGACAGCAAGAATAAACCAAAAACGACTGATTCTCAGTCAAATAAGCCAACAAATCGCCAGATTTGGCGTTATGCATGCCTGCAATCGGCCTGCAAACGGATGGCTCAAAGCGATAAGGGAGGCGATTGGGATGTCGACCGAGCAGTTAGCTAGGAGGATGAATGCCCAAACCAGGTCAGCTATAAGCAATCTCGAAAAACGAGAGAAACACAAATCGATAACCCTAACCGCGCTGGAAGATGCAGCCAGAGCGATGGACATGAAGGTAGCCTACATATTGTTGCCCATCGATCCCAACCTTACTCTTGAAAAATACGTTCGCAAACGCGCCGAAGAAGTGGCGACCAAGATTGTCAGACGCACCGCGGCGACAATGAAGCTTGAAGACCAGGAGACCTCCAAAAAACGTCAACAGAAAGCCATCAAGGAGTTGACGGAGGACATCATCCGCGAAATGCCAAGTATCCTATGGGATTAACCATCAATTACCTAGAAGGACAGACCCCGCTAGATGATGATGAATGCGAGGGATTGAAAATTAATTCAATTACCACTCGCAAAAGAACTGGATGAACTGGAAGATCTAAACATTCAGCAGGCGCAAAAGTGGTTGATAAAGAAAAGAAAATTGACAGCAGAGGAAGTGCTTAGCGAAGATTTTGTTCGCACCCTTCACAAACGTATGTATGGCGACGTATGGGATTGGGCGGGGCGCTTCAGAAAAACGGAAAAAAACATCGGTGTTCCTTTCTACCAAATACGAGAGAAGTTACACATATTACTGGAGGATGCTACGGTCTGGATTAATCAAAAAGCCTATTTGCCCGATGAAATAGCCATACGTGTAAAGCACCGTATCGTTGCAATACACTGTTTCCCCAACGGCAACGGCAGACATAGTCGCATGATGGGCGATATTCTCACTGAAAAAGTTTTTGGACGAGAACCTTTTACTTGGGGAAATGGAAACTTGGTCAAAGACGGCGATCCACGCCGTGCTTATCTGAATGCACTCAAGGCCGCCGACAATGGCGACATTGCTCCCCTACTTGCTTTCGCACGCAGTTAAGGGCAGCCTGCATTCCTAGATTTATATTACACTCGAACATCCCATCACACCTACCTCCTCACCGGCAACACAAACCAAAACGACGTCCCCTTTCCACCGTTCGAACAAGCTTTCATCCGGGAGACGCAACATCTCGCGGATTTACCCGTCATTTATAACTGGACCTTTCGCATAAAATCATGAGATACACATTATTAAGTATTTTCTTCGCCGCCTCGCTTACGTCTTTTGCGCAGAAATCTGAAATATTCACTCCGGAAGGACTAGCGATCCACGGCTATGACCCAGTGGCCATCTTCAAAGAATCAAAAACGATCGAGGGATTGGAATCCCTTTCCCATACATGGAAAGGTGCGACGTGGCGGTTCGCCAGCAGGCAAAATCTCGAAGCCTTCAAGAGTGATCCCGAAAAGTATGCGCCACAGTATGGCGGCTACTGTGCGTATGGCATGTCGCGGGGATACAAGGCCTCGACAGAAATTGACACCTGGTCTATCGTTAACAACAAACTATATTTCAATTACAACCGCGATGTCAAAAAGGAATGGGAGAAGGAGCGTGACAGTCGCATTAAGACGGCAGATGAAAACTGGAAGACCGTCAAGGATCATGAATAGCCTTTGGTCCCCTCGTTGTTTTTAATGCGTCCAACGAACCCATACGAACAACTCTACGTGAAGCTTCAATTCGAAAGGTCTGGCCTTTTCAAACTGGTGCGGAAGCTGCTCCGCATAAAAAGCGCTTTTTACCCCTGCTGTTCATTCCACATCACGCCGTCGTTTTTCTTCGAGACGGTGTATTACGCGGATAAGTCGGATACCGTTGCGGACTTTTTTGCGAAAGAAGAAACGGTTAATGAAATCATCCAATCCCGAAGCGAGGTTTCAAAAACCAATTGGGGATTCTTTCAACTAAACCTGGAGGATTCATTGGACGAGATCCCCGAAGTCGATCTCGTTATCGCGCTCAATGGCGGAAATGTTTTGAAAAATGCTTTTGAAAAGGCTAAGAAGAAAGGGCATGTGCTTACGTCTTCGGAGTTCTCCGGCGAAGGATTCATAAAAAGTGACGCACGGTTTGGCCATCTTCTTAATATTGGGTTCCAGTCTGGTGAGTATAGGACGTTGAAAGAGGAGAGAAAGCAAAAGAAAAAAGGAAAAGCGTTCACGAAAGACAATGTCTTTCGTGATACGCTTGAATATAGTCTTTATCAAAAACTGCATTAGCACAAGGCATTCCCAGGTTGCCTTTAGTTCTTCAGTTATCGATCCACCAACGCCAACAAATGTTCCGGGTACCGTGCTCCCTGAACTTTGATCTCTGAAAAAGCCCTTTCAATTTCCTGCACATCCTGCGCGGACAGTACCAGCTGTTCGGCCTTCAGGTTTTCTTCGAGACGATGAATCTTTGTCGTACCGGGAATGGGAACGATCCACGGCTTTTGGGCAAGCATCCAGGCAAGCGCAACTTGCGCCGGGGTTGCGCTTCTCTTCTTGCCAAACTCAGTCAGCTTATCAATAATAATCTGATTTGCTTTTCGATTGTCCTCGCTGAATCGGGGTACGATGTTACGAAAGTCCGTCTCATCAAATTGCGTGTTGGCGTTGATTGCCCCAGTGAGGAATCCCCTGCCAAGAGGGCTATACGGAACAAAGCCGATCCCGAGTTCTTCAAGTACTGGAAAGATCTCTCGTTCAGCTTCTCTCAACCAAAGCGAGTACTCGCTCTGCAGAGCTGCTACGGGAAGGACCGCATGCGCCCTGCGGATAGTCTGAACTCCTGCTTCGGATAACCCAAAATATCTCACCTTGCCCTCGGCTATGAGATCTTTTACGGTTCCCGCGACATCCTCTATGGGCACATTGGGATCAACACGGTGCTGATAGAACAAGTCGATTCTGTCTGTTTTCAATCGCTTCAAAGAGGCTTCGGCGACCGCTCTTATATTCTCCGGTCTGCTGTCGACGCCTGCGGCTACATTGCCTCCTTTAAACCCGAATTTTGTCGCCAGAACAACGTTGTCGCGAAAGGGCTCTACGGCTTCGCCAAGCATTTCTTCATTTGTGAACGGGCCATAGGCTTCAGCAGTATCGAAGAAATTCACGCCCAGTTTGTACGCTCTCCTGATCAACTTTATTCCCTCCTGTTTGTCGGTCGCGGGCCCATATCCAAAACTTAATCCCATGCAACCGAGACCGATCGCCGATACTTCAAGTCCGCTCTTGCCAAGTTTTCTGTATTTCATAAGTCCTCCTTTTGAATTTTTTGCACGACAAAAATGTCACAAAGCCGGGCCGGCAAGCGTATACAGATTACTGGTTTACCTACCAGTTTCACTGATCCGGCCCCATCGCTGTGCGCAATGGAATAGCCGCGTGTACTTTTGGATGTAAACAAAGGCACACCATGGAAGAGATATTGAAATTTGACACTGTCACTCAATTCAGCGCCTTCAACAGGAATGAGACCCTGCACCCGCTCGTAGGCATCATCGATTTTTCCAAAGCGGCACCCCGGCAGATGAGGAGGATGTACTTTGGTTTCTACGCGGTGTTCCTGAAAGACGTCAAATGTGGCGACCTTAAGTATGGCATCAGCAAATACGATTACGAGGAGGGAACGCTCGTCTTCGTGGCTCCGGGACAGGTACTTGGGTCGTATAGTGAGGAATGGTATCAACCAAAAGGACTTGCCTTGTTGTTTCATGCTGACTTCATCAATGGCACTCCTCTTGGCCGCCAGATGAATAATTACTCGTTCTTTTCGTACACAACCAATGAAGCCCTCCACATGTCCCAACGGGAAAGAGAAATCGTTCTTGATTGCTTTTCGCGAATTCAATTTGAATTGGAGCGCGGCGTCGACAAACACAGCAAGATGCTTATCGCGTCGAACATTGAATTGTTTCTGAACTATTGCGTTCGCTTTTATGACCGCCAGTTCCTTACCCGCGATAGTGTGAACAAGGGAATACTTGAACGTTTTGAGAGATTGCTCAACGAGTTTTTTACATCAGACAAACCCCACGAAGTTGGTTTACCATCTGTGGCATATTGTGCGAATGAGCTAAATCTATCCGCCAATTATTTTGGTGATCTTATCCGGAAAGAGACGGGTAAGTCCGCCAGTGAGTACATTCGGCTAAAGCTTATTGGCGTAGCAAAGGCCAAGATCTTCGATGAAAACAAGTCGGTAAGTGAGATTGCTTACGAACTCGGATTCAAGTATCCCCAGCACTTCACCCGCGTGTTCAAGCAGCAAACAGGGGTGACGCCACAGGAATATAGGAGTTTGATGAATTGAAGAGCAACGTTATTGCTGTCCCGACTGCATCTGGCAACCGTCCCAGCGGGGCGGAATGTTTGTAGCCCCGACAACGCTTGGGTGAAACGTTGGCAGCTGAGCGTAATTCTCAAGTTTGGTAGGATCGGGCCAGGAGGAGGGATTACCTAAGGTGATCCCTGTGGGGGGGGGAGTGTCAAACCATCTTAAGTCCACGCGCCTTCGTGCCTCAGGCGCTGGTTTTTTTGTTCTCGCTACGATCTTGAGAACCTGCGGTTCTAGGGTTAAGTACTTTGAGTGGCTTGACGGGCTGATATTTGGCAGGTATGTAAAGGAAGGGATTACCTGACGGTGATCCCATTTGGGAGAGAATCAAACCATCCGAATGTTACGCGCCTTCGTGCCTCAGGCGCTAGCTTTTTTGTTCTCGCTGTGGCCTTGAGAACCTGCGGTTCTCGGGTTGATGGGGATTACCTGACGGTGATCCCTTTCGGGGAAGTGTCAAACCATCTTAAGACCACGCGCCTTCGTGCCTCAGGCGCTGGTTTTTTTGTTCTCGCTACGATCTTGAGAACCTGCGAGTATAGTTCTTGAGCTATAGGAGGGATTACCTGACGGTGATCCCTTTCGGGGGAGTGTCAAATGGATTAAGGTAGGCTCGCTACGCTCGTTTTTGCTTTCCGACCGTACTCGCTGAACCCGTTGGCTTCGCTCGTCCGGATCGAAAAGCAAAAACGCCCCGATGCTCGGGGCGCCTACCTTAATCCATTTGCAGAGGAGGAGGGATTCGAACCCCCGGAACCTTTCGGTTCAACGGTTTTCAAGACCGCCGCATTCGACCGCTCTGCCACTCCTCTAAGTATAACCGGTTCAACGATTGCCCCTGTTGCTGTTAACCTGACCTCCCGCCATTGCTCTGGGCTCAACCGGACTGCAAATGTAGCAGATGAGGGATATTTGGCAAAAAAAGCGGCATTGATCCTCGTGCCGAAGCTCAAAAAGTTCACTTTTTGTGAACTTTTTCGTACCTTTAACTGTACTTTTCATGCGGGTTCATTTAATAAGAAAGGAAACAATTGAAAATTACGTTGTTAAGAATGCTGGTGGCAAAAAATCGTTTGCCACTTGGTTGACGGCTATCAGGTATGCAGACTGGAATGGACCTGCTGATATCAAGTCGACATTTGGCTCAGCTGATCTGCTGGGTCAAAATAGCAATCGGGTTGTGTTTAATATTGGTGGAAATAACTATAGAATGATTTGTAAGTATGCATTTGGCCGTAAGCAGGTTCATTTGTTCATATGCTGGATTGGCACCCATGCAGAGTATGATAGACTTTGTGACAACAACGAACAATACACGGTAACGAGTTACTAGTATGGTCGAACTGAAGTATAAGGTAATTAAATCCAAAGCTCAATACAGGGAGTATTCCAGAATCCTTGAGGATCTGGTTGCAGCTGAGTTTAAGAGCAAAGAAATGAAGGACGAGATTGATTTGCTTACGCTATTATTGGAAAAATGGGACGAAGAGCACAACTCTTTCGATGAGGTCGATCCGATCGAGCTGCTCCGTTCATTGATGGCAGAAAGGAATCTAAAGGCAAAGGATCTGGTGGAAATCCTTGGGGTAAGCAAAGGCTTGGTTTCTGATGTATTGAATTATAAAAAAGGACTCTCAAAGGAAATGATTAGAAAGCTGTCGCAGTATTTTAAAGTGTCGCAGGAGGCATTCAACAGGCCGTATGAATTAGTTGCGGCAGTTAAGGCGTGACCTGGCAATCGAACTTTATTCACGGTTCCGCAGCAAGCACAATCATCTAAAAAGGGTCGGTTTAAGAATCGAAAGGCGACCCTAATTTTTGAGATAGCGGCTGTTGGAAATAACACTATCATCAATTCACGCATGAAGGTCTCGTACCCGAGAAAGAGTGCTATTCAAGATGCCGCGATGGGTGGAATACCGTTATGAAAGGATATCTGTCCAATCTGATCACCAAAGGCACGCCTCACTTCATATTATAAAGGATGGTAATATCTGATAATTGAAAGCCCAACCCAGGGGATCACCATCGAGTGACTGGAAAGCACCACCGGTTATGTTGAACTAAATCCGCCGTCAATTAAACGACTGCCTATACTCCACCGGCGATAAATTCGTCTTCGTCTTGAACAACTTCGTAAATGACGAAGGATGTTCAAAACCTAATTGATAGGCGATTTCGCTAATCGTCAGGTTAGTAGTTGATATTTTTTCCTTCGCCTTTTCAATGAGTTTGTTGTGTATATGTTGCTGGGCATTCTGGCCCGTAAGGCTGCGCAGCATATCGCTTAAATAGCCGGGTGAGACGCTCAGACTGTCGGCAAGGAATTGAACGGTCGGAATGCCTCGGTTCAATGACTGTTCATCATTGAAATAAGTGTCGAGAATTTCTTCCATCCTTTGCAGAAGGTCATTGTTTACCGCTTTGCGGGTGATGAATTGTCTCCTGTAGAACCGATTGCTGTAATTCAACAGCGTTTCAATGTGAGAGATGATGATGTCATGACTGAAATCATCAAGCCTGCCTTGCAGTTCTTCCTGCATGTTCATGAAAACAGAAACAATAGTACTTCTCTCCTTCTCAGAAAGATGCAGTGCCTCATTGACTGAATAGGAAAAGAATCCATACTGCCTGATTTTCTTTGCGAGCGGGTATCCGGCTAAAAAATCAGGGTGAAAAAGCAGCGTGAATCCAGTATGGTCGTTATTGTTCTCGCCACCCGCGCTCACCTGGTTGGGTGCCTTGAACAACATACCTCCTCCATCAAAGTCGTAGTACCCCTGTCCGTACTTAAACCTCCCACTCAGGTTCTGCTTGTAGGAAATCTTGTAGAAATCGTGGGTGAATGAATCGGGGAATTTACGCAGATCAATTTCATCGCCCTTATTCTCAACGAGGCTTAACAACGGATGCACCGGCTCGGGCAAGCCCAGTAACCGGTGTATCTCCGTCAGCGATCTGAATCTGTGAGGAACTTTGCCTTCTCTTTTCATCAGATAAATTTAATCACGAAAACTGGCACACCATCGGCTAACGGTTTAACGCGCTCATAAATCGTTCCGGATAGCGGGTGCCTGACACAACACCGGCAGGCAATATTTCACTAATTGCCCGCAAATCCCCGCTACTCAGTCGCACATTCTCAGAAGCGATATTGTCTTCCAGATATTTGACGCGTTTTGTACCCGGAATCGTAATAATATCCTCTCCCTGGGCAAGTACCCACGCAATCGCCAATTGAGATGGAGTGCACCCCTTCTGTGAAGCAAGCATCTTTACCTTCTCTACCAACTCCAGATTCTTATAAAAATTCTCTCCCTGATACCGAGGCATGTGAGCGCGATTGTCTTTGATATCTTCAGGCTTCTTGTACGTCCCACTCAGAAATCCCCTGCTAAGAGGCGCATAGGCGACCAGCCCAATACCCAATTCGCGAATGGTTGGGAGTATCTCGTCTTCAATGTCGCGCGTCCAGAGAGAATATTCTGTCTGAAGCGCGGTTATCGTGTGAACGGTCGCGGCCCTTCGGATGCTTTCGGCTGACGCCTCCGAGAGACCAATAAAACGAACGACACCTTTTTGTACCAATTCGGCGAGGGCTCCTACACTGTCCTCGATGGGAACGTTGGGATCGACACGCCCGAGTGTGTAAAGATCTATGTAATCTGTTTTAAGACGCTGAAGACTGTACATCACAGCGTTGCGCAGAAAATCAGGGTGACCGTTTACGCCTCCGTAACCTCCGGGGGAAAGCATCATTCCCGTCTTGACAGAAAGGAACGCTTTGTCTCTTTTGCCTTTTATTGCCTGCGCTATAAGCTGTTCATTGTGTCCTGCCAGATAGTAGTCCGCCGTGTCCAAGAAATTGTGATTGAGCTCAAGCGCTCTTTCGATGGTGGCGATGGATTCCTTTTCATCGCTCTCACCGTATGCTCCCGACATTCCCATGCAGCCCAGGCCGATGGCTGAAACCATGGGACCTTTTATTCCAAGTTGTCTGTTCATAGTAGTTTTCGATTTTGTTATCAGAACAAAGGTCGTCCCCAACCATCAGTATGGTTTAGTCGAATTGGGTGTTTGCTTTGCCAAATCGGGTGCAGGAAACACAGCGTCGCCTGGCGGCGACGAAGTTTTTGAATCACATAGAGCACATAGGGGCACATAGTCCTTCGACAAGCTCAGGAACCGATAAAGAACGTGTGGAATGAAATGAACTTGGACCACCCCTGCGCCGAAGGCGCCTGCCTGCCGGCGGGCAGGCCCGTGCCCTTCTTGCACATTTGGCGCCTTGCATGTCAGCGGCGACTCCCTACGATCTAACCTAGCGCAGAGATGAATTATCTTCTGTGTACCCCCGTGTCCCCGTGCCTCTGTGGTGAAGAGAAGTCCTCAATTTCCCTGCGCACGCCCCTAACCCCTAAAGGGGTCCAACGCGCACGTACCCCTGCGGCTTCGCCGCCTGTGCCCTCCTTACGCATTTGGCGCCCTGCACGCCAGCGGGAACCTCTACGCGATTTACCCTAACGCACGTATAATTACCCTCTGTGTATCTCCGTGTTCCCCGTGTCTCTGTGGTTAAAGACTACGGCAAAATTCTCACCACTACTCTCCTATACCTCGACAACGCCGGCGTCCCTTTATCTGTCACCTTCAAAATAAAATGCGCCGTCTCCTCCTTTGTTACCTTAGGAGCCACTACCCAACGCGCTACGAGGTTTTCCGCGCCACTCATTTCTATAGACCCCCGATAGGTGCCAGCCTCAGGATAGTGAAACCACAGAAAACTCAGATTATCACCGTCCGGATCGTATGAGCCCGACGCATCCAACCAAAAGCCTTCGCCCGACTTGATTGTGATCTCCTCCGGTTGATTGGACACTGCTACAGGAGGGTGATTGGCTTCTTCGTACGACATCGTACACCAATCCATCCGCGCGGCAAAATCGTTCTGGAAATCATCTCGCCAACGCCATAAGGTCACCTTGCTTCCAGTGAAAGTCGTTGTATCAAACCGCACGGCACGACCATACTTTGAGGTCACGTAGGGCGTATACGTATCGGACGCATTCGTCCATATGGGTCTGGTCTCAGGCTCGTGCGGAACGCCGGAGCGACCCAACGGTCGTTTCACGAATTCAGGCTTGTACAATTCATAGCGTCCACCCCAGCCTCCCCAATTAGGGTGTTCCGGATTGTTCAAGCCGTTCGGTATCAACGATAGAAATGCCGGCGTGTCGCCTTCCACACCATAGGCCACGTCAGGATAAAGCGCGCCCAGCGGACCGTGCCCCTGCTGAATATTCTCACCCAGCCAACTGTTGCTGATCGTCCTGTTGTCAATTCCCCTGACATAGGTCATCATCGCATTCCATGTAGCGGTACCATAGTCGTCACCAGGTGAGACGATATAAAAGAGGTCAGGAAAGTTGTTCCTCATCCAGATGCCACTGTCATCCTGATCTGAAATCGTATAAACGCGCAACCTGCTGATCAGCCTACGCGCCGCCCCGGCCGACCTTGTGTTCTTTATCTTATACAATGCCTGCGCCAGGGTGTTTGCGCCGCCCCATACGGATATCCACAGCGGACGATCGTCGTCCTCTTCCAGTATCTTAATGATCCACTCCGACCCTTCTGAATCCTTTCCATCGCCAACACCATCCATGCCATATACGGGCAGGCCGCGCTTGACCAACGAAAGTAACTCCTCCGCCCTGGGAAAACCCTCCTCATGTTTTGAAAGATTAGGCTGCACTTTGCCGTAGGCCCTGATCAATCGCTCTATCGACTCAGGCGCAATCCTGTTCTTCTGCCAGCAGGACGTCGTGGCGACTATTCCTTTAATATCAATCTGATTCGAATACAACAGCAACCTTACGAGCGACTGCGTGTCGTCGGGGTCGGCTTCGATGTCGGTTAATATGATTACCCTATGCTTTTGGTCACTGACACCCGAAGGCGCTTGCGCAAATTGCTGAAGCGGAGTCAGCAAGCCACAGAGTACAAATACAAGGGTTTTCAGGGAATCAGCGTTCGTTTTCATATTATCAAAAATATCAACACCGTGGCAACTGGCAAACTCTCCTTTCCCCTCCCCGCTTTCCCGAAATTCTTACCTTTGCACTCGATGAAAAGTGGGTTGATCCTAGTGTGGCTGTTTTTCAGCTTTTCTGCCGCGTTCGGACAGAGATCCATCACCGGCGTTACAGATATCCGCATGGCGCTCGCCTTGTCGGCGGAGAACCTACTTAACAAAGAGTGGAACGAAGCGCAGTTCGATACCGAAACGCGCCTCCACCACGAAACCGATCCCGTTTCAGAAATTCATTTCACGCCCGGAACACCACTCTTTATTAAAGCCGGAATAGCGTTCCTTTTTTAAGGCGAAGCCTTAAATATCTTGCAATGCTAAAGTGTTCAAGGGTCGCGCATCGTATATGTCCTATGTGTTCTATGTGTTCTATGTGTTTCAAACCCGTCGCCGCCAGGCGACCCCTCTCAGACATTTTCAGTCCACCCCTTCCTTTCTCCCCTTCTTCCTCCTATCTTTGACCCATCGTTCTTTGCTTCGTTTGTCAAACAGGTGTATGGTTCTTCCGGGAGATTCGGAAGATTAAAAAGGAATCGTGTGAGAATCACGAGCAGACGTGCTACTGTAAATGACTTCGATAAGATTATCGAACAGGGGTTTGCCCTCAACATCCATTGTCATTAATCGCGACACTCATCGTGAATGACGAGAAGGACCGGCAGATACCGTCATAAGCCAGGAGACTTGCCTTACATCTCGATGACCGTGCTTACACGCTAATGAGCAGGTCAGTTGTGATAGCTCCTTCCATAACTCTTCCCACCCGTGAAGAAGGTCCGTCATCTCTAGTCTGTATTAGTGTGTGTTTGCATGTCGACTTGCAAAGAGCAGGTTTGTTACACACTAAATTTCAATCAAATGATTGCCCACAATCTCGGCTATCCACGAATCGGTAGCCAACGCGAACTCAAGAAAGCCTGTGAAGCCTACTGGTCAGGCCAGACCACCTACAAAAGCCTGTTGCAGGTGGGTCGTAAAATCCGGCACGAAAACTGGTTGCTCCAGAAAAATGCAGGGATCGACCTGATCCCTTCGAACGACTTCTCCTTCTACGATCAGGTGCTCGACATGTCGCTCATGGTGAACGCCATCCCCAAGCGATACCATGCCGTGATCGTCGATGGAAAACGTACCGAACTCGATCTTTACTTCGCTATGGCGCGGGGATACCAAAAGGATAGCCTCGACATCACCGCGATGGAGATGACAAAATGGTTCGACACCAACTACCACTACCTCGTCCCGGAATTTCATAAGGACCAGACGTTTAGCCTCTTTTCAACCAAAGTCGTAGATGAGTTCTACGAGGCCAGCCAACTCGGCATCAAAACCAAACCGGTTCTCATCGGCCCGGTTAGCTACCTCCTCCTCGGAAAAGAAAAGGACGAGGGCCTGGACCGGATCGACCTCCTCCCCAAGCTGTTACCGGTTTATCTTGAAATACTGAAAAAACTCGACAAGCTGCACGTCGAATGGATCCAGTTCGATGAGCCATTCCTGGCGCTCGATCTTACCGAAAAGGAAAAGAAAGCTTTTGAATATGCCTACCAGGCCATTAAACGCGAGCTGCCTCATGTCAAAACACTGGTCGCCACTTACTTCGAGGCGTTAGGGGACAACATCACCCTCGCCACCGCTCTTCCGGTCAGCGCTTTGCACATCGACCTCGTTCGTGGTGAAGACCAGCTGGATCGCGTCCTTCCCCATATCCAGGAAGCAATGACCTTATCACTCGGTGTAGTGGATGGGCGGAACATTTGGAAAAATGATTTTTCAAGATCGTTGTCGCTGATTGACAAAGCCGTCAACCATCTTGGCACGACGCGGGTCATGATCGCGCCGTCATGCTCGTTGCTCCATTCACCCTGCGATCTTGACCTCGAAAAAAATGAAGACAAGCTTTCCCGCGAGATCAAGCGCTGGATGGCTTTCGCCAGGCAAAAGTTGTCGGAAGTTGTTCTGCTGAAGCAGCTCGCGCAACCCGAAACCAAGGCGCAGTTCGCCGACGCATTGGCCGAAAACCAAGCGGCTATCGCAAGCAGAAAGACGTCTTCGCTGATACACAATCCGGCAGTTAAGGATCGGGTTGAAAACATTTCCGATCGCGACGACAGGAGGAACAGTCCTTTCAGCATACGGAAACAACTCCAAAAAGAAGCATTAGACCTTCCACGCTTTCCTACCACAACCATCGGCTCATTCCCGCAAACCGCCGAGGTAAGAAGTTGGCGCGCGAAATGGAAGAAAAACGCGCTGTCGTCGGAAGAGTACGATGCCCTGGTAAGAGAGGAGATTGAAAGGGCCATTCGCTGGCAAGAGGAAGTCGGCCTCGACGTGCTGGTGCATGGAGAGTTTGAGCGGAACGATATGGTCGAATATTTTGGCGAGCAGTTGGCCGGGTTTGCACATTCCTCCAACGGTTGGGTACAAAGCTACGGGTCGCGCTGTGTGAAGCCGCCCATCATCTTTGGCGATGTCTCCCGACCTGAACCGATGACTGTAGCATGGTCGAAGTATGCACAGTCGCTTACCACCAGGCCCGTAAAAGGCATGCTTACGGGTCCAGTCACCATTCTGCAATGGTCGTTTGTCCGCGACGATCAACTCAGAAGCCAGACTGCGTTTCAGATCGCATTGGCTATACGTGATGAAGTATGCGACCTGGAAAAGGCAGGGATCAGGATCATCCAGATCGACGAGCCTGCCCTGCGGGAGGGCTTACCGTTGAAAAAGGCGGATTGGCAGTCGTACCTCGATTGGGCGGTAAAGGCCTTTCGTATCTCGGCAGGCGGGGTTCGCGATGAAACGCAGATTCACACGCATATGTGTTACTCTGAATTCAATGACATCATCGAACACATTGCAGCGATGGACGCGGACGTGATCACCATCGAATGTTCGCGTTCGCAGATGGAATTACTGGATGCGTTTGCCGACTTCAAGTATCCGAACGACATCGGGCCGGGCGTGTACGACATCCACTCTCCCCGTGTCCCCTCCAAAGACGAAATGGTCTACCTGATGAACAAGGCGATCGCCGTGCTGCCCGCCGACCAGCTATGGGTCAACCCCGACTGCGGGCTAAAAACGCGTCATTGGGAGGAGACAAAGAAAGCATTGACCGAGATGGTGGAGGCAGCGCGCGAACTCAGGTTGGCCGTGGAAGAAAAAGTGTAGCCCTTTATCCCCACTCACGCCACTCATCTCGATGAACTCATTAAGATTTTGTGAATAAAGACCATCAAAGAATTTATCTCCATCCAAAATGGTAAATTGAAGTAATCAACAACCTTCAACCATGGTAACACAAACTGCAACAACCGACAGGCTCAGTACAAAGGTTGATATTGAGTTTCCCGACTTTACAAAGTTGCCCGATGATGTAAGACAAAAATTCGAAGACCTTCCTACGAAGGTCAACTTTTTCAGGATGATGGGATACAGTCCTGGTGCATTCATAGAAATCATAGACCTGACGAACGCGATCTTTAAGAAACTTCAGATATCCGACTACCACAAAGAACTCCTGGTTCTGCTGGTTGCCGCGCATGAGGGCAGCAAGTACGAATGGGAACAGCACGTCTCGATCGCGCAGGCGGCGGGCGTGCGGGAAGACCAGTTTGTCGCCATTGCAGCAGACAAGCTCGATGATGAAGAAGCCTTCGATGAAAAGGAACGTATCCTGCTTGATTTTGGAAAGCGTATTCTGGAGAAAGGGAAAGCGCAAGCCGTCGTGTTTAAGAATACCCTCAGGTATTTTTCAGTAGGTGAATTATCGGACGCGATGATCGTCATCGGATTTTACAGAATGCTGTCCGGCTTCATTCAGACCTTTGACCTGCCGCTCGATCCTCAGGAGGATGGCAACTGGGTCAAGGAATAGACTATTGCTGAATACTTTCAATCAACCATATGAGCAAAAGGATTGGATTCGTTGGGTTGGGAACCATGGGGTTCCCGATGGCAGTAAACTTAAAAAAGGCAGGGTTCGAAGTGATCGGTTACGATGCCTTTAAAGGTGTTTACGAAAAGGCCGCGACTGCCGGAATAAAGATGGTCGAAACCCTGAAGGACGTCGCTGAGCAGGCCGATGAGGCGGTGATCTCGATGGTTAGAGACTACGCGCAAAACGTCGACATCATGTTTAGCGACGAAGGTCTTCTAAAGGCCGGGGCCCGGGGAAAGACCATTATTGTTATGAGTACACTTGACCCTGATTCCATGAATGCGTTAGGCGAGAAAGTAGAAGGGGAAAGCGCATATAAACTAATAAGCGCTGCGGTGAGTGGCGGGGCTTCCGGTGCCGAGGCCGGGACGTTGTCGATTATGACCTCCGGCCGCGAGGAACTGGTAAAGTCG
>QGUY01000064.1 GCA_003242315.1 Bacteroidota bacterium
TAGGCATGATGCTTTTGATGTAGGTTGTTGAGGACTGGGTTGTAAGCGGCGGCTGTTTGATAAAGGATTTATGGTATCTCCGCAGGGTCAGGAATTTTGTAGACAAGGTCTTCGATCTGACT
Organism: Bacteroidota bacterium; assembly: GCA_003242315.1. Lineage (GTDB taxonomy): Bacteria > Bacteroidota > Bacteroidia > Cytophagales > Cyclobacteriaceae > ZC4RG29. Next base: position 123 of record QGUY01000064.1, read on the forward strand.
CTTCAGGCTTTCCTGGGCTTTTGCAAATTCATCTGATTCCTTTTCCTTATCGCTGCCGGACTTACCGCAGGCCATCAGGAACACCACAGCCGAAGCTGTAAACAGAATGCAGAAAGATCGGGTTAATTTCATCGTGAGAATGGAGTTTAAAAGGTTCAGGTAAGGCGAATGATTCGGCGATAATGCCTTTTTTTTAGCCTTCAATTTTACTACATTTTTTATTCGAATAAAAAGAGCGATTGTAAAATTTGGGCCATTTTTTAGGGATTCCGGGCAACTTTCAGTAAGTTTCGTCAGAGCAAGAACCTGTGTAACCAAGTGGATCATTATGGTGTCGAAAGCTGTTCTTATCGACGATAGCGATATCGACCTGTTCATTCAAAGAAGATTCCTCGAAGTCTATAAATTTTCAGAAGAACTGGTCCTGTACCGGTCGGCAGAAGAAGCACTTAATTGGCTTCGCATGCTAAATGGGGAAGCTCCCCCGGACGTCATTTTCCTCGACTTGAACATGCCCGACATCGATGGCTTTTCATTCCTCGAGAACTTCTCCCAGCTTCCCGAAAACATACGGTCCAAATCCAAGATCGTTGTACTGACCAGCTCCAACAACAAGAAAGACAAGGAACTCGCCTTCCTCAATCAGAACGTCATCCAGTTCATTACGAAGCCCCTTAAACAGGCCGATATTGAAGAATTGAAGAAGAAAATCAGCGCCTCCTGACCTGCCCTCCATCGCATTCCCTTGCCCATCGACGGGATTTACCGCCATTTGTTATTTTTGGGGCCTGAAATTCCTGTTACATGGCCGATTACAGCAAGGACGAGATACGACGCATCGAAGAAAAGTGGCAACGTGAGTGGGAGCGACGACGCGTTTATGAGGTACAGGCTGATCCTTCCCGACCGAAATACTATGTGCTGGACATGTTCCCCTACCCTTCCGGATCAGGCCTCCATGTTGGGCATCCACTGGGATATATCGCGTCTGACATCGTAGCGCGCTATAAGCGCCTGAAAGGCTATAACGTCCTTCACCCCATGGGTTTTGATGCGTTCGGCCTTCCCGCTGAACAATATGCCATCCAAACAGGCCAGCATCCGGCAATCACAACCGCACGCAACATCGAGACCTATAAGCGTCAGCTTAAACAAATCGGATTTTCATTCGACTGGAGCCGCGAAGTGCAGACCTGCGATCCATCGTTCTACAAATGGACGCAGTGGATCTTTATGCAACTGTTCAACTCCTGGTACAACCGTAAAGAGGGCGACGGAAAAGCTGAACCTATCGAGACACTCGTTCGCGAACTTGACCAACACGGGAACACGCGTATCGATGCCGCATGCGATGACGATACCCCTATCATAACGGCGGAGGAGTGGAAAGCAATGGACGCACGCAATCGCGAACAATTTCTTCAAAAGTATCGCATCGCTTATCAGTCGGAAACCTTTGTAAACTGGTGCCCCGCACTCGGAACAGTACTGTCCAATGATGAAGTGAAAGACGGCGTCAGCGAACGCGGAGGTTTTCCCGTCGAGCGGATCAAGATGCTTCAATGGAGCATGAGGATATCCGCTTATGCAGAACGCCTGTTGAAGGGTCTTAACATGATCGACTGGCCGGAGAACGTGAAAGAAATGCAACGTAACTGGATCGGACGTTCTACCGGGTGCGAACTCGATTTCCCGATCGACGGGATGGAAGGCCAGTCCATACGCGTATTTACCACCCGCATCGACACCATTTACGGCGTCACCTTCATGGTGCTTGCGCCCGAACACGATCTGGTCGCTTCGATCACTACGCCTGACCGGAAAGACGAGGTCATGGAGTATGTTGAAGTTGCAAAGAATCGATCCGAGCGCGAGCGTATGAGTGAGGTCAAGCGCATCAGCGGTGTTTTCACAGGTGCGTATTGCATCAATCCGTTCAACAATGCGCGCGTTCCGGTGTGGATCGCTGACTATGTCCTCGCGGGATATGGTACAGGTGCTGTAATGGCGGTGCCATCCAGCGACACACGCGACTACGCGTTTGCAAAGCATTTCAACCTGCCCATCATCGACGTGCTCGAAGGGCCGAACACTGACATCACGAAGCCCGACTTCAACCCGAAGGCCGGCACGATGATCAATTCTGATTTCCTGAACGGTCTTCCCTGGAATGAGGCAATTGAAAAAGCGGCGGATAAGGTAGAGGCCATGGGAATCGGCCGCCGCAAGATCAACTACCGCATGCGCGACGCCATATTTGGCCGGCAACGGTACTGGGGCGAACCTTTCCCTGTATACTACAAAGACGGTATTCCTCATCTCGTTGACGTGAAGGATTTGCCCATCACGTTGCCTGAAATTGACGAATACAAGCCGACAGAAAGTGGAGAACCTCCTCTCGCCCGTGCGCGCGACTGGAAATACAGGCCGGCACCAGGAGAAGAATATCCCTTTGAACATACCACCATGCCCGGATGGGCTGGCTCCAGCTGGTACTGGTACCGGTATATGGATCCTAAGAATACTGAAGCGTTTTGCAGCCGCGAAGCCGAATCATACTGGAAAGACGTCGACCTCTACGTGGGTGGCTCCGAACACGCCACCGGTCACCTTTTGTACTCTCGCTTCTGGAACAAGGTTTTGAAAGACCTGGGATATGTTGCGGCTGAAGAGCCGTTCAAGAAAATGATCAACCAGGGTCACATCCAGGGCATATCACGGTTAGCCTACAGGCTAAAATTAACACCTACGCTGGACCGCGAAGTATTCATCAGCAGCGACATTGTGGAACGGCTGAAAAAGTCGGGCGACACCAACGAGCTTGTCTCCCTCCTTCGCGAAAATGGTGTAGTAGTCGATGCAATGCTCGTCACCAATGCTGAATATACACCACTGCACGTCGACATAAACATGGTTGAAAACGACACGCTTGATATCGCCGCCTTCCGTGAGTGGCGTCCCGAATTGAAGGCGGCCACCATCATCACGAATAAAAAAGGCGAATTCAAGTGCATCGCGGAGATCGAAAAGATGTCGAAGTCGCTGTATAATGTCGTCAACCCGGATGACATCGTAGCGAAATACGGTGCTGACACGCTGAGAATGTACGAGATGTTCCTCGGGCCCCTTGAAGTATCAAAACCCTGGAATACCAATGGCATCGATGGCGTGTATAAATTCCTTCGCAAGTTCTGGAACCTGTTTCACAATGAGCAAGGCGAGTTTCATGTAAGTGATGACGAGCCCACCACAGATGAACTGAGGATACTCCACAAAACCATCCGGAAGGTAGCGGACGACATCGACAGGTTTTCGTTTAACACGTCCGTCAGCGAGTTCATGATTTGCGCTAACGAATTGACAGCGCTGAAGTGCAACAAGCGCGCCATTCTCGAACCGCTCACGATCGTGCTTTCGCCGTTCGCGCCACACATCGCAGAAGAATTGTGGGAACTCCTGGGACACAAGGATACCATTCTGAACGCAACCTATCCGGAATACGACGAAAAGTATCTCGTCGCCAATTCCTTTGAATATCCCATTTCCATCAACGGCAAAGTTCGCGCGAGAATCAACCTTGCCCTGGATATGGCACCGGCGGATATCGAACGGACCGTCCTTGCTGACGATACAATTCAGAAATGGACCGCCGGTAAAACGCCAAAGAAGGTCATTATCGTACCCGGAAAGATCGTCAACGTCGTCGTCTGATTCATCTCTGCGGTAATCACACCACAGCCCTGATCCTTGTCATGGGATCACATCAATATGTCGCGGACCTTTGACTCACAAGGTCCAAGGAAATATTGACAACCATGGCAACACTGACGACAACGACCCGGTATTTGCTTCCTCCGGGATTGCATGAATTGCATAAGCAAGTACTGGAGTGGGAATCCACATTAGGATTGTGGAAGGAAGAACTCGGATTTTTCAGCCGGCTGATACCAAAGTATCGGCAGGAACTGAGGACACGCACGCAAATGCAGGAGTTGAACCACGTCCGTTTCCTCCTGGATTATTATGAAAACGAACTGATACCATTGCTGGAGACCCGGCTGTCAGCGCAAAAGGCACATTTGCGCACGCTGATGGAACCTCGATTGTTGCAGGATGAGTCGACGGCCAGGAATACTCAGGCGCTGCTTGCTGATCAATTCAGCGCGTTCGAGAAGGAATTTGCCTGTTTCAGGGATGAGTTGTTCGCTCTGCTTGAGAAGGCAGTGAGCAGGCACAAGGGGCAGGGGCGGATGCATATGCAGATGCAGTAACAGAGGCGGGTGCAGTAGCAGATTTTCACTATCTTACGACCCTTAATCGCAAAGCCGATGGGTTACTCTAAGATAGTGGGCCTCGGGCACCATGTACCGGAGACGGTTATCACCAATGAATATCTCGCGTCCATTATGGACACGAGCAATGAGTGGATCGTGGAGCGCACGGGCATCCACGAACGTCGCTTTATCGATCCATCGAAAGATACCGTGGCCAACATGGCGGCCAAAGCTACGCGAATGGCGCTGGAACGCGCCGGTCTCACCGAAAAAGATATCGACCTCATCGTTTTTGCTACCATCACTCCGGACTACTTCTTCCCGGGTTCGGGTGTGCTCCTCCAGCGCGAGTTGGGCCTTGAAGGAATTCCCGCCATTGACATTCGAAATGCATGTTCGGGATTCATCTACGCGCTCTCGGTTGCTGACCAATTTATTAAGAACGGCACATACAAGACGGCGCTTGTAGTAGGCGCGGAAATCCAATCCACCGCACTGGACCTTACCACACGTGGCCGCAGCACAGCAGTGATCTTTGGCGATGGCGCAGGTGTGGCCATACTTCAGCCCTCTGATAAACCCGGCGTGTTGTCAACACATCTTCACTCCGACGGAAAGTATGCGGAAGAACTTTACGTGCGCGACCCCGGAAGCAGCAGGCCGCGAAGCGAACGACAGCCCGAACAAATCCTGGACACGTCTACCTACAAAGTGTACATGAACGGCAACCAGGTGTTTAAGCATGCCATCGTGCGATTCACGGAAGTAATACAGGAGGCTCTTGACGCGAATGACATGACGAAGGACGACATAAACCTTCTGATTCCGCACCAGGCCAACCTCAGGATCAGCCAATACATTCAGCAGAAGATGGGGCTTTCAGATGAACAGGTTTACAACAACATCATGCGTTATGGCAACACAACTGCGGCGTCAATACCGATTGCCATGAGCGAAGCCTGGGCTGAGGGAAAAATCAAGGAAAATGACGTAATTTGTCTGGCAGCGTTCGGGAGTGGATTCACATGGGCATCCGCCCTGATTCGCTGGTAACAACACTATGAAGACGCCTACCTATAACCCCAGCCCGCTGGAAGTACGCCTTGCCGACGCGCTGTTCAAACTGAAGCCTGAACTTCAAAAGCATCTTCCCGATAACAAGATTGTCGACATACGTTGCGAGACCAGCACAGAAAACCCGTTGGTGCGCCTCCATCTGGTCGACAGTGATGGCGACCCGCACGAAATTGTCGTTCGCATCATTCAGATACCCGACAAGTTCTAACCCACCAACCCTATGTCGCTACTGATCATACTGGCAAGCATTGTCTTGCTCGTTCTGCTTATCACCCGATTCAAGTTCAATACCTTCCTCGCGTTTCTCCTCGTTTCCATTCTTGCGGGCCTTCTTCTGGGCATGCCAATAACAAAGATTACGGGTTCCGTACAAAAAGGTGTCGGCGACCTTCTCGGATCACTGGTTATCGTTATAGTTGCTGGGGCGATGCTGGGAAAGCTCGTTGCCGAAAGCGGCGCCGCACAACAAATCACCTCTGGCCTGATGAAACTCTTCGGCACCCGCTACATCCAATGGGCGCTCATGGTCACAGGCTTCATCATTGGCATCCCCCTGTTTTACAATGTCGGCTTTGTGCTTGTGATCCCGTTGATCTTTTCGGCTGCTTACCGGTTTAATCTCCCGGTTGTGTATATCGGAGTGCCTATGCTGGCGTCGCTGTCGGTAACGCATGGATTCCTCCCTCCGCATCCATCACCCACCGCCCTGGTAGGACAATTTGAAGCTGACATGGGGCGCACACTCGTATACGGCATCATCGTCGCCATACCCACGGTAATCCTGGCCGGACCCATATTCGCCCGCACGCTGAAAAAAATTCAGGCAAATCCTTTGCAGACCTTCATGCCTGCCGAACTCCCGGAAGAACGTCTGCCGGGGTTGGGCAACAGCATATTTTCATCGCTTCTCCCCGTAATCCTTTTGGCATTGACCACGCTTGCGGCGCCGTTCATTCCTGAGTCAGGCACGTTCTCCAATGTCGTGAGGTTCTTCAGCGAACCTGATATTGTCATGCTCATTTCCTTGCTGTTCGCCACTTTCACGCTTGGTATTCGTTCCGGAATGAGCATGGAACGGATCACGTCCATTTACGGCGAGGCGGTGAAGGACGTATCCCTCATTCTGCTCATCGTTGCGGGAGCAGGCGCCCTCAAACAAATAATGATCGACAGCGGGGTGAGCACTGAAATTGCAGCATTGCTGCAGAACCTCGACATGGACCCGCTTGTGCTCGGTTGGCTCATTGCCGCGACCATACGCGTGTGCATGGGCTCCGCCACCGTTTCGGGTCTTACCGCCGCGGGGATTGTCGCGCCCGCCATCGCGGGTCAGTCAGTGGATCCCAACCTTATGGTACTTTCCATCGGTGCCGGCAGCCTCATGTTTTCGCATGTAAATGACAGTGGTTTCTGGATGTTCAAGGAATATTTCAACCTTAGCATCATGGACACGATCAAATCGTGGTCGCTGATGGAGACTATTGTTGCGATCGCAGGTCTGGCATTCGTACTGATTCTTGATATGTTCGTGTGATAACCATGGATGCAGATCAAAATTTTCAGCAACTCAACCTCACGCTTCCTCCCGCACCTAAGCCCGCGGGAATCTATAAACCGATTCTCATCTCCGGTACCCTCGCTTATGTTTCGGGCCATGGGTCAGTCCAAACCGATGGGACCCTGATGCGCGGTAAGGCAGGTGCTGACATCAACGCTGATGAAGCAAAGCTTGCAGCCCGGCAGGTGGGGTTGACGATTCTTGCCACACTGAAAGCAAACCTTGGAAGCCTTAACCGCGTCGCTCGGGTAATCAAGGTATTGGGCATGGTAAATGCTACACCAGACTTTGAGCGACATCCGTACGTCATTAATGGGTGCAGCGAATTGTTCGCGAGCGTATGGGGTCCTGACAACGGTATAGGCGTGCGAAGTGCTGTTGGCATGGGATCTCTTCCCGATAACATTCCTGTTGAAATCGAGGCCGTATTCGAACTGAAAGCGTGAATTCAAATTCGGAAACAAAAATGTTCATCGTAGACGCGCATCTCGACCTTGCGATGAACGCGATGGAATGGAACCGCGATCTGCGCATGCCCATAACTGAAATTCGCGAACGCGAACGCGACATGAGCGATAAACCCGATCGCGGCAACAACACAGTAACCTTTGACGAACTGAGAAAAGGAAATATTGGCCTCGTCGTTGCCACTCAGATCGCGCGTTATGTGGAACGCGGAAGTAATCTTCCGGGTTGGAATTCTCCGGAACAAGCCTGGGCACATACCCAAGGTCAACTTGCATGGTATCGTGCCATGGAAGATGAAGGACATCTTACGCAGATAGTCGACCTGAAAACCCTGGAAGCACATCTTTCTGCCTGGCACACCGGACATAGAACAACGATCGGTTACATTCTCAGTCTTGAAGGCGCCGATTCAATTGTCAACCTGAAGTATCTCGAAAAGGCACACGCATACGGGCTTCGCGCAGTAGGTCCAGCACATTACGGACCGGGGCGATACGCGCAAGGCACAAATGCTACGGGAGGATTAGGCCAACGCGGAAGGGACCTCCTCCGTGAAATGGAACGCCTTAACATCATTCTTGATGTCACCCATTTGTGCGACGACAGCTTCTGGGAGGCACTCGATCACTTCAGTGGTCATGTATGGGCGAGCCATAGCAACTGTCGCACCATCGTGGACCACAACCGTCAGTTTTCAGATGAGCAAATCAGAGAGTTGATCAATCGCGATGCCGTTATCGGCGGCGTTCTTGATACCTGGATGATGGTACCGGGATGGGTACGCGGCGTGTCCACACCGCAGAGTACAAACTGCACACTTGACGTGCTCGTGAATCACATCGACCACATTTGCCAGATTGCCGGCAACGCGTTGCACGTCGGTATTGGTTCAGACCTCGACGGCGGCTATGGCAAAGAACAGAGCCCCGCAGACCTCGACACTATCGCCGATCTGCAGAAAATACCCGCACTGCTTCAAGCACGGGGCTACAACCCATCCGACATCGAAAACATTATGCATGGCAACTGGTTGCGTTTCCTCAGACGCGTCTGGAAGTAATAGCGTGGACGGGGTTAGCGACCCGCGCCCTCGATGTTAATCCGTTGCACTTTCTCGTATCCAAAGAGCTCGTCCAGGCTAACTTCTCTCACCTCGCCGTACTTTCTCAGGTCGTTGAAGTTGAGTTTGTCGCGGCTGCCCAGGACCATGATGTTATAGTCCTTGTCCTTCACATACTTTTCCTGGAATTGCCTTACGTCCGCCAGACTCAAAGATGGAACCTTCTCATAGATATCCTTTCTCAGATCATAGTCGAGGCCACGCTTCTTCGCATTCAGGTAATTGAAAAGGACAGATGTACGGACAATGCGCTCGCTTTCGATTTGGTTCAGAATGGATTTTCGCGCAGCTTCCAGGGTGCTCTCTGACTCGGGCATTTCATTCATGATCTTCATCAGGGCAGCGATAGCCTCCGCCTGCTTATCTGCCTGCGTACCCACATAGGCAAAGAGCCGGTCGTGATCCCCAGCCTTTCCCGGATGGGTGTAGCTGGCCGACACCGCATAGGCAAGGCCCTGTGCTTCGCGAATCTCCTGGAACACGATTGACGACATGTTACCACCAAAGTATTCGTTGTACATGCGCGACAGGGGCGCCACCGAAGGATCAAAAACAGGCCCTTTCGCATGCATGATGATTTCAGCCTGGACCATATCGTAGTCAGTCCAGTATACCATTGGTTTGTCAATATCCGGCATTGCGAACTCTACAGGTTCAGGTGCAGGCTGCAGCTGTTCGGGAAGTTTGTGGCGTTCGTTGAGAATCGACAGCAACTCACGCTCGCTGGCGGGTCCGTAGTACAGGACCTTGTGTTCTGTTGTTGTAAGACTTCGGATGATCGGCAACAGGTCATCCGGCGTGAGCGCGCGAAGTTCGCTATTGCTCAACACGTTTGTGAACGGCGATTTCGGTCCGTACATGCCGTAGCTAAGCATCGCATCGTAGAGGATCGTATATTTATTTTTTTTGTTGTCCTCGCGCGTCTTCAAAATACCATCGATCATGTTCGCAAGTGCCTCCGCATCACCACGCGGGTTGTTAAGCAGTTGCTCGAACAGCGTCATGGCCGGCGCCATATTGTCGGCAAGACCAGTGAGCATCACATAGGTCTGCTCAGGCGATACGAAGACATTAAAGCTGCAACCAAGTTTGTACAATTCCTTCCGGAACTCTTCTGCCGAGAGGCTGTCGGTGCCCAGATATTCGAGGTACTGCACAGCAATCTGACGACGCGGATCGTTGTTGGTACCAATCTCCGTTAAATAATACAGGTTGAACAATTCGTTTTCTTCATTCTTCTTGTACAGCACTTCAATACCCTTGTTCATCTGTAGCTTGCTGAGGTCTTTTTCATAGTCGACAAAGACCGGCTTGATGGGTTCGGGATCGCTGGCAAGAAGCTGCTCATGGAATGGCGACCGCTCCTCTCGGTTGAGGGTCACCTTGGTGATTTCTGGTTTCTCAACCTGCCGCGCATTGGGGTCCTTGCCGGTTCGTTTGTACACGACAACATAGTTGTCGCGATAGTGTTCATTCGCGAAACGTATCAACTCCTCACGAGTTATCTTCCGCATGTCGTCGACCTCCTTCACCATTTCAACCCACGGCACATCGTTGGTGAACGCCAATACCATCTGGTTTGCGCGTGCGTAGTTACTTTGCCGCTGTTGGATCGCATTTTTTCTGAAGTCATTAATGACGGCTTCCAGCAGCCAATCGTCAAACTCTCCTTTCTTTATGAGTTCAATTTGTTCGAGGATGAGGTTTTTGACCTCCTCGAGGCTTTGACCCTCACGCGGAGTACCCTGAAACAGGTGTACACTGTAGTCTTCCATAGCGTCCACGAAACTCGTTGCATCGAGTACGCGCTGCTTCTGCTTCAGATTGATATCCATAAGTCCGGCTTCGCTATTAGCGAGCAACATATCGACGAGTTTCAGTTTGCGATAGTCTTCGCTCATGAATCCGTCAAAGCGGAATCCCATGTATATCCATTCCTCGAAAGGTCCGATCACCTCCTTTTCAACAGGCTTTTCCAAGGGCGCTTCCTCCGGCCAATTGGGGCGCGACAAGCTTGTGTTGGGTTCCCAGCTTCCAAAATATTTGTCTATCAGCGCGATGGTTCTGTCGTAGTCGAGGTCGCCGCCAAGACATATAGCAACATTGTTGGGAACATAGTACTTCCCAAAATACTCGCGTATTGCGGTAATGGAAGGATTCTTGAGGTGATCGATGGTACCGATCACCGTTTGCACTCCATACGGATGTGCGCTGAAAATTCCAGAGTACAGCGCTTCGTAGGATTTCCAGTAATCGTTGTCGAGCGTCCGGTTCTTTTCTTCATACACGGCTTCAAGTTCCGTATGGAACAGACGGTTGACGATCATACGGAATCGGTTCGATTCTATGCGAAGCCAGTTTTCCAACTGGTTGGCTGGAATGTCGTTAATGTAGACCGTGCGATCTTCGGTGGTGTATGCATTGGTACCCTGCGCGCCGAGAGCGCTTACCATACGATCGTATTCATTTGGTATTGCATAGCGGGACGCTTCATTGGATACCTGGTCGATCAAGCGATAGTAAGCTTTGCGCTCCGCAGGATTGGTGAGTGTACGATAATGCTGAAACATCGATTCAATGCTATCGAGCAGCACCCGTTCTTTATCCCAATCCAGCGTACCAAAATCAGATGTCCCCTTGAACATCATGTGTTCGAGGTAATGCGCAAGGCCTGTGTTGTCAGCTGGGTCGTTCTTTCCGCCTGCACGAACGGCTATGCAGGTTTGTATGCGTGGTGCAATTTTGTAGTCGCTCAGGTACACCTTAAGACCATTCTTGAGCGTGTAGATACGAACACCCATCGGGTCATTGGTGACGTATTCGTAGGTGTACCCGTTGCTCTCCGCTGTCTTCGTTTGATAGGCACGTTCCGGCTTGCCGCAGCCTAGCAGCAAGACCATTAAAAAGGCAGGGAAAATGGCTCTGTAACGCATAGGAAGGGATTGTTTATCACCCAATTAAACCAAAAAATCACCAAAAAAATATAAGGCGGCGCCCATATCCCCCACGCAACGGCATTTGCCGCGGGAAAGCTGGCAAAATTCGGGTATCTTGTGGAGATTTACTGGATACCCCTCAGGGGCGGCAAAACGAGTATGAAAAAGCGGGTAACGGCACTATTGATTGTAGCGGGGCTTATTCTGGTTCTCGCTTTCTCGGAACCTTCTGACCGATATTTTCAGATCGCCAGGAATCTTGACATCTTCGCGACCCTGTTTCGCGAGGTGAATGCCCTCTACGTCGATGACGTGAATCCAAACACGCTCATCCGCACGGGCATCGACGCCATGCTGGAGTCACTGGACCCCTACACCAACTACATTCCCGAAGACGAAGTTGAAGACTTTCGCACCATGAACACCGGTCAGTACGGTGGCATTGGCGCGGTAACACGCGACATCGGTAATCGAACCGTGGTGTCAATGATCATGGAGGGATTCGCGGCACAACTCGGCGGCCTGAAGATCGGTGACGAGATTGTCAAAATCGATAACATCCCGCTGAGCGAACTGACCCGCGATGAGGCTGCTCAACTAATGAAAGGTCAGGTGGGCACGCCCTTACACCTTACGGTAAAACGATTCGGAGAAAAGGACCTTATAGAACTCACGTTTCAACGTCAGAAGGTCAAAGTAAGCAACGTCCCCCACTACGATATGGTGGCACCGGATGTAGGGTACATACAACTTTCCGATTTCACACCCGATGCCAGCAAGGAAGTCAAGGCCGCTTTGATTGAGCTGAAAGGAAAGGGTGCAAAATCCGTAATCCTCGACCTTCGCGGGAATCCCGGAGGCTTGTTGATGGAGGCTGTCAACGTGACTAACATTTTCATTCCGAAAGGCCAAAAGGTTGTCAGCACCAAGGGAAAGATTCCTGAAAACAATCTTAGCTATGAAACCCTGAACCCTCCCGTTGACGCTGAACTGCCTCTGGCGATTCTCATTAACCGAGGCAGTGCTTCCGCATCGGAGATTGTGGCGGGTACTATTCAGGACTATGACCGCGGGGTGATTCTTGGAGAGAAATCGTTCGGCAAGGGTTTGGTACAGGTGAGCCGTCAGCTTTCGTACAATTCGCAACTTAAGGTAACAACCGCAAAGTATTACACACCTACAGGCCGATGCATCCAGGTACTGGACTACTCGCATCGGCGTGAAGACGGAAGCGTTGGCGCAATACCTGATTCATTGAAGCGCACCTTCAAGACTACGAATGGCCGCACCGTCTACGATGGCGGAGGAATTGATCCCGACATCCAGACGGGCAATATGGAATTGCTCCCTCTTGCCGAGGCACTCTCCGAGCAGGGACATATTTTCGACTATGCCAACGAATACGCATACCACCATCCGAATCCCCCTGATCCGTCAACGTTTACTCTTAGCGATGCGGAATACCAGCACTTTGTGAACTGGATGAAAAACCGCTCCTACTCCTACGTTTCCATGATGGAAACTGAACTTCGGAACCTGGAAAAAGAATTAACCAAAGAACGGTATTACGACGAGGTAAAGACACAGCTCGCACAGATCCACCAGGCGATCAAACAAAACCGCGACAACGAGTTGATGCGATACAAGGATCAGATAAAGATGCTGCTCGAACAAGAAATCGCCGCACGCTATTACCTCGAACGCGGCAAGGTGGAAGCGGGAATCAAATACGATGAAGCCATTACGAAGGCGATTGAGATTCTACACAATCCGCAGCAGTATAACAAGATACTCAATAGGCAATAGGCAATGGGAAGTGGGCAGTGAGGCAGTGAGGCAGTCTGTATGTTTAGCGAAGGAAGAGGAGTTCCCTGTACTTTACGAGAGGCCAGTCTTCGTTGTCGACGAGCAATTCAAGTTTATCGACTGAATCACGGATGACGTCGAAGTAGCGGGCTTTGATACATTCGCTGTACTCAATGGCCCGTTGCCTGGTGTCCGTGATCTTGTTGACGCGTTTGCGCTCGTTGATCATCTCTGATACATTCTTCTTTATTATCGCGATGTGCTTTGATATCTGTTCGATCGTATTGATGACGGCGCTATTGTCGATACCCAAGCCTTTTAGTCCGTTAGCATTTTCAATGAGTTTACTTTGGTAAGCGATAGCGGTCGGTATGATGTGATTCATGGCGAGGTCGCCGATAACACGTGCCTCGATTTGCACGCGCTTGATATAATTCTCAAGCTTTATTTCCTGGCGCGCATACACTTCCTTCCTGGTGTAGACGCCGTGCCGTTCAAAAAGCGACAGCGACTTTTCCGACAGATAGGCTTGTATGGCCTCCGGCATGGTCGCGATATTGGATAACCCTCGTTCCCTGGCTTCTTTTACCCATGTTGCAGAATACCCGTCACCTTCGAACCTGATATTTCGCGATTCTTTAATATACCGGCGAAGCACGTTGACAATAGCCAACCTCTTCTCGGTACCTTTTTCAATGCTGGCCATCACTTCGGAATGCAATGCCTCCAGCTGGTCCGCCACAATCAGGTTCAATGCCGTCATGGGTGTCGCGCAGTTGTCGCTCGATCCCACGGCTCTGAACTCGAACTTATTGCCCGTAAAAGCGAAAGGCGATGTTCGATTCCTGTCCGTGTTATCCAGGATGATTTCGGGAATGTGATCGATGCCCAGTTTCATGTACATATTGTCCCCTTTCTGAATGCGGACATTGCCTTTGCTTTCGAGTTCGTTGAGGACATTCGTCATTTGTGATCCGATGAACACGGACATGATTGCCGGAGGAGCTTCAGCGCCGCCGAGACGATAATCGTTGCCTGGAGTAGCGATGCTCGCGCGAAGAAGGTCGGCGTGTTCGTGTACTGCCTTAATGGTAGTGACGAAGAAGGTCAGGAACATCAGGTTGTCGCGCGCGCTGCTGGTCGGAGCGAACAGATTTACACCTGTATCCGTAATAAGCGACCAGTTGTTATGTTTGCCACTTCCGTTTACGCCTTCAAATGGTTTTTCATGGAAAAGCACGCGGAGGTCGTGCCGCTCTGCCACGCGCTGCATCAAGTCCATCATCAACTGATTGTGATCGTTCGCAACGTTCACGCTTTCGAAGGCGGGAGCGACCTCAAACTGCGAGGGAGCGACCTCATTGTGTCTTGTACGTACGGGTATTCCAAGTTTCCAGGCTTCGATCTCGAAGTCGCGCAAAAACTCATATATGCGGGAAGGAATTGATCCAAAATAATGATCCTCCAATTGCTGACCCCTGGCAGGTGAATGACCGAAGACGGTGCGGCCAGCCATCACTAGATCGGGTCGCGCCATGTACAGCGCCTTATCAACCACAAAAAATTCCTGCTCGCAGCCAAGCGACGCGCTCACGTGCTGGATATCACGATCAAACAGCTGACACACCTTTGTAGCCGCAACGTCGATGGCCTTCAGTGCCTTGAACAGCGGCCCTTTGGTGTCCAACGGTTCACCCGTGTATGAAACAAATATGGTTGGAATACAGAGCGTCTTGCCGTAAAGAAACATGGGGGACGAAGGGTCCCATGCCGTGTAGCCGCGCGCTTCAAATGTGCTTCTGATGCCGCCGCTGGGAAAGGACGATGCGTCAGGCTCCTGCTGTACCAGTTCGCTGCCTTTGAACTTTTCTATTTTCGTGGTTCCATCGAAAAAGCTGTCGTGCTTTTCGGCCGTACCTCCGGTGAGCGGCTGGAACCAGTGCGTAAAGTGTGTCGCTCCTTTGCTGATGGCCCACGATTTCACCGCGATGGCGACAGCATCTGCCGTCGTCTCGTCGATTTTTTCTCCTTTAATTATGGCCTGGCTGACCTTATTGAACACGGAAGGCGAAAGCGTGGCCCGCATTTGCTCCATGTCAAAGACGTTTTCATTGAAAAAGTCGGAGACACTATTGGACGGCAGCTGTGCGGGAATCGGCTTGCGCGAATTCAGGATCTCTAACGCCTTGAATCTCAGGTACGCCATAGGTCAGTGTTTGGGGCATAAAAGTAACGGCGTTGAAGGAAATAAAGAAATATGAAAAAAATGATGAAGCGTACCGTATTGGTATGCTTCTTTCAGTAGGATTTCTTGACGGACCCTCCTGTACTGGAGTCGGTCCTGCTCTTGGTCGGGTTGCCGCGGAAGCGGATGTTTCCTGCCGTACTCGCTTTGGCTTCAAGCTCTTTGACCACGTTTACTTTGGCAGAACCCGCTGAGCTTGCCTCCACGGAAAGGATATCCACCTCCAGGTCGTAAGCATCGATTTCACCCGCACTGCTAACCTCGAAATCCGCCTTTACGGCCTTGCCCTCAAGTTCCACATCCCCTGCGCTGGAAACGCGAACCTGCAGTTCTTCCACATCCAAATCCAGCTCTACGGAGCCGGCGCTGGCGCACTCAATCTCGAGGTTTCTGGCCTTTAGGACGTCCTCAGTGTAGACGTTTGCAGCAGAACTGGCCGAAATCTTGTTGATCTCACGGTAGGTGACAAACACCCGGGCATTAACGTTCCTCCTAAACCGGCCCTCGCTTACATGAATCCGCAGGTAATCGCCGGAAACCTCCGTGACGATATGCGATAACTCCGTGTTCCCACCGACCTCGACGCGTACGGACTCCTCTTTTCCTTTCTTAAGGTATACATCTACTCCCTCTGCCGCCCGAATACCCCGGAATGACCTGACTTCCCGGACCTCACTTTGCTGCCCGTAGGCAGTAACTACCAGCATCGACAAAACAAGGGTTGCAAGAATTTGCCTCATCGCTCTAAACTTTGTGCTAAAGACGCGCCTTGAATATAAGGGTTGCATTTCAACGGATACATAGCCCGGAATTCTGACGATGTACCAAATACGCGCA
>QGUY01000065.1 GCA_003242315.1 Bacteroidota bacterium
GTACCATCCTTTTCATTCCAGCTAATATTGAGAAAGCATATTCTCCTCAATTATACAAAGAATAAAAAGGAGCCCCGTCCTGCCCTGCATCCTGCCTTTCCATCGCCTTTGGCCGGCGGGCGCACGAACGTGATTGTGGCACCAGGGGAAAAAACCACCGCCAATACCAATCTTTGCGTAAGTTCGCCTCCGGATGTATTACTGGCCAAAAGCTGATCTTATGAGACTTATAATTGTCACCCTGTTCTTGTTCGTGAGCTCCATCGCACGTTCCCAGCACAAGCACGACAAAGTTTTCTTCGAGAACAGCCTCATGGATTCTCACTATTATTATAGCAAGGTCGAATACACAGGTGGCTGTTGGATCAAAAATACGCAGGGCAAACTTCCTGTATCCGAACACCAATTTTTTACTCCCGGAAATTCACTTGAACTCCTATACCAACCTTCCGAAGGGGGCACTTGGAAAGCCTCTGTTCTTCACCATAACATCCGCGGTATTGACGCTTTCAATGAGGCAGACTACCTGTCCTTTTGGCTATATATAAAGAGCGGCACGGAAAAAGCGTCGTTGCCGGTCGTCAGTTTGTTACTTGACGACATGCGGGAATCACAGCACGCCAACCTGGTAGACTTCGTGCAATCATTCGATCTCGATTCCTGGAATCAGGTCCGGATCCCACTGACGACCTTTTTCACTGAAGGCACCGTTCCGGTCGCTCAGATCAACGGTGTTCAATTTTCAAAAGGTGCGGCATCCGAAAATGAAGGCCACCTGTACATCGACCAGATTGAACTCATCCCGGGAATGAGGGCGGCCGTCGTGCTTACCACGCCTCCGCAATTGACTTCTGCCAAGGGATATGAGCGACACATCGACCTCACCTGGAAAAAGGAATCAAACCCAGCCATAAAGTATATCAAGGTATATCGGTCAACCGACGGAAAGAATTATCAACCCGTCGGCATCCAGTTGCCCCAGATTTCAGGATACTCCGACTTCGTAGGAACCCACGAAGGAAGGATAGGGTATAAGCTCACCTTTGTCGATCATGAGTATCGCGAAACAGAATTTTCGAATGTACTGACCGCATCGACGCGACCCATGACCGATGACGAACTCCTGGACATGATCCAGGAATCCAACTTCAGGTACTATTGGGAAGGCGCTGAAACCAACAGCGGACTTGCATTGGAAAACATACCGGGCAATCCCACGATGGTGGCGACAGGCGCCTCAGGTTTTGGGATCATGGCTATTATCGCTGGCGTCAAAAGAGGATTCATCACCCGCGACCAGGCAGTCCAACGCTTTCTGAAGATCACCGATTTCCTACTCAAAGCAGATCGTTTTCATGGAGCGTTTCCACACTTTCTGGACGGCACTACCGGAAAGGTTGTTCCTTTCTTTGGCTCCAGGGACAACGGGGGCGACCTCGTGGAGACGTCGTTCCTCATGCAGGGCTTATTGACCGCAAAGCAATTCTTTAACGGCTCTAACAAGAACGAGACGCAGATACGGGGTGCCATTACGAAACTTTGGAATGAAGTGGAGTGGGATTGGTACCGAAAGACACCTGACTCAGACTTTTTGTATTGGCATTGGTCGCCCGACCAGGAGTGGATCATCAACCACAAACTCATCGGCTGGAATGAAGTGATGATCACCTACTTTCTAGCCATCGCCTCCCCAACGCATGGCGTTCCCGCATCCATGTATTACACAGGTTGGGCCAGCCAGTCGGCAGAAGCGGCAAAGTACCGCGCGGATTGGGGAAAAACTACTGAGGGTGCTACGTACACGAATGGAAATACGTATTACGGTATCCCGCTTGCAGTTGGAGTTTCAAATGGTGGACCATTGTTCTTTATCCACTATTCGTTTCTTGGATTGAACCCTCACCTTATTACCGACAAGTACACCAACTATTTCGAGAACAACAGGAACATTGCGTTGATCAACCAAAGATACTGTATTGAAAATCCGAAGAACTACAGGGGCTATGGCGATGACTTCTGGGGCCTCACCGCCAGCGACGGACCGGAGCACTACGCCGCCAACGAACCGAATGAAAGAGGAGACGAAGGCAAGATGACGCCGACTGGTGCACTCGCTTCGTTTCCCTACACGCCCGAAGCCTCGATGCGAGCGCTTAAGAATTACTATCGGAATTACGGTAAGTATCTGTATGGTTATTACGGATTCCGTGATGCGATTAATCTGGACATCAACTGGTGCTCGCCGATTTACATGGGATTAAACCAGGCGCCGATTGTGGTGATGATCGAGAATTATCGGTCCAAGTTATTGTGGGATTTGTTTATGTCCAACCCCGAGGTGGAGAGGGCGCGGGAGGCATTGGGATTTAAGTGAGGCGCGAGGGATTTTTAACCGCAGAGCCGCAGAGACGGGGAGATGTTTTGGATGTATCAAGATTGTCAGGTGCAGTGCCACGGGCATCCACGTCTGTAGTCTAGGGCACGCAGGGGCGGGTCGCCTGTACGGCGACATTGTTGTGATGTCTATCACATTGGGCACATAAGTGATGATTTGGAAGCGTTCTTCAGACACTTTATCCCAAACGTTGGGTGTTGTCGACTTCAACACTTCCGCACACCAACACTTCAACACATTTAGGCACCCTATGTGGTTCCCCAAATTAGTAATAGACGCAGTCGTCCTCAGCCGGGTGACCTGCATCTGCCTGTGCCTCTGCATCTAAACTAGGGTGCTCGAAAGCTCCACTTCGAATTATCGCTATTCACATCAAACTTCCCCAAGGCCGGCGTGCTGTCGCCAAATGAAATCAACGCGAGCTTTTCGTTTGAATTAGGAACCTGCTTGGGCATAATCCGATACGTTCCGTCCGTCAGCTGATCGATCATCCACAGCTGCTCCGGAGCGCCGGTGAATTCAGGAACGGTGATGACTTTGCCGTCTGCCGTCGCGGCCAGCGCGCGGTTCGTTCCTTCTATAACAATCTTATAATACGGAGCGCCGAGGTAACCGCTGGAATCGGGTGCGGGTGTGATGTTCCATTTCTGATGGGGACGCGACATATAATCGCCAATTCTTGCGTCAATGTTCCCTGACGGCCAGTCGCCGATCACATCCTCAAGTTTTTGTGTATCGACAGGCTTTATCGGTTCATCGGTGCTCCTGTTGAACCACCGCGCAACCGGCATGCGCACCATGTCAACCGCCAACTCCAGGGCATAGCCTCTCCGCTCCGATTGAATAACATAGGTTCCGGCTTTGATATTTTCTCCCGCGACAGGCCATCCGTTTTTCCAGAGCAGCGGACGAATCGCCAGCACACTGCGTCCACCCTGATCAAGATCAGCTTCATAGTGCAGCGACATCTTCTCAATGCCAGGCTCAACGATTATACGACCAAAATGCCCGGGTCCGATCAACCGCCCTTCAGTCGCCGCAACCAACTTACCACCACCCTCGAGCATACTCCGTCCCACGTTGTCAATGAACGGACCCGTCACGTTCTTCGAACGGCCAACGACGATGTTGTAAGTTGAGTTGGGACCATCGCAGCAGCTGCCATGCGTGGCAAAGAGGTAATACCATCCATCATGATAAGCAGGCGCAGTAGCCTCACAGGCGATGGCGACATCGACAGGCTCGGCACCGGGTGCGAGTCCCCCGGTCTTTGGATCCAATTCCACCATGCGGCTATAACCGAAATACGTTCCATACGACATCCACAGCTTGCCGGTTGTCGGATCCAGCATCAGGCCAGGGTCGATGGCATCGCATTCCTCGTAGCCATCGGAAGTGGCAACCAAAATTGGCTCTGAGTATTTGAAGTCCGGAGAGTTGGGATCGAGCGTTTTGTTCCACATCGTGAAGATGGCGCCCTTGTGGTTGCTGCTGCCACCTGTTGCGCCGTACGCGACGAGGTAACGATCGCCGATCTTCATCGCATCTGGCGCTGCTCCGCCTCCGGGTCGCACCGCGCCGCCATGCCACTTCCAACCGTCTTCGGATATTAATCCGCCGCCGCCTGTACCAAAGGTGTAATACTTCCCATCGCATTCAACAATGGTTGACGGATCATGGATAAAGGGTTGCCCTATCTGGGCTGATGTTTGTGTCGCCAGCATTACAAGAATGCTAAGGCTTGTGAGTATCGTTGGTTTCATGGTTGAAATCTTGCAGTCAATCACTCGTAGCTGATCGTGAAATTCTTTACCGGCGATCCGTTTTCATCCAGGAAACGGACGGCAAAGGTGCACATGCCGGGGCCGTTGATGATCGCGGCTCGGACGATGTTCTTACCTTTCTTGAGGGTCAGGGGTTGCGACACGACATTGTCCACGACCATGTCGCGGTCGCCCGAAAGCACGAGCGCCTCTTCCCCGTTCAACCAAAACATGCCGCCGGAGTTGACGCCCGCAGCCATTCGCACATTTGGAATTTCCTCGGGACAGTTGATCACCGTGACAAGCCAGAAGATGTTGCCGTACGGTGGTTTATTTATTGCGTAGGTGAAATTGTACAGGTTGAAGATGAACGTCTTGCTGTCGAGTGCGTGCCATTGCAGACGCTGGTCCCCGACTTTCACCT
The DNA here is from genome assembly GCA_003242315.1 of Bacteroidota bacterium. Taxonomy (GTDB): domain Bacteria; phylum Bacteroidota; class Bacteroidia; order Cytophagales; family Cyclobacteriaceae; genus ZC4RG29. Next base: position 4,583 of record QGUY01000065.1, read on the forward strand.
TCCGCCCATTTTTTGGAACGACATTGAAGTCGGTTGAGAAATTGTTTTCGGCAAATGCCGTCCTGATATATGTCTCTGTGAGAATATTGTTTCTCTGAATCTCCTTCCTAATAGGCTCCAGCGCCAGCCAGCGCTGGATGAATCCGTTGTCGTGTGGTGCTGTTTCGGACTTCGTATTCGAAGCTGGAACGAAGTCTCTCGTCAGCGTATGGGTGGTGTCGCCTTTTGGAGGAATAGGCGGAAGGTTGGGTCGCGGTCGACCACCCGGCGGTTGGCCGAAAGCGATGTCAGCATTTGCCAAGAGTGCGATCACAACAGTGAAGGCGACAGCTGGCATTAGTGGTCTGGGTTTTCTGTTCATTGTGGTGTTTGTGGTGAAGCGTGATCAAAAAATAAATGTATTGAATACACTAATTTCGACCAACTCCATGTGTGGGTTATTATTTACGTCAGCGGTGGCGCGCTGGCGCGCTCGGGATTTTAAACCGCGGAGCCGCCGAGACGGGAAGCTCCGATAGCTATCGGGGTTTATCAAGATAGGAACAGGTGAAGCACAGGCATCCGTGTGTGTACCCCGGACAATTGAAGTCCGCAGAGCCGGGTCACCTGACGGCGACAGTCTGTACATTAAAGGCTATCTGATATCGGCGGTGGTGTGCGAGCAGCTCATTGTCTGAACTAGGATTCGTAGGATTGAAGGGATTTGGAGGATTGTCAGGGATCGTAGTTATACGGGTGGCGGGTTGAACCGCATGGGACATAGGGGCACATAGAAGGTACATGGACGTGGTTGTTGTCGTCACCCACAGATGGCGCCCCGTGGGTACCTCAAAGGCCGGAACGCACGCTTCCAGGGTCCGAACCTCCGCGGTTAACCCCGTAAGGCAATGAATCGAGATGGTAGGCAGCGGGGGTATCAGTTTAGTCGGTTGTGGCTGAATCCAGTACCTGAAAGAGATCGAGGAATGGAATATTGATACCTTCAAGGAGCGTTACAAACTTTTGCTCGATCGCTTGCCGTTGTGAGATTTTTGGATTGCCACCCTTCTTGATGCGTGCAGGCCAGACAACCGGCACATTGGCTCAGTTAAACGAGTCACTCCCTCTTCGGCTCAACCAACTCCACGAGATTCCCCGACGGATCAAGCACCAGAATCTGCTTCCCACCAAAACCTTCAACCACGTCGTTTCGAAACCTCGCGTTCTTGCTCTTTAAAAAATCTATCGCAGCCTGGATATTGGGAGTATTAAACACCATCCTATTCCAGCCGCCGGGGGCGGAGCCGTACCGTCGGGCATGGATTGGCCGGCGCCGCCGGCACCGGGTTCGTTGAGCAAGAGGCGGATGTTGCCTTTCGTGAGCATGGCAAAACCGCTTGGGGGATTCATTTTGACTTCAAATCCCAACAATTCAGTGTAAAATTTTACGCAAGCCTTTACATCGTCCACGATGTACCGAATGCTTACGGTTTCAGGAGTCTCGAATAAATTATCCATGGGTGGTTTATTTAAATTAAGGCAAGCAAATGTAGATCGCGCAACACTTCAACGCGAGGGGCGTTGAATCTTCACCACAAAGATGCAAAGGACCGCCAAGAGTGTAACTTGTATTATTACCTGATGTTTCAATGGTCGATGGCACGTGCCCGCGCGCCGGGCCCCTCTAGGGGATAAGGGGCGCGCGCAGGGACGGTTGAGTTAGAACGGTAATCGGTAGTTGGACGATACCACCAGTTTGAGGTGTAAAGCCATGTCGGTAGCCCGGGGCGCAGCCCCGGGAATCGGATGTTCGGATGATCGCGCGCCACAGGAAATCTGTCTTCGGGACACACCTTCTTTTGGCGCGCAACAAGGTGATATTGAGACCGGGAGGTGCAGTGTGAGTGTGAGCGTGAGTGTGAAGAATTGCTGAGGCTTCGTAAAATGCCGATCTTACAGCCCAGTATGGGATCTACTCTGTACACACCCCAAGACGCGCTCAAACCTTATGTGGAATGCTTCATCATCTCCGAAATACCCGATGAAAGCGTCTACAAGGTCCTCCCCGGTACCGGGCTGGTGATGGGCTTCCAGTTTAGCGGGAACCTCTTTCAAGTGCTCGACGAAAAGCAGGTCGGCTTATCCCGCTCGGGCATAACCGGCATCAACGACACATACAGGCTATTCAAAAACGTTTCCAACACTGGAACAGTCCTTGTCTGTTTCAATCCCGGCGGCGCGGCGATGTTCTTTCACGAACCCATTCACGAGCTGTTTCAACGCAGCGTGTCGCTGGATAACTTTATCCTTCGTTCAGAATTGCTGCTGTTCGAAGAGCAACTATGCGAAGCCCCTACTCACGCCGAAAAAATCAGGGTCGTCGAGCACTTTTTGCTCACCCGGATGAAGGGTGTCAAACCCGATATGATGGTAATCAACGCGCTTGAGCTTATCTATCAAAGCAAAGGACTCGTAAAAATCAACGCGCTTTCCAAACAGTTAAATATAAGTCAGTCGCCCCTGGAAAAACGCTTTCGGAAAATCGTAGGTACATCACCGAAAAAATTTGCCGCTATTGTCAGGTTCCGGAATATTATTCAGAATGTCGACGCATCACCCTCGCTCACCGCACTGGGATATGATGGCGGCTTTTTCGATCAGTCGCACTTCATCAAAGAGTTCAAACGCTTTACGGGTGACACACCCGAAGCTTACTTCAAATCGAGATAAACGATTTTTTACAATCGCGCGAAAGGCTGTAGCGCCATCTTTGAACAAAGCACAAAACCTGTTCAAATATGGCTACGATCCGCTCCTTTGCAGCCCCACATAAGGGACTCCGAAATGTAATTTCACAATTTGCCTTTAGATTAGGCCAAACCGATATCAGCGACCCCTCCGCCCTGCAACAGCTGAAACAACTGGGTAACGAAATGTTTGCGCTACTCAACGACCACGTACATACTGAAAATGAACACACGCTGAGGCACTTGGAAGAAAGGGCACCCGGTGCATCGGTCCACGACAGAGAAGACCATGAAAAACTGGACCAAATCCAGGATGACCTGAAACATCAGCTTCAAACCCTGACGGGCCAGGAGACCCATGAACAAATGCACGACTTCTATCTACGCTTTACGCTGTTCCAGAGCCAATACCTCGAGCATACGCATGAAGAAGAAAGGGTTACAGAGGTCTTGCTACAAAAACATTTCTCCGACGACGAGCTCATACAACATCGTCAAACCATCATGAAGCGCCTCTCACCCGACATCCTACTGCTTTGGTTAAAATACATTATCCCCGCGCAGCGCGTTGAAGAAAGCCTCGGCATGCTGTCCGGCCTGAAAGCAAACGTCCCAAAGCAGTATTTTGAACGGGTCATGGAGACCGTAAAGGGTGAAATGGAAATAGCCAGGTATGAGGAGTTGGAGGCATTGGCGAGTGAGTAATAGTAGAGGCGTAGCATGCTACGTCTCTACATCACCACCCTCAATATGCGGTCATCACCTTCTATCAACATGCTGCGAAACAAAATTCCTGCAGAACGCCTTAATCAAATCCCTCGTCGCCCTGAACTGCTCCAGCACCGCCTCTACGGTACCCGTTGCCGCAGCTGGATCGGGAAAATCGCGATGGACCATTACTGCTTTACCGGGAAATACTGGACATCGCTCCTTCGCGTTGTCGCAAACCGTAATAACAAAATCAAAATCCTGGGAAAGATACTCGTCAACTACGTTAGACGTATGTCCGGAAATATCTACGCCGTCTTCCATCATGACAGCAATCGCGGTTGGGTTCACACCGTGCGCCTCAACCCCCGCACTCCTAACGATTGCCTTGTCTCCGGAAAAGTGGCGCAGATATCCCTCGGCCATCTGGCTCCGACAGCTGTTACCTGTACATAGAACCAATATGTTCGTCATACTAACTACAACACTCCGGCGAACAACATCCTGACTTTTCTTCAGTCTTCTCGCCGTAAACCGTAATACTCAAAATCCTGGCTTTCGACCGGAACGCGGGGATTTCGTCCTTTGCCAAATAGGTTAACAAGATATCGTCAGGGAGTATGATCTCCTTTTCTTTCTGGACAGTCACGTTGGCAAAGCCAGCCTTTCCCACGATGTCCAGGTACTCTTCCTTTTGAATCGCCCCGGAAACACATCCTGCATACATCTCGGCCGCCTTCCTAAGCTCATCCGGCAACTCCCCTTCCAATACGATGTCCGAAATACTAAAATGTCCTCCTTTTTTCAAAACCCGGTACGTTTCCTCAAAGGCTTTCCGTTTGTTAGGAACAAGGTTCAGTACACAATTGCTCACAACCACATCAGCCGTCTCAGCGGCCAGAGGAAGATTTTCAATGTCTCCAAGTCGGAACTCTACATTATTGAGTCCGAGTTTGGTAGCGTTCAGCCTGGCTTTCTCAACCATCTTCTCAGTAAAGTCGACGCCAATTACCTTGCCTCGTTCACCCGTAAGCGAACGCGCGACAAAGCAATCGTTACCTGCCCCCGATCCGAGATCGACGACGGTATCTCCCTCTGATATTTTGGCAAATTGCGTGGGCAATCCACAGCCGAGTCCGAGATCGGCATCGGCCACATATCCGCTCAGTTTCGAATAATCCTCGACCATCAATGCCTGGTCGATCGTGTCACAACACGCGGGTCCGCAGCAACCGGCTGCGTCCGTTTTGGCTTGGTCAGCAATCTGAGCGTACTTCTCTTTGACCAGCTCTTTTAGTTGTTCGGGGGTTTCTGACTGCTTATTCATCGTAATATTGCGATTAAATTGAACAAAAAAACACGCTTAACAGCAATTTTGAGTTTGATAGGCTTCGAAAAGCTCACCAATCATCTTCTTGGCCCTATTCCATACCTTTTCGTCGATACAATAGCAAACACTCGGGCCTTCGATGTTGCCTTTGATTAAACCGACCTTCTTCAATTCCTTCAAGTGCTGTGAGACAGTCGACTGCGACAAGGGCAATTCATCCACGATGTCGCCGCATACGCACACTCTTGTCTTGATCAGGTATTGAACAATGGCAATACGGGCAGGATGACCCAGCGCTTTCGCCAGGGCCGCAAGTTCGTTTTGGGTTTTGGTGAATTCTTCTGTCTTGGAGAGACCCATGCCTACTATATCGTAAAATTACGATGAATGTTTCGCGCTTCAAGGAAAAAGTTCAGAATTTTTCAGGGCTCAACTCCATAGATACTCGAAAACGGTCATCGGTGGCCGCGTGCGCGCTGTGATTAATGATCTAACTATTCAACTCCTTCTCACGAGCCCCAGCGAGGCGGCATATCGGTAGCCCGGGGCGCAGCCCTGGGATCAGAATGTCGGCATGGTAGCGCGCCACAGGAAATTTACCTTCGAGGCACACCTTGTATCGGCGCGCGACGAGGTGATAGAGGATCGGGAGAGGACAGTGTAAGCGTGAGTGTGAGAGCGAAGAGGACAACAGGACAAGAATTGGGAGTGAGAAGGAACCCATCGTCGGCGATTAGCCCGCACACGATCGCGCGTCTCTGAAAAGATCCTAATGTACAATAGAAATTACCGGGTCGTTTTCACCAGCAACACCCAGTCACTTTCGCCCACACTATTCTTTTCCGGCGTGATAAACTCCTTAACACTGTTGTTCCTAATGGGCGATCCCTTAACAGGCAGGTATCGACCGTCGGTAGGGTCGAACCAGTAGGCGATACCGGGTTTGCTCAACACGGTAAGATCGACTCTTATCCTGCCATCGTGTGCAGGCGGGATGTAGGCGACTAAAAAAGATCCGTCTCTGGCAGCGGCAGCGGAAACAAAAGAGGCAGTCGTGTCGGCATTGGCAGGATCCACGATGATGTCTTTCATCCCGTCCAATCCTCCGGGTACCAGCTTCCACCACTCGAGCGACTTAATGAATTCATTAAGGCGCATCATGTCTTGCGCGCCCTGCGTCTCCAGGTGCTGCTGCCATATTGGATCGACAAACTGCCATACATATCCGTTGCCCGAGATGTACCCTCCTATCGTAGTCAGCCATCCCCACCATTGAAAGCGCCGTACGGGTTGCGTCGCGTTGGGATTGTAATTATTCCCGTCGGGGCCTTCCTCGTCGTAAGGTTCTTCGAGCAAAAAGGCCGGCATAGTCGGCTCGTGGGCATAAGCCTTGCGGCCAAGATACGGCACCGGAACTTTCAACTCCCACGTATATACTCCATTCAATGTCATCTCATGGCCGAAGTAAGGATTGTCGGCCGCGTTTTGTCCGCTGTGCGACTCAGCAGTGTATAGTACGGACTGTTGGTCTTTCACGCTCTTGAGTCCATCGATAAGCGCCTGTTCCGCAATCCGCTGCTCTTCATTGAATTCTCCCATATCTCCGAGCAGCATCCACACGATATTCTTCCGATGCTTATAGCGTTCCGCCACCCACGCACCATAAGCCGTCGTTTTCTTTTTGCCGTTTGCGACAAGCTCCTTCATCCAACCCTGCTCCTCTCCCGCATATCCCAAATACGCGGGGAACATGAAGACCAGGAGTCCCTTTTCTTCACAGTATGCGAGAAAGCGGTCGAGATACCGCCAGTACTTTTCGTTAGGCGTTGTAAAGTCCGGTGCCTCTAATGGAAGCGAACTGTACTTGAGCTTACCGTCCCACGTTGATCCGTCGAGTCGTCTCAGGAACGGCACTTCACCCTCTCCGTTGAAGGGTGCGTTGTTGCCCATGGGCCAATGTGTGATGGCCGCAAATTCGATGGCGTTGTGCCCGTGCGACAACGTGTTCTCAATAAACTTTCGGTATCCCTCTTCAGGCTGCGATATGATAAACCAGGCGGTCCGGCCAAGTATCGGAAACGGCTTGCCTTGCTGATCCACGAGATAGCGTTTGTCGTCGCTGACGCGAAGTGGGAAGCTGGCCTGGGCAGATGCACAGTAGGATATGATTGTCAATAATACTGAGGCATGAAAGGCCCGCCGGATAAATATAGGTGACTTCATTTCTGCTAAAATACCAACAATTCCGCGCGGCCGCTGAAAAAATTTCCGCCATTTGGGCGGAATCCAAGATCACAATTTCGATATCTTTCTATGGTATACTTTACCATTCAGCGTCAGCCGAAGAAAATATATTCCATTCGGCAAGTCGGCAATAGTAAAGGTATTTTTATACCCTTCGTTATCAATCGATCGGTCGAGAATTGACTTGGCTTCCTTCCCGTTGACATCCAGCAGACTTACTATGGCTTTCCCGTAGGAACGAATTTCTACCGTTAGCTCAGAATTTCCTGAAACTGGATTGGGATAAACCTGAAATAAAGAATGCCCGATCGCTTCCTCGGTTCCCGTTATCACCTCCCCTCTATCGCCCTTAAGGAGCACTGAAGTTACTGACATGGGTGGTAAGGAGATCGCGAGAACGTTACCTGTTGCAGACACAGACGACTTTTTTAGTGCATTGCTAGTATGTGACACAAAAGTCTCCGATGGAGGAAGGTTGCTGAGTTCCATCAATTGAAAGGGCTCGCCTGCCAGGATAAATCCGTTGAAAGAAACCCTAACAGATTTGGTTGCGCTCACTGATCTATTGACCAAAACTAACGTCACGGAATCCCCGGCTTCATTTATGGTAGGGTATGCGGAAACGAATTCTTCTTCCGAGGACGAGGCTGACACAAACGCGTTCTTATTATATGCGGAGAAAAGATGCAATACCTCCCACATGCCAGGCTGCCATGACCAGGGAGAAAAAAGCTCCATTTCCTTATGCTTCATGAACTCTCCCAACGTGCTGGCATACCATACCGCTGTTGTACTGGCGTTTATGAAATTAATACCTGTTTCGCTTACGCCAAATGTGACTCCGTGGCCTTCACCCATATATTGATCGAGCCATTCCTTACAGCGTTCGAAAATGTACTCCTTGTTCTGACTGTTGTCCCACGTTCCTGTCACATTCTTCACACCATTTGCCTCCGGGAAAATGTAATTCTTATCGAAGTATACCCTGTGATACTGCACAACCTCGGACGCAACGGAAGAACTTGGATAGAAATGAATATCGAGCACATCCAACAACCGGATGCCCGTAGCCTGTTGTTCTTCCGCTACACGCTTGATAAAATATTCCAGCCACGGATAATTTTTACCGTTCTGCGTTATGCCTCCTGACCAATTATACCATTGCCACTCATTGGCCGGAACCGGCCCGACCAGTTTAATCCCTGGGAATATCGCGCGGGCCTTTTTTGCGACGTCGAAATAGCGTTGCATGAAATCCTCAGCTGAAAGTTGTACAGGCATGACATCATCGTGAGTGCCGTGCCAGATCTCCGGCTCGTTATCCATGCTCCAGTAGACGAGCTGATTCTTGTCGAGCAGCAATTCGTCAAACCAATGGGATAATATCCCTACCGTCGAGTCAGCCGTCCAGTTTTCCAGGTATAGTTCCGGATCTCCTTCAACCAGCGCTTTCGCTCCGCCGGAAGGATTCACCACTCCGCCACCCGCTAAATTCTGCGCCACGCCGGTCCACCATTGCGAACCGTTGTACTCCCAATCGTTAAAGTTCGCCGTTGTTGTCTTGGCGGCCTTTCCAATGAGTTGGAATGACCACATGCCCTGGGCATTCGGGATATTATCCTGCAGGGATTGGGCCGCAAAGTCCCAATCATTCGGATACACGTTGTTATACCAGTCGGGGTGGCTGGAAAGTTTTCGCCTCCAGTTATACTTGGTGCTGTTATTTCCTCCCCCTTCCCGAAAGAAGCGAACTTTGGCGTCTTTCAGGCGCGTCCACTCGGGCGTGAAGTCGCTGCCGGGGTATCCCGATAACGAATTGTTTCTTCCATATAAATAAGGAGAGACAGTATGGGTTGGAAGCGAAAAATCGAGTTTCACCACTACCTGCGCCGAAAGCGGGACAGTCAACACGGTAAACCAAATGGCAAGGGCACCTTTCATGATGCCCCCAATGTAAGGAGTATCGGGAAAGCGCTACGGTATCAAATGTTTTCAAATGGGGCACCGATAATTTCCCCACATTCAAAAAACGGCTATTAACCAACCGATACGCCTAACCGACACCCGTAGTGGAAGTAGATGACCCTACACCGACACCTCATGCCCCGCGTGAAGGGCCACCCAACGTTCAAACGCGTCAAGAAATTCTTGCATGAACTCCCGTGTCGAATCGCTTACAAGTTCTCCGTTCTCGTTGAACAGTTTTTTCGCATTGCCAATATACGCTTCCGGTTGTTGCATGGCCGGAACGTTGAGGAACACGAGCGATTGGCGGAGGTGGTGGTTGGCACCAAATCCTCCCATAGACCCCTGCGAAACACTGATCACCGCGCCGGGCTTTCCCTCCCATGCACTCTTTCCATACGGACGGGAACCTACATCGATGGCGTTCTTAAGAACCCCCGGTACGGACCGGTTATATTCCGGAGTGAGAAAGAGTACTCCATCGCTATTCCTTATCTGGTCCCGAAACGACTTATAGAGTTCCGGCGGCGTGCTTTCAAGGTCCGCGTTGTATAGGGGAAGATCGCCAATCGAAATCAGTTCCAACGACAGGGTTTCCGGCGCCATCGCCATCAACGCTCTGGCCATCTTCAGGTTATAGGATTCCTTCCGAAGGCTTCCTACAAGGACGGCAATCGTGTACTTTTTCATTGCACTTTGAGTTTGATTCATTACGTGCATACAATCTTTGCTCCACGGCAAAGTGTGCCACTGGGAAAGCTATTTCTCAAGAGGCTGTGGTGCGTTCTACTCAACATGCTTTTTGTTTGACCAATAATTTCCCCTGTTGCCGTTACGCTCGTTTATCTATCTTTGACGCCCGTACTTGAACGTTTCGCACACCACCTCTTTAATGGCTTCAGGCATATTTGCAGTACTCGACGACGTAGCGGCGCTAATGGATGATGTGGCTGTCGCCAGCAAGATCGCTACAAAGAAAACCGCGGGTATACTGGGCGATGATCTGGCAGTGAATGCAGAGAAGGCTACGGGCTTCCTGGCGAGTCGTGAAATACCGGTACTATGGGCCATCACGAAGGGTTCGCTCCTTAACAAACTCATCATCGTACCAATCGCGCTCCTGCTGACGGCATTCACACCGTTAATTATTAGGGTAATTCTTGTTCTTGGCGGCTGTTATCTGGCCTACGAAGGCGTCGAGAAAATTTTCGAGTTCTTGTTCCACCGTCCAAAAAAGGGTGAGGAAGTGATTGAAGAGGTAAAGGAAAGCGGACCGGAACTGGAAAAGTCTAAGGTCAAGGCCGCTATTACCACGGATTTTATCCTCTCCATAGAGATTGTGATCATCGCGTTGGGAAGTGTCATCGGACAAAGCCTTACCGTCCAGATCCTGACGGTTTCCGTCGTTGCGTTGCTGGCGACGGTCGGAGTTTATGGGTTCGTTGCCCTGATTGTCCGAATGGATGATATAGGTTTCCGACTCATAAAACTCTCGGGCGCGAAGGGAACGGTGACACTGTTTGGCAAGGCGCTGGTAAGATCACTCCCAATCATCATTAAGCTTCTAAGTGTTATTGGAACCGTTGCCCTGCTTCTCGTATCCGGTGGAATCTTTATGCATAACATTGAGTATCTCCACCACCTGATGGAAAGTATGCCCGCGATTCTCGGCGAGCTTTTGTTAGGATTTGGTGGTGGAATTGTCCTGTTGGCCGTGGTGAAGGGGGTGAAGTTGGTTATTAGAGGAAGGAAATCTTCACCACAGAGGCACGGAGGACACTGAAGCGCGCAGAGGTCTATTTTCTTGTGCGTTAGCTGTGATTGTAAGGAGTGGATATTATACTCCCCTCTGCCAACTGCCTAACACTGCCTACTGCCCACTGCGTACTACTGCCAACTGTCTACTAAACTCCGAAGGAGTCTTCCCCGTCCATCTTTTAAACGCCCTCACGAGGGCGCTTTGCTCGTTGTAGCCCAGCATGAAGGCAACGTCCTTTACCTGGTGTTTTCCGGAAGAAAGGTAGGTGACTGCCAGATGACGTCTTACATCATCCGCTATTTGTTGAAAGGTGCGGCCCTCGTCGTGAAGTTTTCGCTGAAGCGTACGGGCGCTGACATTGAAATTGGCTGCCGTGGATTCGAGCGTGGCATCAAAAAGGTATGCGTTGGACAGGAGGTGGTTGAATACCTTTGATCCGAAGTCGGTCTTATCCTTCTGAAGGTGGCCATTTATGGATTCAATCAGGTATCTCTGCAGATCATAATTCGCTGAAATGATCTCCTCCTTCAGGTAGGCGCTATCCAGTGTGATCTTAAGCTCCTTTCCTCGCCGAATGTTGCACCGCATCAACCGGGCGTATTCACTCCTGTTGGAGAGCTCATACGGAAACTCTACCGCCAGTGGCGCGACCTTCTTCAAGAGCAATCCATCCAATTCGTGAATAGTGAAGACCGCAAAATAATCGGTCATCTGTTGGTATGTGTGTGGGTAGTCCGACTTTACACTTTGGTCCGGAAGAAGATAAATGAACACCTTCTTCCCGACCTGTTCGGTCCGCATCTGGAACGACTCCGAAACCAGCGGCACCAAGGACCCAGCCTGCGTGAGGGCGTCCTGAACATTTCGGCTGGATTGGATGATCTGTCCCACTACGCCCAACGCCGCCAGTTGCATCGATTCGGCCAGGTGCAGGCCAAACAACGGGTCGTTGGACACAGTGACCAGATCTCTCCATAGGTTCTCGATCTGCGGAGCGGAAATGCCGGCATCCGGGTTATTGCGGAAGTCGTCCAGATCAAACCCCGACCGTCTGCAGGCCAACCCTGGGTCGATATCCCTTGCAGACGCGTAAGCCAGCATGGCCAGTGTAAAT
>QGUY01000066.1 GCA_003242315.1 Bacteroidota bacterium
CTAAAAGACAGAAATGTTAAATTCACGAGCGGTTACACAAGTGGTCTACAGCGAGTAGACACTATACGATAAAAACAGTCAACCCTATTCAGGCAAGCACAAATCGCAAATCACAAATCACTAATCACTAATCACTAATCATCATTCCATGCGCTTCCCACTTCTTTCCCTCCTCCTGCTCCTCCCATCGGCTTTCGCGATGGCGCAGCCTGAAATATCCGTTGACGAATTGAAGAAGAAAACGGAGAATAACACGAGTGCAATTCTGATCGATGTGCGCACACCCAAAGAAGTCGAGGAAGGGCACATCGAAGGTGCGCGAAACATCAACGTCGATTCGCGCAACTTCAAAAAGCAGGTAAAAGATCTCGACAGGTCGCGCAGCTATTACCTCTACTGTGGTAGTGGAGTACGAAGTTCAAGAGCAGCCCGTATCATGATCGATATGGGATTTGATAGCGTATACTCCGTTCAAGGCGGTATCAAGGCGTGGAAGGCCGCGGGGTATCCGGTTGAGAAGGATTAGATGTAGAGGCAGTTGCAGATGCAGTGGTTTACCCCCTGCGTCTGCAACTGCATCTGCAACTGCGCCTATCACTGCGCTGCGATGGGCAGCATAGTCGCACCATACTCACCTACGTTCGCGTGCGGAATGCTTGCACCAAACGCCTGGTTGATCGTGTCAATAATGAAATTGGCGAGGTAAGCGTAGCCTCTGCTGTTCGGATGCACACCGTCTTCTGAAAATACCCCGGTAGGCGGGTCCAGCGACGGCGTCAATACAACACCGTGGGAAAAGTCTATCCCTGTATTTGCAAAGGCCGTTAATTTGGTGTGAACGTCGGCAAGGGCATACCGTCCACCACTGCCGGCAACGGCGGTACTGATTGTTTGGTTAAACGCCGCAGTGCGCTCTCTGATTGTCTCTGCCTCGGTCCTGGTGATGATATACTGGTCGCCAGCCGGCACAACTACCCCGTGTATGGAATTTGGATTACCAGGATCCAGGGGCCTGCCTAACGTAAGCGCTGCTGGAAAAGTTGCAAACTCACCTTGTTGCATTGGTCGGGCTTGTTCATAAGGCGCAAGCGCTGCCCGCTGCTCTTCGTCGATGAGTCCCATGCCCAACAGACCATCGAAATACGGACCCAGATCTTCAAGATCCTCATCGACAATCAGGATGGGATTAACACCCGCTTTATAGGAAACCTTGCGTATCGCGGCATCATCTGCGGAAATCAGACCGTTTGCCACGAGGCCGTCGAGCGCTGCGTTAAAGCCTGCGAAGGCGGCATTGAGGGCACCAGCCAGTGTAGGGTCGAGCTCAATAGCATCCCAGGGCACGAGATTAAAATACGGCAACAATAGAGGGTCGGGAATATTCAACACTACGCCTTTCGCATTAGGCAGTGCTGCGAGCAGACTTCCAAAGGCGATGTTGTATTGAGTCTCAAAGTCGCTAGCGCTGGTGAATATCGCTTCCTGCGATGCGCCTCCGATGGCATAGCCAAGAACATCGTTAACTCCCAGGGAGAAGAAGTAGAATGTACCCTGCGCGGCGATGGCGTCACCAAGAATGGTTGACGTTCCAGGGTCGCTGGCAAACCGTGCGTAGTAGGGGCTGTACGGTGAACCAGGGTCACTGGAAGGAGGCCCGCCCGTCTCCGGAATCAAAGCCTGACCCAGAAGGATACCGGGCACGCTGAAGTTGTTGAGCGCTGACTTATCGCCGGTGTAAGGTCCGGGCAGGTCGGCGGTGTTAAATGGCGGCGGAAGTCCGGGAGTTCCAGCCGGGGTGGGGAGGATATCTCCATTCGCGTCTTCAAACAGAACAAGTCTGCCCAGGATCACGCCAAGGCCTACGTTTGAGAACAGGGCGTTGAAACCGTTGACGGAGCCGATATCCGGTTGATTGAAAGTAGGGTTTCCCCCTGCGCACGCGAATTGTGTCGCCAAAATTTTAGGCAACGAATTGTTTTGACCTTCCGTGAACAGGGCGGCAGCCTGGTATCCTGCGCCGAGTGAGTTGCCGATCGCCACGAATTTTGTCAGATCGATAGAGCCCGCCGATGCATCATCGGGACAATCATCGATAGGCGCGGGAGGACAAATGATGTTGGGGTCACTTCCATCGCAGGGATCATTCGTGTATACTTTATACTCCTGTTCGCATGAAAAGGCTAGAACGGAGAGAAAGAAGAGAATATGTCGAGTTGCGGTTTTCATGGCTTTCGGAATTAACGAAGGAATTCATCAAAGGTCAGCGAGAGGTAATACGTTTGTCCAACGAAAGGTCCACCAAGGTTTGTCCGGTAGTCGCTACCGAACAGGTTGGTGCCACCCAGTTTCAGCATCGTCTTGAGCGAAGTGATTTTGTAGCTGACTTGAGCGTCGAGTACACCGAATTCAGGTACCACCCACTCTCCGAAGTCCGATTGCCACAGGAAGTCTTCCTGCCAGCGGTAGTTGATCGCGAAACCCCAGTTCCTGGCAATCTTGCGGTTTGCAAGCCCAACGGTAAACTTGTTTTCCGGCGTGTTGAAGCCCGCCCGGAACTGACTGTTCTCTTCGCGGTTGTCGTCAAATGTCGCGTAATTGTATGTTCCGGTAAGGCTAAACCCGCGCGGCAGGTTGTAAGTGATGCCTACACCGACCCCGAACGATGTTACGTCTTCGGGGAAGTTTACATACGGTGTATATATGGTTCCCGCAGGAACTTTCTGTCCCTGGTGTGTGGTGGGTGAGCGGAGTACATAATCCTCTCCGCCGATGAAATCTGTATACGAAGTCCAGTAGGCATTCAAGTCCACCAACAGGTCGTTGTTGAAGACGCCCTTGTAGCCAATCTCAAAAGACCTGAGTTTTTCCGGACCTACGTAGTCAATGTTGGCCACCTCCAGTACGCTTGGATCTCCACCTATGGGGTTTCCATCTTCGTCAAGAATTCCATCACCATCGATATACCTCAGGTAGGATTCCAATGTGTAGGCACCGCCTTCGTGGAGGCCGTACCTTTCTGCATTTGAGCGCGTGCTACCGAGTAGGGTATTTGTTCCGGCAGGGAAGTAAATGAATTGCGCTTGCGTGTCAGGATTCCGGAAACCCGTCTGGAATGATGCCCTGATATTATGGGAATCATTGAACGTATACACAGCGGAAATCCGGGGCGTTACCTGGGCATCGAAGTTTTCGTTCTTGTCGTAGCGTAGTGACCCCGTGAGTTTGAGCGACTCGGCGATCGTTTTCGTGAACTGCGCAAAGAAACCAACTTCATTGATGTTGATGCGTCTGAAGTTTGTACCGGTGTCCGGGTCTTCGTTGAAGATCGTACCCTCGGAAAATAAACTATACTGTCTGAAGTTGCCGCCTATGAGAATGTCGACCCAGTCAATCTTGTCAGCGAAATTGTAGTTAAACTCTCCGTGAAACAGGCGTGAGTTATCAATAAACTTTGCGCCCGGCGGTGTACGCTGGAAGTAATTGTTCCTGACTTGCTCGACCAGGCTACGGAACTCCGCGGTGCCGACCTGGGGCCTGCCCTGATCAGCGACTGACCGCGCTACTGCATGCGCTGCCGACGGATCTCCGGACGGCACGCCCGGTATGTAGCCCTGCATTGCCAGTATGTAAGTTTGGATGTATGTAGGGGCCCAAACGCTTGCTGTCGGACTGATATACTCATTCATAATGGCACCAAGTGCGCCCACGTTATAGGAATCTCCGGCGTCCGTTGCGGTGAGATATGCCCGAACGAAGTAGTCGTCTGAACGCAATTCAAGTTTGTGGAATTGCTGCGTGAAATTGCGCAGTGCGTACTTCTGCGAACCCTGATAAACCGAACTTCCTCCGCCGTAGCGGTAGTTGTACAACAACTCAAGTTCGTCCGTCAGTCGGTAGTGAAGCGCGACATCACCCTTGATGCTGCGCGCATCGCGATTGTCCAGAATATCTTCTTCGCGCCATCCTGTACGCCGAAGGTCGAAAGTCCCGAATGGCAGCACCTGGGCGAGAATCTGTATTTCATCGCCATACAGGTTTACGCCGTCGAAGTTCGGCTGTTTCGTCAGGTCAGCCTGGTAGTCGGGACGGTTAATGTCATGTGTGTAATCGTTACCATGCCAGTCTTCGGCGTCAAGCAGGGAAAAGTTTACCTTGAACGCGAACTTGTTGTTGAAAGACTTGGCATACCTCACGCTGAAGTTGTACATGGGGAATGATTCTCCCTGTGCGTCTGATGTGGTGATTCCTCCCTTAAGCTGCACGCTCAGGCCGGGATAATCAAACGGACTCTTACTGGTCATGATCAACACACCGTTGAATGCGTTGGGTCCATACAACGCGGAAGCTGTGCCGGGGAGCAACTCCATACTCTCGGCATCGAGTTCGCTCAGGCCCACGATGTTTCCGGTAGGGAAGTTCAGCAGCGGAGCGGAGGTGTCCATCCAATCTACCAGCTGTACAAAGCGTACGTTGGCGATGGTGGCAAACCCTCTCGTATTAACTTGAGGAAAGTTCAGACTGCTGGAAGTGAACTGTACGCCTTTAACGTTGGCAAGGGCGTCGTAGAATTCCGCTACCGGAGCCTGCTGGATCGCGAGCAGATCTACCTTTTCCACCGTT
This sequence comes from Bacteroidota bacterium, assembly GCA_003242315.1. Lineage (GTDB taxonomy): Bacteria > Bacteroidota > Bacteroidia > Cytophagales > Cyclobacteriaceae > ZC4RG29. Next base: position 4,621 of record QGUY01000066.1, read on the forward strand.
ACAGGTGATGTGAGATAGCTCTCTTCAAAACGCGAAGCCGAAACAACGACCTCACGCCCGAGAACGGTCTGTTCGCTGAGTATGACTTCCAGACCGGAAGCACTTTCGTTTGTAATTTCGATACGCTGTGATTGGTACCCGATGTACGATACGATAATCGTAATGGGTGGGGGGTCCGAAACACTCAGCGTGAACTCACCCTGGATGTTGGTGACCGTTCCCACCATCTTGCCTTCCACAGAAATGTTGGCCTGCGGCAAGGGCTGTCCTGCTGCATCTTTTACGGTACCTGAAATCGTTGTCTGCGCATAGACCGATGTCGTCAGGCTGGCCACTAAGAGTCCAGCCAGCATGTTCAAATATGTGCTCCTCCTCATAGGGTTTTTGGTTGGTTGATTGCCCGCCTGATGGCGAGGGCTGTCAGCCCAATTTCGATAAAAAAACTCAATTCGCGTAGTTAAAACGTTTGCGAAAAAAGTTAGAGCGGTAGTGGGAGGGTAGCTCGCCCGTAATTAGTCCGGCTTCTTCTTAAGGTGTTCGACCAGCCTCTCGCACAGGGCATTCATTTCACCCGACATCACTTCATCCCCCGTGGATTGCAGCAGGCTCTGGGCCAGACCACCAATGCAGTCGACATAAAATCGCTTCATTTCATGAACGGGCATGTCTTTGGTCCACAGATCGATACGCAGTGTGTTTTTTTGTTTTGGATCCCACAGGGCGAGGCTTATAGCCTTGGTTTCGGATGGCGTATCGAGGGGCTTGTCAGTGGCATCCCACTCAATCTTTTCAGGGATATTCTTCGCGTCGAGGGAAACGGTAAATCTGATGTCTGTTTTTCTCATGACGCAAACATAGCACAATCCGCGAAACGGGATCAGCCCCGCTGCCGGGCCAGGGCGATAAAGGCGTCCAGGGAAGTTGGATTGCGAAGTGCGCCGGCGTGTACGGCTCTTCCCGGATCCACACCGGCGAGGATTTTCTTTACCGGTGTCTCAGTTTTCTTGCCACTGATAGTGTAGGGGATGTCATCCACTTCAATAATCTCATCCGGAACGTGCCTCGGACTGTATTGCGTGCGAAGTGCGTGGCGAATGGCCTCCTTGATTTTGTCGTCGAGTTTCTTCCCTTCTTTCATGACGACAAACAGCGGCATCCAGAATTCACCCCCCGGTTTTTCCACACACACTACCAGGCTGTCCTTAACGGATTCCACCGTATCAACCGCACGATAAACTTCGCTCGTACCGATCCGCACACCGCCGCGGTTAAGGGTGGCATCGGACCGGCCATAGATAATGATGCCTTCCCGCGATGTGATCTTTATCCAGTCGCCATGTCGCCATACACCCTCAAACATTTCGAAGTAACTTTCGCGATACCGAGTAAAGTCAGGATCATTCCAGAAGTATATCGGCATCGACGGCATTGGCCTGGTGATTACCATTTCGCCTACCTCTTCCTTTATCGAATTTGCATTCTCATCATACGCTTCAAGCGCGCATCCCAGCGCACGGCACTGAATCTCGCCGGAATATACCGGGAGCGTTGGATTGCCTCCGACAAACGCGCTGCATACATCTGTTCCTCCACTCATCGACGCAAGCCATAAGTCTCGCTTTACTTCACGATAGACCCACTCAAAACCTTCTGGAGGAAGCGTACTTCCCGTGGAACTCAGGGAGCGGAGTGCAGAAAGGTCAAAGTCGTTGCCAGGTCGCACACCCCCTTTCCTGCAAGCGAGGATAAAGCCCGCACTGGTGCCGAAGTGGTCAGTACGAAAATCCTGAGCAAACTTCCACAACACATTCATATCAGGATAAGCCGGACTTCCGTCGTACAGGGTAAGTATGCCCCCGGTAAGAAGACTTCCCTGAATGTAGTTCCACATCATCCACCCGGTGGTGGTATACCAAAAGCAGCGTTCACCTTTCTTGAAGTCGTTGTGAAAGGGACCGTACTTGAACTGTTCGAGCAATATGCCTCCATGACTGTGCGTCATGGCTTTCGGTAAACCTGTTGTTCCCGAAGAGTACAGCACCCAAAGGGGATGGTTGAAAGGAACGCGATCGAACGAGACCGCTTCATCGGTGGAACGAACCACATCACGCCAGCTCACGATCCGATCGGAGGATGTTACGCCCGATGCTTCAGGGTGTTCCACCATAATAACTTTGCGAAGGCTTGGCATTGTGGCGATGACTTCGCTCACCGTTAATGATTTGTCATGGAATTTACCGCCGTATCTGTACCCATCAACCGCGATCAGGACCACAGGTTCAATTTGCGCAAAGCGATCCGTTACGGCACCCGCGCCAAAGTCGGGAGAGCATGACGACCATACCGCGCCAAGAGCGCTCGTGGCCAGGAATGCAACGGTGGCCTCAGGTGAACAGGGAAGGAATGCCGCTACTCTGTCGCCACGTTGTACGCCGACGGAGCGCAGGTAGGCTTGCAGGGAAGCAACTTCACGTGTGAGGGTATCCCAACTGATTTCGCGATCGCTCCCTGATTCATCCCTGAAAAGGATAGCAGGCTGCAATGAAGTTGCGTTACGAAGGATGTGTTCAGCGTAATTCAGCCGCATGTTTTCGAACCATCGCACGCCGGGCATTTTCGTTCCGGAGCGCACGGGATCGGGTGATCCTTCGTAAGCGATGTTGAAATACTCTATGATGCTTTTCCAGAAGGCGTCTGTTTCCGTAACAGACCATTTCCACAATTCTGCGTAGGTACTTGTGTGCACACCTTTCGTTTCGGCAAGCCACCTCCTGTACCGACTCAGGTTGGAGTTTTCAACAAATGCTTCCGACGGTGTCCACAAGGGCTTTTCCATCACTTGTTCAGTTTGATGTGCTCAAGCCTTCTCAACGTCTCTTCTTTGTCGTTTGCCAGTTGACGTTTCAGGTCCTCGAGGTCCTGGAACATACTGTCCTCACGTATCCTGTCGTGAAAGTGAACAGTAATGTCGTCACCGTAAATATCGCGATTGAAATCAAAGATGTTGACTTCAAGTCCATGATGCGTCCCCGCAACGGCCGGACGATTGCCAATGTACATCATGCCCTTATAGCGATGATGTTCGTGGTCTACAGTTACGGCGTATATGCCATCGGCGGGTATGAGTTTGAATTTTGAATCGATCTCTATGTTGGCCGTTGGGAATCCGAGTATCCTCCCGAGTTTATCGCCGTGTATTACTCTGCCTGTAATACTGTAAGGCCGCCCCAGGAAGTGCGTCGCAGTCTGGATGTCGCCCACGGCCAGCGCGTTTCTGATACGTGTTGAACTGACACCAACGTGGTCGACATCCTGCCGGGGAATTTCTTCGACCTCGAAACCATACTTTGGCGCGTTCGCCATCAGCTGTTCAAAGCTTCCTTCCCGGTTTCGGCCAAAGCGATGATCGTATCCGATCACGAGCTTGCGTGTCCCCAGTGTTTCAACGAGAACTTTTCGGATAAATTCTTCGGAAGTGTAGTTCGAAAATTCTTTCGTAAATGGAATGCGGACGAGGTGGTTGATGCCCGCTTCTTTCATCAGCTCGGCTTTCTCTTCGAAAGTGTTCAGCAGCTTGAGTGTATCTTCTTCGGGATGAAGGACCAGCCTGGGGTGGGGCCAGAAGGTGAGGACCACCGACTCTCCCTGATGTCGCCTGGCGATCTCTATCAAGCGCGCCAGGATTTTCTGGTGTCCCAGGTGGACGCCGTCAAAGGTTCCGCTCGTCACCACTGCATAGTTGAGACGCACGAAATCATCCAGTCCATGATAAATCTTCATTCGCTGTACCTTTGATAAGGGGCGAAGTTAAAGTATTTTATTACTCAATCGCGTCGATCGAACTTGCATCCTCAACGCGGAAATCACCGATGCGGGTACGGCGCAACGCCGAAAGGTATGCGCCGACTTTAAGATGCGCGCCGAAATCGCGCACAAGGCTTCGAATATAAGTACCCTTCGAACACGTTACCCTAAAGGTTACCTCCGGGAGGTTTATGGAGGTGATTTCAAATTCGTGAATGCGTACGGTTCTGGGTTTCAACTCCACGGGCTTTCCCTTTCTTGCGAGGAGGTAAGCGGGTTTACCGCCGACTTTCACCGCGGAATGGGCGGGCGGTATCTGCTCGATGGCACCTGTGAAAGTCCGTGCCGCTTCTCGTATTTGTTCATCGCTTAAGTGAGTAGGGTCGGCCACGGGTATTGGCTCAGTTTCAAGGTCGCCCGAAGGACTCTCCGCACCAAGTACTATCGTCCCTGTGTACGTCTTATCGAGGCCCATGTATTGTTCGATAGCGCGTGTTTTCTTTCCGGTACAGATAATGAGGAGACCTGTCGCCAATGGATCGAGCGTTCCTGCGTGTCCCACTTTTTTTATACCTAGCTTCTTGCGGATCTTGTTGACGACATCGAAGGATGTCCAGCCCAGAGGCTTGTCAACGAGGAGAACGCGACCGTCATCAGCGGGACGATCCATCATACAATGGCCAGGTCAACACCGAGATAATAGAGGATCAGGATCGCGAGGCCCAGGACAATGCGATAATATCCGAATACTTTGAAGCCGTGACGCGTGAGATAACTGATGAACGACTTGATGGCAAGCAAGGCGACGATAAACGCGACGACGTTTCCAACTGCGAGCACGAGCAGCTCCCGTTCCCCAAACGATCCCCCGTCGCGATAGTATCCAAACAGCTTGTAGGCGGATGCGGCGAACATGGTGGGTACCGCGAGGAAGAATGAGAATTCAGCCGCGGTCTTGCGGTTAAGACGTTGTGTAAGACCGCCGATGATCGTTGCTGCCGATCGGGAAACACCCGGAACCAGCGCAAGTGCCTGGAAGAATCCGATTTTCAACGCCACCGGATACGTGATGCCTTCGGAAGGCATGCGTTCATTTTCTTCGAAGAGTTTGTCGGTGAACAGGAAGAATACTCCGCCGATGATAAGCATGTATCCAACAACGTCAACGCGCTCAAGCAACAAGTTGATATAGTCGCCGACGAGCAATCCGATCACTGCTGCGGGTACGAAGGCAACGAAAAGCTTTCGGTAGAAGTCGAACGTTTGAAAGAACCGCTTCCAGTAAAGAACAATTACAGAAAGGATGGCGCCAAACTGAATGGCGACGGTGAACAGTTTCGTCAGCGGTTGATCGGCAATGCCCATAAGGGTAGAACCGATGATAATATGGCCAGTGGAGGACACAGGAAGGAATTCCGTTATCCCCTCGATAATGGCAAGTATGATTGACTCAATGAGGGACACTTATTTCTCCTTTTCGCGCGGAATGAGTATCGCGTAAATTTCAATAATGAATCCGGCCATGATAACAATTGGGCCGATGGTGAGGCCAAGAACGCCAAAGCCGTGGGGTTCCTTATCGAGAGACATGATCACAAAGCCGGCCACCAGCGTGACAATCCCGATGATCATCCATCTATAGTTCTTCTTTCCAAACGGAAGGCCGCTCTTGTCCATGTTGTTTTGGTTGTTATCTTATTTTCTCCTATGCGAAACGCGCAAGTTGCGCGTCCCTACTACTGCCAACTGTCTGTTGCCCACTGCCTACTGAAGAAGTCGCTAATATAGCTCATCCAACGACATTTTTAAATATCGCCTTATCGAAACAAAGGTGCTCACAACGGCAATAAGAGTGCCTGTTGCGAGGAGTGATCCGAGGAGGATGAGGAACATGCGCTCGTCGTGCAGTTCCTGCAGCTGTTGAAATTTGCCATTGGCGTATTGTGTGCCAAAGTAGATAATTGCTGCAGCGAGAACGCCGGCAAGAAGTCCATACAATGCGGCACGAATCAGGAACGGTCGTTGGATGAAGCTGCTCTTTGCGCCAACGAGCTGCATGCTGCGGATGAGGAATCGTTGTGAGAAGAGCGCGAGCCGCATCGTGTTATTGATGAGAAGGATGACCGTGATGAGGAGAATAGCATCCACGCCGATGAGGATCAGTGAGGCTGTTCTGAAGTTCCTGTTTACCGCGTCGAGGAAATCCTTTTCATAGACAGCTTCAAATACTCCACTCATGCTTTCGAGTTCCCTTTTGACGGAATCGAGTCGCGTCGTGTCGTGATATGCGGGCGCGATCCTCACCTCGAACATGTCGCGAAAGGGATTATCGCCCAGCACATCCTGGTATTTGGCGAGATCCGACATCTCCTTGACGGCGGCCTCACGCGAGACAAAGACGACAGCATTTTCATCATCGGCCACAAATTCCCGGGAAGCCAGTGCCTGTTCCACCTGTTTGAGCTGCGTTTCGGACAGCCCGTTACGGGTGTAAACCTTGAACACGACATTCTCCCGAACGATCGCCTCAAAGCGGTTGGAATAGATAAGCACCAGTCCAAATAAGCCGATGACGACCAGCGCCAGTGTAATAGATATTACGACTCCCGTCGCGGGATATCCTCCCAGCTTTTTCTTGCGGGTTGATGGCTGCATGGGGCAAAGATATGGAGAATGTGTTGATGTGTTGATGTGTTAATGCGTTGATGTTGGCCACCTGCCGAATTTATTGCATGCCCATCTTACTTGTGCCCACCATAATGCTACAGATGCGCCTGGCAGGTACCGCAACTCGCGCTCATCAACACATCAACACATAAAAAAGGTACCCCGCCACGCAGGATACCTTTCTCAAGTTTAGGTTAAATATATCTTAGGTCGAGGCGATCTTGAGCTCGCCGCGGGATTGCTTGTCGCCGGGGAGAGCCCAGAGGCTATCGTAGTTTCGTTTCATCGCGTTGACCAGGTACGCGGCCTTATTGGCGTATGCTTCGCGGTCAGGCCATGCGCTCGCAGGGTCCAGGATTTCATCTGGAACGCCGGGGCACGACAAGGGTATTTCGACACCAAAGTGTTCCTCTTTCCGAAACGCTACGCTGTCGAGTGCACCGCTCAGTGCTGCACGGACCAGGGCGCGGGTGTGATTCAGCGCAATGCGTTTGCCCGAACCGTATGAGCCGCCAGTCCATCCTGTATTCACAAGCCAGATACGTGCGCCCACGTCTTTGACCTTGCGGCGGAACATGTCGGCGTATACGTTAGGGTGGAGCGGCATAAACGGCGCGCCGAAACATGCGGAAAAGGTCATCGTAGGCTCCGACACACCGGTTTCGGTTCCAGCAACCTTCGCGGTGTAGCCGCTCATGAAGAAGTAGGTGGCAAGCTTCGGCGCAAGTCTCGATATCGGAGGAAGAACGCCAAAGGCGTCACAAGCCAGGAAGAAAATGTTGGACGGTGCACCGGCTACGGAAGGAATCACACTATCGTCAATATGATGGATGGGATAGCTTACCCGTGTGTTCTCGGTGAGGGATGCATCGTCGAAGTTCACTACGTTAGTGCCTGGATGCATGGTGACATTTTCAAGTAAAGCTCCCTTCCGTATCGCGCGATATATATGCGGTTCGCCTTCTTCGGTCAGGTGAATCACCTTGGCATAGCATCCGCCTTCGAAATTGAAGATTGTGTTTTGTGGTGTCCAGCCGTGCTCATCATCACCGATAAGCCGCCTTCCTGTATCCGTAGATAACGTGGTCTTCCCCGTACCTGATAATCCGAAGAACAGCGCAACGTCACCCGAAGCTCCCATGTTGGCGGCACAATGCATCGGCAGCACATCGTGCATGCGCGGCATCATGAAGTTCAGCACTGAAAACATGCCCTTCTTGATTTCGCCGGTGTATCCGGTTCCACCAATGAGAATGATCTTTCGCGAAAAGTTTATGATGGAGAAGTTGCGTTGACGCGTGCCGTCGCGATTAGGATCCGCCTGAAATCCGGGAGCATGGATAATAAGCCAGTCAGGAACGAAATCATCGAGGGCTTCCCGATCGGGGCGTACAAACATGTTGTAGGCGAAAAGGTTGGCCCAGGGTTGTTCGGTGATAACCCGAATATTGACGCTGTACCTGGGATCAGCGCACGCATAAACATCGCGCGCAAAAATTTCGCGACCGCTCAGATATGATCCTACTTTATCAAGAAGCCGATCAAATCTGCCCGGATCGAAGGGTATGTTGATGTCGTTCCACCATACCTCTTCATCCGTGATCATATCCCTAACGATAAAACGATCGCGCGGTGCGCGGCCCTTGAATTCTCCGGTATCAACGGCGATGGCCCCTGAAGAAGTCGTCACCGCCTGACCGAGTCGCACAGCGATATCGGCCAGTTCCTCGGGCGGAAGGTTCCAGTGCACAACACCGTCGGTGATGCCGGCGCGCTTCAGGGACGGATCGTCAGGTACCGATCCTTTGTGTTCCATGACACGTTCAGTTCAGGTTAATAATGTTGGCACAAAGTTACCAAATAACTGTTAGCACAAACGATTGAAATGACATATTTTTGGCCTTTTCGGGCCAAAGTGCTGTCGGTAAAAGGCTATATAATTTGCAGAAGTCGCGCGCCCTTTTAGGTTTCTTTTTGCGAAAAGTTTTACTTGTCTACAGGATATTTTGAATGACGGTAGTGGATAAAATTTTATTTGGTTCAAAAATTTCTCTTCCGCATGGCGCTGCGTGACCGCTACCGCGACATACGTTACGGTTTCGAACCCAATTTCTGGGTCGCCAACACCCTGGAACTGTTTGAACGGCTTGCCTTCTACGGCGCCAACGCCGTGATGGTCGTGTTCATCGCCGAAAAGGTTGGGCTCCAGGACGAAGCCAGCACCCTGGCAGGCATCTTCTCCGGCCTGATATTCTTTCTGCCTGTGCTGGCTGGCGTATTTGTCGATCGCTACGGATTTAAAAAATCCCTCACCGCGTGCTTTGCCATTTTCACCTTCGGATATTTCCTCATAGGATTGGCGGGCATGGATGCAGGGAAAGGTATCGTTCATGCCATCGGACCGAGGGCATATGTAATCATCGTCCTCATCATTACGGCTATCGGCGGTTCGCTCATTAAACCGTGCATTGTCGGTACCGTCGACAGGACATCAAAGCCTCAAACGAAATCGTTGGGATTCGCTATTTATTATACGCTGGTAAATTTTGGAGGCGCTATTGGCCCAATGCTGGCATTGCCCGTGCGCCAAAAGTTTGGGATCGAGTTCGTTCTTATCGTCTCATCGGCAACATCGCTTTTACTCCTGATAGGCACACGCCTATTCTTTCGCGAGCCGCCAGCCCCTGCGGGTGGAGTAAGCACAAGGACCTTTGGCCAGGTATTTCGCGATATGCTCATGGTATTTACCAATTTCCGTTTTATATCGTTCCTCGTCATTTTCTCCGGGTTCTGGATCATGTTCTGGCAGATCTTTTTTCTTCTGCCGCTGTACACGCTCGAAGTGTTGCGCTATGAACATTTTGAGATCCTGGAGACGATCGATGCATGGTCAATTATCCTGCTCACGGTTCCTATTACCCTTCTCACCCGAAAATTCAAACCCATTGTTTCGATTACCGGTGGATTGATATTAGCCAGCCTTTCCTGGGTGGTCGTGGGTGCTGGCGGAACGGTTACGTTCACCGTGCTCGGAATTTCCCTCTTCGCGTTGGGCGAATCGTTGCAGTCGCCGCGCTTTTATGAATATGTTGCTTCACTTGCGCCGCCTGAACAAACGGGTACCTTCATGGGCTTTGCCTTTCTGCCCGTTGCTATCGGAGCATTTGTTGGAGGATTCCTTGCTGACGTCTTGCGCACAACTTATATGGCATCCAATCCAAAGTTGATGTGGTTCCTTGTAGCCGCTGTGGGAGCTGTAGCCGTCACACTTATGATCGTGTTTAACATGTTCCTGGCATCCAGACGGTCGGCAGTAGTTGTCCAAACCCAAAAACCATAACCAACGATGAACCCAGCGAAAGGTTTCTTCGGACATCCTTCGGGCCTGAGCACGCTGTTCTTCACGGAGATGTGGGAGCGCTTCAGTTATTACGGCATGCGCGCCATCCTCATCTTGTTTATGACAACACCTGCGGCTGCCGATGGCCTGGGATTAAACGTTGAGGAATCAGCCGCCATCTACGGTCTTTACACCGCCGCTGTGTATCTGCTCACACTACCTGGTGGATGGCTAGCCGATAATGTCCTCGGACAACAAAAGGCTATCTGGTGCGGTGGACTTTGTATTCTGTTAGGTCATGCTTTGTTGGCAATACCAGCCGGCAAAGAAGTGTTCTTCGCAGGACTGGCATGTGTGGCGGCAGGTACGGGATTGTTAAAACCTAACATCAGCACGCTGGTCGGAGACCTTTATCCTGAAGGAGGCGCCCGGCGTGACGCGGGATTTTACCTCTTTTACATGGGGATTAACATAGGTTCATTCCTGGGACAAATTGCCGTGAGCTTTGCTGCCGAAAAGGTGAACTGGCATCTGGGTTTTGGACTGGCTGCTGTAGGAATGTTACTGGGCCTCATTCAATTCAGGCTGCGGGCCAACACTCTGGGTGATGCAGGTGTCAAACCAAAGGCACGTTTCACCGGTACGCCTTCGTCGACAACTTCAACGAAGACCTTGTTGGTATTCCTCATCCTCGTAGTGGTGCTTGTTGCACTACTGCACATCACGGGCGTTATCGATATCAGCACTGCGCGTGGTATTGCGGAAGCGGTGGGTGCCGTCATCGTCTCTGTGACGTTGCTGTACTTTCTGTACATACTGGTAGCAGGCGGCTTGACACGGGAGGAGCGAAAGCGTGTACTGGTCATCTTCGCATTGTTTATTGGCGCGGCGTTGTTCTGGGCGGGATATGAGCAGCACGGGTCGTCGTTCAATCTTTTCGCGCGCGACTATGCTGATCGCATTGTACTTGGCTATGAACTTCCAGCAGGATCGCTGCAGTCGCTTAGTCCGATGTTTGTCGTCATCCTCGCACCATTGTTTGCCAGCCTGTGGATACGACTCGCCGCGCTAAATCTTAATCCTTCTATGCCGGTCAAGTTCGGCCTAGGTCTTATCACACTTGCGCTCGGTTTTGTTGTGATGTACTTCGCGGCCTTGGTGGTGACGAGCGGACAGAAGCCGAACATCACGTGGCTGATTTTCTCATATTTCCTGCATGCGGCAGGGGAGATGGCAGTGAGTCCGGTAGGACTAAGTTCAGTAACGAAATTGTCACCACCGCGCTACGTAGGACAAATGATGGGGATCTGGTTTGTGGGTGCTGCCTTGGGCAACCTGCTGGCAGGTTTGTTTGCCGGAGGTTTTGATCCGCACAATCCCAGCGAAGTCCCGGGCCTTTTCCTTACTGTAATTACATTCACCGGCACTGCCGGGATTTTGTTTATTTTGCTGAATCCCATCCTGAAAAAGTGGATGGGTTCGGTTCAATAGAGCCTAAACTAAAACCTAAACCTATGGAAGAACAACGAGCGTTCAAACCGTATGTTCCGCCGGAGCAAACGCTTGCAGAACTTACGGTCAAATCAATCACCTTTGGCGCCCTCTTTGGAATTTTGTTTGGAGCCTCTACCGTTTACCTCGCGCTGAAGGCCGGGCTTACCGTATCAGCTTCCATACCCATCGCAGTCATTGCTATTACGCTCGGCAGGAAATTCCTGAAGACCACTATTCTTGAAAACAACATCATTCAAACGACGGGATCGGCGGGAGAGTCGATCGCTGCGGGTGTTGTCTTTACGCTGCCCGGTTTCCTGTTCTTGTCTCCTGAAAGCAATGGCGACGAATATTTCCGCTATCTCACGATCCTCATCCTTGCCGCCTTTGGCGGGATGCTGGGTACATTGATGATGATACCCCTAAGGCGTTCACTCATTGTCAAAGAGCACGGCAAGTTGCCCTACCCGGAAGGGACTGCGTGTGGATCTGTTCTGGT
>QGUY01000341.1 GCA_003242315.1 Bacteroidota bacterium
ATCTTACAGTTACTTATAGCTTCATTTTCTTGAATGTTTTTCGTTGTTAATTGTTTCTTCAAATTACCGCCAACAATTCAGTATATGCAGTATCACCTATATATCCTCATTGGTGTTACCTAAGCTACTGCCTTTCATCAAATTATCCAAGGGACTCACAATCTGATCCAAACCCCTGGTCGTTACATGCGTGTAGCGCTCCGTGGTGCGCGAACTCTCATGACCAAGCAGGCTCTGTATGTAGCGCAGGTCCGTCCCGTGCTCCAGCAGATGCGTGGCGAAGCTATGCCGCAGCTTGTGCGCGCTCACGTTCTTCGTAATCCCCGCTTTCTGCGCGCTCCGCTTGATGATCGCATTTACGCTGCGGGGACTGTACGGCTTCCCTCCTGGCCCCTCAAAAAGCCTCTCCCGGGGATGGTATGCATCCATATATCGCTGAATAAGGTCAAGTGTAACCCGTGAAAGGAGGGTCACACGATCCTTATTGTGCTTCCCGCCGCGTACGTTGATGACACCACGGTCCGGATCAAGGTCCGATGGCCTCAGTGCCAGCACTTCGCTCATCCGCAAGCCTGCCGAATACAGAATGTACAGTATGCACTTGTGCTTCAAATTGTCCGTATGCTCGAGCAACGACAGCATCTCACGCTCACTCAATACCACCGGCAGCTTCTCCTCTCCACGCGGGCGCTCAACCACATACACGGACCGCGGTCCTTTTTTAACTTTCTCGAGATAAAACTTGATCGCGTTAATCGCGATGTTCTGCGTTGAACTACTCACGCGCCGGTCCTCCACCAGGTAATGCATGTAACGGCGGATGTCGTCCTCCTGGATCTCCTCGCATGTCCTCGGATAAATGTAACGAAGGAATGCCGCGAACTGCGACGTATAATTGTCGACCGTTGCTGCACTGTAACGTCGTATTGCCAACTCCTCGACGTAGCCGGGAGGTATGACTACAACAGGTTCCATCTTCGCTTGATGGCGGGCAAAGGAGGCCTCATCCACGTTCGTTTCCGCGAACGGCGCCAGCGCCCGCCGCAGGACCTCCACCACGCCCGGCGCATGGGGAACGTAATAACACCGCCAGGTACGGGAATACACCAGGCCGCCTACTGCCCGAGCCGCCGCCAAAGCGTGCGAGTCCATCCGACCCCGTATGGATACACACAGCCGGCCACGATGCACCAACGCTTCAAGTTTGATGACGTTCATTTCGCCAATGTAATACATCAACGGAATGACTATCCGAAATTTAAACGACTATAACCGTTTAATTCCGATTCTAGTCGTTTTTAAACGCTTGTAAACGGATAGGCCAGGCCGAAATCATCAACCCATAGCTAGCAACTATAAAATCCCAGTTGAATTCGGCATCCTGTTGGAATGTGGGAAACGCCACGCCGCCTAACGGCTGGTGGAGTTTCCCATATTTCAACAGGAACTGCGTCGGGGTGAGATACCCAAGGGAACTGTGAGGTCTTTGGTTGTTGTAAACCCACATCCATGCCTGCGTTGCCAGGCGAGCCTGGTTCAGACTATCAAAGGCGAACACGTTCAACACCTCGTCGCGGTATGTTCTATTAAAGCGTTCGATGTAGCCATTCTGATGCGGCTTGCCCTTTTGAATGAATATTAGCTTGGTCTGCTCGCCGCACCAGTCTTGCAGTGCCTGGGCGATAAATTCCGGCCCGTTGTCAACGCGAATTTGTTCGGGTCGACCCCTCCACTCGGTGAGCTTGTTGAGTTCGCGAATCACCCGTTGACTGGTCAGGCTGGTATCGATAGCGATCGACAGGACCTCCCGATTGAAATCGTCGATGATGTTGAATGCCCGGAATGGCTTTCCCTGAAAAAGGCCGTCGTGAACGAAGTCCATTGACCAGGTCAGATTAGGGTGCAGCGGCTGTACCAAAGGCTCCTTTATTCGCAGCGGAAGCCGTTTCTTATACTTACGCCGAAGATTAAGTCTCATCTCGGTATAGATTCTGTAAACACGTTTGTTGTTATCCTTGAAATTCATCGCCCGGAGCCGATGATACATCATCCAAAAGCCCCATCGGCTATGCAGGTCTGCCATTTGTCGCAGCTGCGACCGGATCGGCTCATCATCTTTCGGCTTTGGTTTATAGCGAACTACTGAGGGGGTGGTTCCTACCAGTTTGCAGGCCCTGCGAAGACTGATTGCGTAACGCTCCCGCGAGTAAGCTACAGCCTGTCGCTTTTCGCAAGGCCCTAGAATTTTTTTGAATTCAGGTCTTTGAGTATCCTGTTGTCAAGAGTCAGTTCGGCAACAAGCTTCTTGTATTGCGAAACTTCAGCCTCCAGTTCCTTGACGCGTTTGAGCTGGTTTACGTCCAGGCCGGAATACTTGCTCTTCCACTGGTAGAATGTCGGCTGACTGATGCCATACTCGCGGCAGAGATCGGACACCTTCTTGCCCTGTTCCTGCTCCTTCAAAATGCCAATAATTTGGCTCTCGGTGAATTTTGACTTTTTCATTATCCGTCAAGTTTAGCGATTAAATCTCTATTTTTAATCGTGACAACTTTTGGGATAGCTTTCAATTTGTCGTCAAATGATTGAGTTAATTCAAATGACAAGTCTGTCGGTTTTTCAAAAACCAATGTCGCAGGTGCAACCCAAAACGTAAATTGAAACCCTTCAATGTCCGGTTGGTTCCATTGAAAAATGTAGTCGAGGTCTAATTCAAGATTCTCACTTAGTCGAAGTCCGTAAATGGTCGCGTCATGCCAACCCATTTGTTCAACGTCCTTCTCAGTCCAAATCCATTTTTCTAATTCGTAGTCCGTCATTTCTTAAAATGGCTTGCGCACAACGGTCAAGTATAAGCGTAGTGCGGGGTTTCGGAGCGAATCACTGTCCGCCCACCGCAAAGTTCCTAAAGAACAAATATGCTGAATTTCAACCGTTCAGCCCGCATTACGCTTATACAATGTTGGCGGGTCGTTGTTTTCTTTTGATTTTATTCATCTATCCCTTTGAGCTTACTATTCTAGTTTCAACCATAAAGCTGGTCGGACACCACCACCGTCTTTTGGTCTGCCATATACTCCATTCCCACGGACATAGACGTTGCCCCTGGAATTAATGCTGGCAGAAGTCCGTCCGTAGTAGCCTGGAGAACGAAGTCGCCACCAATGGTATTCTCCATTATATCTTGCTTGTCTTTTTTGGTTGTTTTCATCATCTATCAACCATTTTTGATTTCCTTTATTCAGCAAAGTTTCAATGCTGTCTCCAAAATATTTGCAAACCTCTTCAAGACTAAGTAAAAATATGCTGTCAATAGTGTCTGTTCCTCCTTTTGTCTTGAACCAAGGGTTGTCGGGGTTGCAATTTGTCACAGCAGCAATTTTCGCTTTTTCGTCTTGATTAAAAGTATTGTAAAATTCATTATTAAGGTATTTTCTCAATTCACATTCTGCCCAAGTTATATCAACGAAATGATCATTATACCAACGCAGTTCTGTTATTCCTTCAGTAATAATAAGTGCCTTGCTGTTCTTAATGTCAAGCACTTGCCATTTAAAGGCACCGAAATTTATTATGTCGTCTTTTTTTATCATTAATTGATTTGGTGTCTCTACAATGCCCGCCAACGTTCGCATATAAAGCGTGCCGGCAGTCCAAATTAATAATTAATCATCAAACTCTGCCGGCATGATTTATATGCATTGTTAGCTGCTGTACCGCCAATGCACTCAATTATTTTTGTGTGCGTC
>QGUY01000067.1 GCA_003242315.1 Bacteroidota bacterium
CGTTATATACCCTATTCCCCCCAACTGTCCGCTTTTTTAATATTCCAGCCTGATCGTCGCCAATATTGCGGCGAACTACACCAAGATCAGTATTGATGACCAGGGTGAGACGCCACCTATATATGTAGGACAGCCAAGCGATCCGATATGGCGTGTTACTATTGCCGGAAAGCAATTCAACGTACATGCGCCTTCGAACATGTCGCCTGGAACAGGCGATGACTATCCGCTCATCATTCTCGACCGGGCGTCGCCGGACTACAATGGACATCCTGTTGAATACCGGATGTGGCGCGCTGTGCTAAACAAGAATACGAATCCGTGGACGATCACAAACCAGGGTGGAGGTGTCGGGGTTTATGCCAATGATGGCAGAATCCTCGATGACATTCAAACACAGTCTGGACTTGTGCCGCGCGCATTGGGACAGGCAGAGATATACGGACAGAACACAGGCTCGGGATGCAGCTACACGGTGGGTATGATCCGTCCTATTGATATTCAACGGGGTCGCATTGATCATGCTGTCAGGGTGGCGATTGGCTACCCGCATCCCACGCGATGGTTCTGGCCAGCGCTGCGAACGGAAACATGGAATCAACCACCTAACAACAACATGGCACCGATGGGCGCGCGTATCTTCATCGACCACAGTGTTGATATTGTAGCGCTCCAGAATGCTGTGGCCGCGAGGCTATCGGATCCTAAAAACAAGGCATTCGCCAAAATGCTCGTGAAAGCGATGCAGGAATATGGATTTATTGCACTTGATGGAGCCTCCAAGAACAACGTTTACCTCGAAGGCCGAAATACTGCCGATTGGGTTTCGCTGATCGGGCCAAGAAATGCCTGGGGAACATACGATGATATTGGGCGCGCCATTGAAGCGGAATTGGATTACACGAAGCTAAGGGTCGCGCATCCAAGTGTATTCGACAACTATGCGAGGTAAGTATATGCTTTATTTTTTCTTGTAGCTGATTTACAGGCGTGCGGGTCTGCCGGTTGGCAGGCCCGCCATTTCGAAAAACGTTTTCACGTGAACAAATCATTAAAGGAAAATATTCTAAGTACGTTTTCTGCACAAACCGTTATGCTTCTTTCGAAAAAAAACAACTTAAACGAACTGGATCGTGAACATCTGCTCACATTGCTTGAGTACTTTCGCTCGAAGCTCGGCAAGAAGGTTGATCGGTTGAAGGAGATGCGCCACCAACTCAACAACGCACGCTCCAGGATCGATAAACTAAAAGCAACGGTAGAATATCAGCGCGCAATTATCCTGGAACTCATGGAGCGAGACACTGCTGGCAATGGTGACAGCACTCGCTCTGAACGAATGCAACGGGGCTGATAATGAACTTCCTTTGTCCCCCTTCAGAAAGATGTTATTATCGATTCCGGATTTGAACGGCTAGAAGGGCACTGATTTCGCGTTGTCAGCCGGCGATCTTTCCCATCAGTCCGGTAGGAATGAGGGAATAGCTCGATAGCAAGGGTTAAGGATGTTTGGGGCCGGATGGTTCACTACATTTGATACTAAATATTCTCAACAACGACGCACAACAACTATGAGAAAGAAGGCACTACTACTCGCTCTGATGAACGGCCTGGCGATTGCTTTGTGGGCACAGGAAGGTGACCTGAGGCTATTGGATTGGCAGCCGAAAAGTCAGCTGGTAGTCAAGGAGACCAAAGTCATGAAACCAAAGTTTCCTGTGATCGACATTCACAATCACCTGGGCAATCTGGATCGAACGCAGGAGTTCCTGGACGAAATGGATAAGGCAGGCGTATGGATGTGCGTGAGCCTGGATGGTCGATCAAGAGACGATTTCTACAAGAAACACCTGGAGGTGTCCAGGAAAATAGCCGGCGACAGAATCCTGGTTTTCTTTGCGCCGGATTTCAGTCGTATTGATGAACCTGACTTTGGTAAGAAGGAAGCCGCTCGTCTGGAGCAAGCTGTGAAGATGGGCGTTCGGGGCGTCAAGATTTTCAAGTCGCTCGGGCTTACCGTAAAGGACAAGAGTGGAAAGGTCGTACCCGTCGACGATCCACGAATCGATCCCATCTGGGCAAAATGTGGTGAACTGGGTATTCCCGTCATGATTCACGTTTCTGACCCTAAAGCGTTTCACGCCGGGCCTATCGACAAATACAATGAACGTTATGAAGAACTGGTGCGTCACCCCGATTGGTCATTTTATGGTGACGCTTATCCGTCCAAAGAAGAGATTCTCAACCAACGCAATAGGGTGATTGCGCGTCATCCGAACACAATTTTTATCGGCGCTCATATGGGCAATCTCCCGGAAGAGTTGGGTCGCGTCGCCATGTGGCTGGAGCAGTATCCTAACTTTTATGTCGACATTGACGCGCGCATAAGTGAACTGGGCAGACAGCCTTACACGGCAAGACGCTTCATGATCAAATACCAGGATCGTGTGCTGTTCGGAATGGACAACGCACCCAATGCAGAAAATTATCGGGGCTACTATCGCTTCCTCGAAACAGATGATGAATACTTTGATTCTGTACCGGCAGGACGTCAAGGCCGATGGATGATCTATGGTCTGTATCTCCCGGATGACGTGCTGGAAAAAATTTACAACAAAAACGCCCTGAAAATATTTGGAATGTATAAAGGTGGATGACCAGGATGATTCATAAAGTATTGCTCACTGTTGCCGTCACTTTGTTGGTCACTGCACCAAGCCTGGCGCAGGACGTGGAAAACCTCAAATTAAGGGACTACCGTCCCCAGTCGGTGTTCAGGGTGCCCGTGACGGACGTGACACGAGCGCGATACCCGGTCATTGATGTGCATGCTCACGACTATGCGCGTACGCCTGGAGAACTCGACGCTTGGGTAAAGAAGATGGATACTCTAGGCATCGAAAAGATCATCATCCTTTCTGGCAGGACGGGCAGCCAGTTCGAAGAGATCATCAAACGCTACAGCCGCTATCCTGCGCGGTTTGACGTATGGTGTGGCTTCGACTACACGGGTTTCGATGAACCCGGATGGGCAGAGCGAGCGGTTGCCGAACTGGAAAAATGCTACAGGCTGGGTGCGACCGGCGTCGGTGAAATTTCTGACAAGGGCATGGGTATCACACGGTCGAAAGATGACCCGTCGCACAACATGCATCTGGATGATCCACGCATGAAACCACTCTTCGAAAAGTGCGCTGAATTAGGCATGCCCGTTAATGTTCATGTCGCAGACCCGTACTGGGCCTACCTCCCGATGGATTCTACTAACGATGGCCTCATGAGCGCTTATCGATGGCGCATTGACTTGACACGCGAAGGCATTTACGATCATGCAAAATTGATCCAAACTCTTGAGAACGCTGTGCGCGATAATCCCCGAACGACATTCATTGCCTGTCATCTCGCCAATTGCGATTTCGATCTGAGTATTTTGGGCAGGCTGCTCGACCGTTATCCCAATCTGTACGCGGACATATCTGCTCGATACTATCAGACTGCGACCATTCCACGCCAGGTCCGTAGCTTTTACTCAAAGTACAGGGACAGACTGATGTATGGGACAGACATGAGTACGGCTACCGAGATGTATCGATTCACGTTTCGCGTTTTGGAAACCGCCGATGAACATTTCTATTTTCGCTATACCTATCATTGGCCTCTATATGGTCTGGATTTGGATGACGATGTGCTGAAGAAGATCTACCGTGACAATGCTTTGAGACTGTTGGACAGGAAAGGTAAATGATTCATGCATAGAAGAGACCTGTTGCGAAAATTGATCCTTGGTCCGGTTGCGGCTGGTGTTTGGCCCGGGTGTACAAAGGCGGATCGCCGCGAAGCCCCGCGCGATTCGGCGACCCACTTCATAAGCAAGTGGCACTTGTTGCCCGACATGACCTGGACGGGCGAGGACCTATGGGCGCAACGTCTGCAGGATTGGCAAATCCGCGGGGGTAAACTGCGATGTCTTGCGCAGGGAAATGACCGCACGGTACATGTGTTAACACACCAGGTCGCAGACGGCTCGAAGCCCTTACGACTTGTCGTCGACTTGAGCTTTGCTACCAACCCTGCCGATCTGGCTTCGGGATTTGCAGGACTCAGGATAGGTGTGAAAGGAAGAATTGCTGACTACCGAGCGGCCATCATGAGGGGTGTTGGAACAGACCTGGGGATCAGAAACGACGGTCGACTGTTCATTGACGGTACGATCGGCGACGAACCGATCGATTCAAATATCCTGTCTGACTTCGTCCGGTTAAGCGTCGACTGGTCGCCTTCGTCTGCAACAAATGGAGAAGTAAAGCTCTCGGCATACGATGCGTCAGGCAACGTCTTAGCTAGTGTCACTACTTCTGTCGGCGATGCCACTATGTGGCAAGGTAATATCGCTGTCGTTAGTCATTTCGCTTCGGCGTCGGTCAATGACGATACTCCCACGGTCACCGTCCACAGACTTGAAATAGAAGGTGACGGTTTGTCCTACGTTCCTGAACAAGTATACGGTCCGGTATACTTTGCCCAATACACGGTTCATGCGGGTGTATTAAAATTGTCCGCTCAGCTTGCGCCGGTAGAGCCAGTGGCGACTGCATGTTCACTCTACTTTAGGCGAGGCGGTGAGTGGTCTCGATGGGCAACCTCGGTCATGCATCCCATGGCTCGTGTCTCGACCTTTCGCGTTGAAGGCTGGAATGCTTCTCAAACAGTAGACTACAAAGTGGTACTTGAGTTGCCACTGACCAATGGTGAAGTGCGCGAGTATTCATATGAGGGTACCATTGCTGCGAATCCGGAATCAAAATCAAAGGTGAAGGCATTGGCCTTTAGTTGTAACTGGGATTTGGGCTTCCCTGATAGTGAAGTGGTCGAGAACGCGTTGAAACACGAGGCGGACATGGTGTTTTTTTTGGGCGACCAGTTTTATGAATCAAATGGCCGCTTTGGAGTGCAGACGGCACCACTTGAAAAGGCAACACTCGACTACCTGAGAAAGTGGTACCAGTTTGGCTGGAGCTATCGCGACTTGTTCAGGCGTGTTCCCATGATCGCACTTCCAGATGATCACGATGTCTACCATGGCAACATCTGGGGAGCTGGCGGCAGGGCTACCATCGCAGTGGGAACCGACGATGAACGACAAGATAGTGGAGGCTATAAAATGCCCGCTGGTTGGGTGAATATGGCGCAGATCACGCAAACGAGTCATATGCCCGATCCGTTTGACCCTACGCCTGTGCAGCAGGACATCAGCGTATTTTATACAAATTGGGAATACGGCGGAGTGAGCTTCGGAATTGTTGAAGATCGTAAGTTCAAGTCGGCACCGAAGGACATCCTCCCACCTGAGGCACGGCCTTTCAACGGGTTTGCTCAGAATCCCGATTTTGATCGATCGAAGGTGAAGACGCTCCAGGCGCAGTTGTTAGGGGAGCGCCAAGTGCAGTTTCTGAAAACATGGACAGACACCTGTGCAGAGAAGTCGTCCTTCATGATTCTCGTTTCGGCTACACCCTTCTGTTGCTTGCAGACATTACCCAAAGGGACCACGAACGACGACATCACACCGGAACTCGCGATACCGGAGCCGGGTGAATATGTGCAAGGCGATGACCTAACCATGGATATGGACACCAATGGCTGGCCGCAAATATGCAGAGACCGTGTATTGCGACTCATACGCGACAAGGTGGACCTTCACTTGTGCGGAGACCAGCATCTTGCTGCCATCGTGCAGTATGGAGTGGATGAGTATGGCGACAGTCCGTTTTGTTTTACCGTACCTGCACTCAATAATATTTGGCCGAGACGATGGTGGCCACCGCTCAAGCCAGACCATAAGCCTCTGCCTGGCCGGGCACCTTTCACGGGGGAATTTAAAGACGGATTTGGAAACCGGATGACCGTGTATGCCGCGGCCAATCCAAGAAAGACTGGAAAAGAACCGGCGCTGCTCTATGACAGGTCTACTGGTTACGGGTTGTTGGAGTTCGACAAGTCAGAAAAAAAGATTATCGTCAATTGTTTCCCTCGTTATGAACATCGGCAGCAATATGAGGGATGGCCATTCACGGTTTTGCGTGAAAAAGCATGACTGACATGAAAAGCCTGGTACTTTGTTGCGCCTTGCTGTTGGCGGGCATTGGTGAAACGTTCGCACAGCAGAAGGTGATCCATTACCTTTCCGGCAAAGACAAGGACCGTACTGTGGAATGGGACTTTTTTGTCACGAAAGGGAGCAATAGTGGCAACTGGACGAAAATTCCTGTTCCTTCTAACTGGGAACTGCAGGGGTTTGGCAACTATAACTATGGCCAGGATCAAAATAAGTCTGATGAACAGGGACTGTACCGCTATGCCTTTACAGCGGATGACGCGTGGAAGGGGAAAACGGTATTCATTGTTTTCGAAGGGGTGATGACTGACGCAGATGTGCGTATTAATGGACGGTCTGCCGGCCCGATCCATCAGGGAGGATTCTATCGTTTTAGGTATGATGTTACCCGGTTGATACGATTCGACCGTGAAAATTTGCTCGAAGTCACAGTGAGTAAAGCGTCTGCTAATCTCTCCGTGAATCGTGCGGAACGGGATGGTGACTACTGGGCGTTGGGAGGCATTTATCGACCGGTTTATCTTGAGATTGTCCCCAGGGTATTCGTTGATAGGGTTGCAATAGACGCAAGAGCGGATGGAAGTTTCCGCGTGGACGTCTATGGAGTAAACATCACTCGCAGGCATGAAGTCGTGGCGCGGGTCTCTGACCTCCGCGGAAATGCGTTGGGTTTGGAGTTTTCGACAACGGGTTCTGCAGAATCGCCTTTGACACTCAGCAGCAAATTTGAAAATCCTGCATTGTGGAGTCCTGAGTCGCCTAACCTTTACGAGGTTGAAGTATCGGTAGAGGGTCCGCAAGGACGGATTTATTCAATGAAGGAGCGTTTTGGATTTCGAACGGTAGAGGTGAAGGCTGGCGATGGGGTCTACGTTAATGGCAAGCGGGTGATTTTTAAGGGAGTGAACCGGCACAGCTTTTGGCCGGAGTCCGGACGTGCGTTGAGCAGGCAGGTTCATTTCGATGATATTGCTCTGATAAAAGACATGAACATGAATGCAGTCCGCATGTCGCACTATCCTCCAGACTCTGAATTCCTGGACTTGTGTGATTCCCTGGGATTGTTTGTTCTCGATGAGCTGGGTGGATGGCAGGCGGCGTATGATACCCAGGTAGGCGAGAAGTTGGTCAGAGAAATGGTTATTCGTGATGTGAATCATCCGAGTATTGTACTCTGGAACAATGGCAATGAGCGCGGGTGGAATACGGATCTCGATGACGATTTTGCAAAGTACGACCCGCAGCAGCGTGTAGTGTTGCACCCCATTCAACGGTTCAATGGATTTGATACGAGACATTATCCGGACTATGCGTATGTGGTCAACTCCGCCTTGTATGAAAAGGAGATTTATCTGCCGACTGAATTTATGCACGGACTTCACGATGGCGGACATGCTGCAGGGCTGGAAGATTTTTGGGAATTGATGCTGAGACACCCATCGTGTGCGGGAGGATTTCTTTGGTCGCTGATGGATGAGGGCATATATCGAACAGACAAAGGTGGCGCCCTCGATGTCAATGGAAATAAAGCGCCAGACGGTATCGTTGGTCCTCATCGCGAGAAGGAGGCCAGTTTTTATGCCATTAAGGAGATTTGGTCTCCCATCTACATCGCAATGAAGCGCTTACCTGCAGCGTTTGACGGATCGATCGCGGTCGAGAACCGTTACATCTACACCAATCTTGACCGGTGCACCTTTTCGTGGAAGCTTGTGAGTTTTTCGCCGCCTTCTGATCCTGACGCGACGAACACGTGGCGCACAGACGCGCAAGGGACTGCCGGACCGCTGCAGCTTGCACCCGGTGAACGCGGAACGCTTAAGCTGGACCTGCCGGATACATGGAAAGACAGTGACGCATTGTTCCTCACTGCGCGAGATCCGGATGGGCGAGAAGTGTGCACCTGGAGTTGGCCCATCAGGTCGGCTGCGGAAATCGCGCGTCTTTCAGTCGACGCAGATAATACCGGACCGATAGAAGTTCAACGCAACGGGACATCACTTGTGGTCAAACAAGGTGATGTTGTATTCCGGTTCGATACATTGACAGGTCATTTGGCTGGCGTAGTGCGTAGTGGTTCAGAGGTGTCGCTCTCTGGACCTGTGCTTGCGGGGAAAGAGAATGGCATCAAGAATTTCCGCCACTACAAAGAAGGCGACAGTTATGTGGTCGAGCCGGTGTTTGAAGGCGAGGGGGGATTTGGAGTGAAATGGACATTTACGCCCGGGCGGCCGGTTCAACTTCAATATCAATATCTGTATCGCGATGCAGCAGATTTCATGGGAATCGTGTTCGACTATCCGGAAGGCAAACTTACCGGCGTAACCTGGATGGGGCGCGGACCTTACCGGGTCTGGAAGAACCGGCTTCGCGGGCAACAGTTCGGCGTATGGCACAAAGCATACAATAAGAGTATAACTGGTGAGCGCTGGGATTATCCGGAATTCAAGGGATACCACGCTGATCTCTACTGGGCGCGATTTGAAACGACGGAAATACCTTTCACGGTATACACGTCTACTCCGGGCCTATTTCTTCAATTGTTAAAGCCGGATCGTCCGGCGGGAGCTGAGAATGACAATACACATCCTCCATTTCCGGAGGGTAGCCTTGGATTTCTTCATGCGATAAGTCCTATCGGCACAAAATTCCAGCCCGCGGACGTCATGGGGCCTTCCAGCGGAAAGAACGTCATGTTGAACAACACACCATTCAAAGGCGAGTTATGGATCAATTTCTGGTAGGGGTTATTGGAGCGGTCAGGGTAGCAGAAGTTGAAGAAATGCCAGTATGCTGAGAATATAATTCTTCAGATAAACCCGAAGCTTCCTGAACGATCGCGTGAGATGATACTCGATCGTCTTCTCCGACACATTGAGCGTTTCCGCTATCTCAGGAACGGAACGGCCTTCAAAAAAACTCAGCTTGAAAACCTTGCTCGATTTCTCTGGAAGAAGGTTGACCGCCCGATCAATGATATCCATGAGGTCGTTGAAGACAATTGCGCGTTCTGTGGTTTCTTCTGAGTCAGCACGTTGATAGAGGTATTCGCGACGACGCACATCTTTTGCAAGTTGGGATTCGATGTAGTTAAGGATCCGGTTCTTAATGCTTATAAATAAATAGGAACGGACATCCTTAATGTCCAGCGTCTCGCGTCGCTTCCAAAGCGCAATAAACAAATCCTGTACTATTTCCTGCGTTACTTCTTTCGACCGCACGCGGCTGTAGGTCATTGCATGTGCCACCCGCCAATAGCGCTTGAATAGTGCGGCAAAGGCCTTTTCATCGCCGAGCCGGATGGACTCCAGCAGTTCCTGATCGGTGTAGGCAGTAAAAGGCAAGTGAATTTCAACTTAGGGTTCGTTAACAAGTTTATGTGAACCTATGAAAAAAAGCAAGCATCGTTTGCGGATTCGATGTCCTGAAAAAAATCAGGAAATTTTTTTTGAGGGTCGTTAGGAAAAACGTCGCATCGTCCTGTCTTCACTAATAGACACCAGATTGAAACTGATGGAAAGTACCGTCGGAAGCGACGGAAGTGATACCTCTTTTTTCGTTTCGGTAGTCATACGCTTACCCATCTTATGAATCGAAAAGACTTGCTCAGAATACTACGCAGGTACCGCCAGAATAAAGCAACGCAGGAAGAGCGCTCCCTGATTGATCATTTATACGAATCGATGGGAGAAAGAGGTAACCCTACGGTTGATCTTGAAGAGGACAGCGATCTGGAAGGTAAATATTGGGCTGCCATTTCATCATCAATTCGGAGCCCGCGCGCTGGACGAACACGAGCTTTGGTTACGTGGTCCAGTGTAGGAATTGCTGCGTGCCTTTTGGCGGGCTTTGCCATTTACTTTGGGACGGAACACACAGACCATGATCCCGCATCAGCTCAATCCGTCGTACACGTTGTTGATGAAGATAAATGGATCGTGAACGATGCGGGCGATGCGAAGCGTGTCATATTGGATGACGGGACACGTGTTACCCTTGAGCCTTCCAGCCGCCTGAATGTTTCAGGTGAATTCGGAATAGGTGATCGCGAGGTTCATCTTGAAGGCGAGGCGTACTTTGAAGTCGTTCGCGATACGCTTCATCCTTTTCTTGTCCGTGCCAGTGGCGTAACTGCCAGGGTGTTGGGAACGAGCTTCCGCGTGAAAGCATTTCGCGAAGATAAAGATGTAGTGGTGGCAGTGAGCGAAGGCAAAGTAAAAGTATACACGCAACAGAATGGAGAGGATCCGGAAAGCTCAACTAACGTAGTTCTCACACCTAACCAGAAGATTGTCTACGATCGGGAGGCTGAAACGATTTTGCGAGGCATTGTAGAGAATCCGAGGGTTGTGTTGCCCGCCCAGGAAGTTCGGAGAATGCGATTCGAAGAGCGGCCGGTAACCGAGATTCTGGAAGCGCTGGCCCGTCTTTATAATGTGGAGATCGAATTTGACGAGAGCTCCTTGTCCACTTGCATTCTCACGACGTCGATTGCTGAGGGAGATCTCTACGGAAGGTTGGATGTCATCTGCAACGCTATCAATGCAACCTACAGCCTGAACCAAAATACCATTGAAGTACGGGGGGTGGGATGTAGTGCTGAATAAATAAGATCAACCAAAAGCTATACGCCTATGAAGGACTTTACATAACCGCCAAAACGAAACCGGTGATGTTGCAGCATCACCGGTCGTACCGTCAATGCCCCGACGGGTCGGGGCATTTCAGTCTGATTTTTTGCTGTTGCTAACAAAAAACCAATCAAAAGTATGAATAAACCTAGACCTATTCAAGGGGTATTACTGGCCATTATGCGGATTACATTGACACAGTCGCTTCTGATGGTCCTTTTCACCTCACTGGTGTCGGCAACGTCACTGGACTCAAGAGGCCAGGGGATACTTGACAGGACGGTGTCGCTTGATGTTGAGGACGAAGAAATCAAAGCGGTGCTGCTGGAAATAGAAAGACAAGCGTCTGTTGCGTTCACATACAGGCCGCGATTGATAAAGGCCTCCAAAAAGGTTTCACTGCATGTTGAGAACATGAAGTTAGGGGAGGTTCTGGAACAACTCCTGGATCCCGATATTTCGCTTCTTGTCCTTAATGAGTCGCAGGAGATTGTGTTGCGATCAAGAATGAATGGTGGAAGTGGACCCGTTGTCATTACGACTCCAATCGTCGTTAATGGTGTAGTTCGCGATGAGGGTGGTCAGCCATTGCCGGGTGTAAACATCACAATCAAGGGCACGACGAAGGGAACGGTAACCGATGCCAGTGGCGCATTTAGTGTAGAAGTACCTTCTCCCGAAACGGTACTGATATTCAGTTTCGTGGGATATGCGTCGCAGGAGATTACAGTAGGCACGCAAACCTCCATCGATGTTGTCCTGGTACCCGATGTGACGTCATTGGGTGAAATTGTTGTTGTAGGCTATGGAGAGCAGAAAAAGGAAAACCTGACGGGGTCCGTTGTCGCCGTCAATGGTTCTGACATCATTAAAAGACAAGTGGGTCAGACCTCCATGGCACTCCAGGGTATTGCGCCGGGTGTCACGGTGGTTCAGCGCTCAGGGCAGCCGGGGAAGGATGCCGGAGCCATTCGCATTCGCGGAATCGGAACGTTGGGTGATTCCAACCCGCTTGTGCTGGTCGACAACGTTGAGATGAACATCAACAACATCGACCCGAATATTATTGAAAGCATTTCTATTCTGAAAGATGCTGCCTCCGCGTCAATTTATGGATCGCGTGCTGCCAATGGTGTAATCCTTATCACTACAAAGCGCGCAAAGCAGGAAGGATATTCTCTTTCCTATTCGGGCTATGCAGGTTTCCAGGAGCCTACGGATCTCAGAGACATGGTTAACGCGAAAGATCACATGGCGCTCCTCAATGTAGCGTATGTGAATGCTGGTCGGACACCTGTCTTTCCGGAAGATCTTGTAAACAACTACGATCAGCTAAGCAAGGACGACCCCGTGAATTACCCGGATGTAGACTGGCAGGATCGCCTGTACACAGAAAACGGTTTCACGCAAAGCCACTTTATCAACCTTACGGGCGGCAACGAAAACATAAAGATCATGGCAGGGCTGGGTTATTACAGTCAGAAGGGGTTGATCGTTAACACTGATTTTGAGCGGTACTCCATTCGGGTGAATTCCGATATCAAACTCAGTGATCGGTTTTCTTCCCGCGTGGATATCTTCCTTCGTCAAATGCAGACGAAAGAGCCCGGACTGGGATTGGAGGGTGAAAATCGGCTTATATACTGGCTCAATAGGATGCCTGCTACGCAGCCCATTCTCTATCCTGATGGAAAGTATGGCATCGGATGGGAGGGGGAAAATCCATACGCCCATGCTCGCTCCGGTTATCAACGTGTGCTCACACCTTCAGCAATGATGAACCTGGGATTCAACTACAAGATCTTCGAAGGCTTAACGCTGGATTTCAACTATGCCCCTCACTTCTGGGAGGATCACTCAAAATCGTTTAACCCCGTGATCACTACTTATCATGCTGATGGGCGCGTTGCATACAACAAACCACAAATTGCTACGCTAAGCCAGAGGAATGATCGTAACATGGCTCATAACATACGCGCTACGTTGCATCTGGCAAAATCATTTGATGTGCACAACGTCGGTGTATTAGCCGGATTTCAGCAGGAGAACTTTCAAAACCGGTGGTTTTCGGCATACCGTGAGAGTTTTGTCTTGCCTGAATACGACGTACTGGGCGCAGGCAGCCAGGAGAATCAAAGGTCGAACGGCTCGGGTTCAGACTGGGCTTTGCGTTCTTTCTTCGGTCGTGTGAACTACGATTTTGCGGGCAGGTACCTGTTTGAAGCCAACCTGCGTTACGACGGTTCGTCGCGATTTGCAAGCGGAAACAAGTGGGGCTTGTTCCCTTCCTTTTCTGCGGGATGGCGTGTATCCGAAGAAAATTTCTGGTCGTCACTCAAGTCGTGGATGAATGATTTCAAGTTCCGCGTATCCTGGGGTGAACTCGGCAACCAAAACATTGGTACGTACCCCTTCGACTCTTTCGTGTCGCTAAGCATGCCGTATGTATTTAATGGCAATATCGTCAACGGTGCAGCGCTAACCGACATGGCTAATAGCGACATAAGCTGGGAGACTACCGAGATGCTCAACCTTGGCGTGGACGCTACATTGTTCTCAAAGGTGTCCGTAACATTCGATTATTATGTACGCAACACCAGCGGCATACTCTTGCAGCTCGATGTTCCTAAGTATCTGGGTCTCGCAGCACCGTATCAGAATGCCGGTGAAGTGGAAAACAAAGGCTGGGATCTGGGCATCAATTACAGGGACGCTAAGGGCGACTTTTCATACGACATTGGATTTGTTCTGTCGGATGTGAAGAACAAAGTCCTCGACCTGAAAGGTATAACGTTCACGGGATTGTTGGTAAACAACGAGGGATATCCGATGAATTCCATCTATGCGCTGGAAGCCGATGGATTCTTCGCCAATGCAGATGAAGTAGCTGCACATGCCCAGCAGTATGGTAACTACGGACCAGGTGATATCCGGTATGTCGATCAGCTAACGGTTGATACGAACGGCGACGGAATCCCTGATGCGGCCGATGGTATAATCAATGATGACGACCGCAGGATCGTCGGCAATACTATTCCCAGATTCACTTTTGGCCTGAATGCCAGCGTGTCGTGGCGGGCCTTCGACCTGAGCGTCCTGCTGCAGGGCGTAGGTAAAGCCGACGGCTACCTGTATGCACAGTCGGTCATGCCCTTCTTCCTTGGCGGGACGGCCCAGGAAATACATAAGGACTACTGGACGCCGGAAAATCCTGACGCGACATTCCCGAGGCTTGTATTCAACGAGCCCAACAATGAAAAGAACTCTACTTTCTGGATGAAGAATGCCGCGTACATGAGGTTAAAGAATCTGCAGCTTGGTTACCGACTGCCTGCCACAATGCTTGAAAAGGTGGGTATACGTTCTGCTCGTCTCTACCTGAGTGGGCAGAATCTCTTTACGCTGGATGACTTCTGGGACGGCTTCGATGTGGAAGCGCCTGTAGGCATTGGCTCATACTATCCGCAGGTAAAGACCTTCACCATTGGCGTCGATGTCAGCTTTTGAAATTGAAATTCCTATGAACAAGCTCATTCAAAAAACCATATATACTGTCATCCTTGCCATGATTGGCATTGCGTGCGATGATGGGCTGGAAAAATTTCCAGTTGACAAACCTTCAAGTTCAACGTTCTTGAAGACGGAGCGCGAACTGGAGATGGCTGTTGTTGGGGCATACGCGAATCTATGGAGCGGCTACAGCTATGACATGACGATTGAAACCATCCTCGATGTCACGTCCGACATTGGTTGGGAACGGGCTGAAGCACCATGGCAGGAACTTGGCAATGGCAAGGTGGATCCCAACAACACCATAAGCAGGGAAATTTGGACCAACAGCTACACCGGTATCCAGCGCTGTAACACGGTGCTGGCGAATGCTTCGCGGATTGAAAACATTACCGATCAGGCGAAGATGGACCGAAACCTTGCTGAAGCTCGATTCCTGAGAGCATATTGGTACCATCATCTCGTTTCGCTCTATGGAGATGTGCCACTGGTAACTACCCCTCTGGCGCTCAGTGAATCAAATCTTCCGAGAACACCGAAACCTCAGGTTTACGATTTTATTCTTTCCGAACTTGATGCGGCAGCTGCTGTCTTGCCGGAAAAGTATACCGCGTCTGCTGACATAGGCCGGGCTACCAAAGGCGCTGCGCTGGCACTCAAATCACGCGTTGCGCTCTATGCTGGAAAGTTCGACGTGGCTATTGCTGCCGCGGAAGCGGTAATGAATTCCGGTGTGTATGATCTGGATGATGACTATGAGGGACTCTTTATCAAAAGCAAACAAATTGGTTCACACGAAATCATTTTCAGCATTTCGTATCTCGTTGGTCTGCGAACGCACAGGATTCCGCAAGGCGTGAATTCGCGTAATGGTCGAGGATTTAGTTCAAAGATCCCTACGCAGGCGCTCATCGACTCATACCTTTGCATCGATGGTCTGCCGATCGATGAATCCCCATTATACGATCCCGAAAAGCCGTTTGAGAACAGAGACCCGCGTCTGCATTACACCTGCGTTGTGCCCGGTTCGGTGTTTGACGGTTTTCAGTTCGAAACGCACCGTGACAGCGTCGAATGCTGGAATTACAACGTCAATCCTCCCGTCCGCGTACCGAACCAGGATGCGCTGAATCCCTTCGCTTCATTTTCGGGATATTGCTGGAGGAAGTATGCAGACATGGAAAATCCGGATTACCTGACCCGCTCAGAGACAGGAATTGTAGTGTTACGGTTTGCAGAGGTCCTTCTAAACTATGCTGAAGCGAAAATCGAATCCAATGAATTGGATCAATCTGTGTATGACGCTTTGAACGCTGTGCGCACGCGCGTAGGAATGCCCCCGGTGGATCTCGGTAAGACGCAGGAGGAATTGCGATCGATTGTGAGGATTGAGAGAAAAAGCGAGCTTGCCTTCGAGGGGACAAGGTTGTATGACATCCGGCGCTGGAGAATTGCTGAAGAGGTGATGACGGGAGAGCTGTTGGGTCGGATACCGAGAGGGCTTCTTGCCGCTGCGCCGGAGATCGACGAAAACGGAACGCCTAACTATGACAATGTTCCGAACCGTAGCGAAATGCGTGTCATTGAACTGAGAATTTTTGATCCGGCCAAAAATTATGTCTGGCCTATTCCTCAGATTGAGCTGGAGGTCAATGATCTGATAAGTCAGAATCCAGGTTACTAAATTGAGGAATGCTTTAGCGTGGTGGCTGCCAAGAGGACTCCTGTTTAGACGATAGCTAAGCCACCTGCCCCGGACGATTGACGTCCGGGGCTTTAAATTAAAAGGACACCAACGATCCATGAAGATTCAAACCATCCTTCGGGCTTTTGTCATTGCAGCATTTTGTTTCACATCGGGCTGTCGTCATAGCGGATTGAATGCTTCCTATGATGTGGTTGTGTATGGCGGCACGCCGGCAGGCATTATGGCCGCCATTCAACTCGCCCGTGAAGGGAGGTCGGTTGCATTGGTTGAGCCATCATCGCATGTAGGAGGGATTATCGTCAATGGTCTTGGCGGCACTGACATCGATAACCATCAAGAGTTTTTTTATAACAATTGCAACCAGCGAAACAATACAACTGGTAAAATATGGGTGATGCAGCATACA
>QGUY01000342.1 GCA_003242315.1 Bacteroidota bacterium
ATTGTCCGGGTGGAATCCAAGAAAGAGCCTCTTTCGCTTGAAAATTTCCCCAGACAGCTTTGGGAAGGAGGGTATAACCTGGGCATTGAAGTCGGGTACGGCAACCCCCGCCGGACGATTCCTAAACGTGTAAAAGCCTTCAACGCCGACCTCCTCGTCATGGGCGCTCACGGACACCGGCTGTTCAAGGATCTTATCTTCGGGGCAACTGTCGATACCGTGAGGCACAGGGTTGGAATACCGGTGCTGATTGTGCAAAAGTGAGGTTACATGTGAATTAAGAATTGAAGAGTTGAAGAGTTGAATAGTTGAATGGTTGAATAGGGTATCGCGTAAATTTAAGAGTGAGGACTTGAATGGTTTTAATAGGGGTATCCCTATCGATACAACGAGGCTCGGCGCGTCAGCGCCTGTGCCCCTCCTTACACGTTTGGCGGAAAGTACAACAGATACGACTCCGCACGACGTTTTCTAAAGCACCTCAAAATGAACCTCTGTGAAACTCCGTGCCCTCTGAGCCTCTGTGGTGAAAAAATGAGGGAATAAGTGAATGGTTCTCTCCAAACTTATCGTTAAAACCTTTTTCTGCCTGATAAGGATCGCGTAACTTCGATGGATACTACTCCCGAGGATACAAAGGAATGAAATGCGCATTGTATTCCTTATCACGGCCTTTGCAGTTTCCGTAACGTCACTTGCCCAGGAATCGAGCAAACTGTCTCCATCTGAAATCTGGCGCGCGGGATTGCCACCAATCACTCGATTCACACCGACCGACTACAAAGCGCACGCACAGAACTGGGATTCCGTTCAGGATAACAACGGAATCATCTAGATTCACTGATGCTAATTCCCGATGGCGATAGGTTATACGATATTCAACGAAAACAGTGCAGAAAGCGGAGGAGCCATGGCCAATGCTGAGAGTATGGCCTGGATCGTCAGCGTCGCCTTCGATAATAACGACGCTGGCACCTCAGCGGGAGGCATATTAAATTACAGGAGCTCCCCTGAACTTGTCAATGTTACTTTCAGCCGCAACAAGTCGGGCGCGAATGGAGGCGCAATGGACAACACTTTCAGCAGCGCGCCGAGTCTTCTCAACAGCATTCTGTGGGGCAATACAGCAGTGAGTAATGGAAACCAGATTCACAACACGGCGTCCAGTACTGCAAGGCTGAGCTACTGCGTGTACAGCGATGGGCCTGGCGATCTCACGATGGGAGGTAGCATCGAAGTAGTCGAAGACATCACGGAGGATCCGGCGTTTGCAAATCCCGATGACGGCGACTTCCGTCTTTCAGAAGGCTCTGCCGCCCGCGACGCCGGCGATCCGGCAACCGCTCCTGACGTCTTTGAGGAAGACGAAAATGGCGACCCTATCGACTTCGATGGCAACGCACGCATAACAAACGGTCGGATATACATCGGGGCGTACGAGTACGGGGGAAGTGAGTGAAGAGTGAGAAAGAATTAGATTTTTAGGTCGATGTTAGCCATGCAGACAGGTTGAAGAATTGAACGGTTGAATAGGATGATGTGATTCTAAAGGCCTTTGCGCCATTGCGGTGAAACGGTCAGGACTCTCCGCTTCAAGCTACAACCTAGTTCCATCTGGAACCTGTAAGTACACGATCAGGTAACCCCTACTCAAAGGCGTTTGTCTAAACGTTCAGATGGCCCAACGTAAACACGTAAAACACATACACACCTAAACACGTAATTACTCGCCCTGGCGTTGCTCATGACTCCTCCATTCGCCCTCCCACCGGCATGAATCACCTGCATGATTGGCATGCGGGCCGAAGTGATGACCACGATGCCAGGAATGGTGTCTGGAACCAAAGCTCAGCGTAAGCGCGCCGAAGGTAATCAAAGCACTAAGCACGCCGATAAGAATATTTCTGGTATTTCGCATATTGTCTTCCTTATGAATTATCGTTTTGAATCGTCCTTTTCATTTCCTTCATCCGACATGCGGTGGCGGTCAAATTTCTTTTTGAACGCTTCGTACTCGTCATCGCTCATGTTGCGGATCGTATCCGCGAAGGCAGGATGTATGCCTGCGTGTCGGTATCCCCAGCGGCCATAACCCCACCTGCCCCAGAAGACAAACCGGAAGATGAGCCAGATGACCAGGAAGAAGAAAAAGCCCCGGAAGAAAAAGAACGGCAACGTGTAGAGGGCTACGCCCGCCAGGATGCCCATTGCTATAGGTCTCAATATGTCCCGTTTCATAATTTAGTTGATACTGTTAGTAGGCTAACGCACCGTTGATGACACGAGTTTTGAGCGGTGCCGTCCAAGCGATATACAGGCGCCTCACGTCTGCCAGTCATGCAATTCCCGCGATGAAAACGTTCGGCAGAAATGGTAAAGTCTGCCGCACGAATTTTCACCGCCAAGCGCGTCTCGCCCACAAATTTCTAGATCAAGGGGGTACACATTCAATCTTCAATTCTTCAACTCTTCAATTCTTTCTACCTTCGCCCCCATGTCAATCCGTATCGACGACACCATCGTAGCCCTCGCCACACCCCAGGGCATTTCCGCAATCGCCGTTATCCGGTTGTCGGGGAAGGACGCCATCTCCATCACCCAACGTGTGTTCCGCGGCAAACGGCTTGAATCACAGCCTTCCCACACGATCCACTTCGGGATGATATACGACGGCAACATCCCCATCGACGAGGTTGTGGTGTCGCTGTACCGGGGACCGAAATCGTTCACCCGCGAAGATGCCGTGGAGCTCTCCTGCCACGGCTCACCGGTAATCGCAGAGCGTATTATCAAGTTGCTTATGCGCAAGGGCGCGCGTTTGGCTGAGCCTGGAGAATTTACGAAGCGTGCATTCCTCAATGGTCGTTTCGACCTGGCCCAGGCGGAAGCGGTCGCCGACCTTATCAACGCGGAGACTGACAACGCACGGATGGCGGCGTTAAATCAGATGCGCGGCGGTTTTTCCAAAGAAATCAATCACCTGAGGGAGGCGTTGGTACACTTTGCGTCGCTGATCGAGCTGGAGTTGGATTTTAGTGAAGAAGATGTGGAGTTTGCGAGTCGCGACGACTTGCGCCGTCTGGTTGATAACATCCAGCAATACACGGGCTCCCTCATCAAGTCGTTCGACCAGGGCAACGTCATTCGCAATGGCGTGCGTACCGTTATTGCAGGCAAGCCCAACGCCGGGAAGTCGACCCTACTGAACGCCATCCTCAACGAAGAGCGCGCCATTGTATCGGAGATCCCGGGCACCACACGCGACATCATCGAAGATGAAGTGGTGATGGGTGGCATTAATTTTCGTTTCATCGATACGGCGGGGTTGCGGGAGACGGTAGACGTCATCGAGGCGATGGGTGTCGAGCGTACACGGGATCAAATGAAGAAGGCGGCATTGATCTTGTACTTGTTCGACCTGTCCGACACCACCCTCGAAGAAATCGAAAAAGAAGAGGTGGAACTGAAATCGCTGGGTATCCCCTACATCAAGATTGGCAATAAACTCGACAAGGCAAAACCGGAGCTTATCAAGGCGTTAAAGGACAAAGACTTCGTCTTCATCTCCGCCTCGAACCGCACGCATCTCGACCAGCTTAAAGAACGCATCCTCTCCAGGTACCACCTGGATGTCACGCCCGGTGATGTTGTCGTCACGAACCTCCGTCATTCCCAAAATTTAGTAAAAACGACCAAACCCTTCAACCGTTTTTCGTTGGTATTGAAAATTGGCTATG
>QGUY01000343.1 GCA_003242315.1 Bacteroidota bacterium
CGTTACCGCAACGTTGTTCTTCTTGAATGCCATGATAAGCTCCGAGGCACTCACCAGCATATCCGGCTTATCTACCGACGGATGCGGCTTGTTGAACACAAAATACACCGCCCCGATACCCAAAAGCAACACTACGAAAATGCCGCCCAGAATCTTCTTAATCATCAACCTCAATTTTGAATTGCACCATCATCTACCCAGCAGGCAATTGCATCGATCTGGGCCTGCGTAAGGCTCCCTTCGTCAGGCATCGTTCTGTCGCCCGTCAGCTTCTTGATATTTGCTGCGTTATCCTGGATATTTTTAAATACACGAAAGTCCGGGAACTGATTGCCGTTATGGCAATCGTTGATCGCACAGGAACTCGTGATGATCGGCTGTATGTCGGCCGCAAAGCTGATCCCGGATCTCACACGGATAACCTGAGAGGACTGACAGTCCGTAGCATCCCGAATTGTAACTACATATTCACCGGTTTCGAGGCCTGTGAACGTCGGATCCGACTGAAACGGCCCGCCGTCAAGGCTGTATTCATACGGCCCTTCACCACCGACGGCGGTCACGGTTATCGTACCCGCGGCCGTTCCGCATCCCGCATCCGTACTGGAAAGGGTTAAGTTGACGCCCTCTTTATTTGTGACGTTTTGCGAGACGCTCACGTCGCAGCCGTTCTCATCGCGAACGACTATGGTGTACGTTCCTGATGACAGCGATTCAAAACGCGGTTCATCACCAAATGGCCCGCCGTTGATACTGTACGTGTAAGTTCCCGAACCACCCGTAGCCGCCACGGCGATGAAGCCATTGCTTTCACCACACTCCGCCTCCCCTAATTCGGTAACAGTTACCGTCGGCCCTTCTACCGAACAATCAATGGGCGGGTTAAGATCGTCTGACGCACACCCCGCGCAGACCAAAAGACTTACAAATACCAATTCGTTCAATCGCAAATTCATCATACGTCCAAATATTCTTCTATTTTCAACATGAACCTGATGAGGCGCCCCCGGGATTCGGCAGGATACCAGAACCTATGTCGGGCGAATCGTGGCAGCCCATCCAGCCGCCCCGGAGGCAACGCTCATCATTATCTTTGTTGTCCAATTAACGTTACTCTACATTTGATCCGATATTTCCCTGAGCGATTAGCGTCCCCAGGTTGTCGGGACTCAGATGCACGTTGATGTATCCGTCGTACACGAGCAGATCATCATAAGTGATGGGATCGCCATCTCTGTTTTGCGTCACCTGAGTTCTGCTACGTCCCGTTGCTCCGTTCACATTGGTTAGGTCAATGGCGATTGGCCCGCTCTCCTCAGCGCTGTTGTTGTGAATGTGTGCCGGGTGATCGCCTCCGGCGGTTGTGCCTTCCAACTGGATCGTTACAAGAGTCGTACCGTTTACGCGTTTTTCAAAGGTTGCTATTCCGCTAATGCCAGGATCGGAAACGCTGTTGAGCGTGTATTCCACTTTGTCACCAGTAAGGGCATTTTGTCCGATATCTCCCTGGGCAATGAGCGTACCCAGGTTATCGGAACTCAGGTGAACCTGGACATACCCGTTAAAGTTGATCAGGTCATCATACGTCACCGGTGTAGCGTCATTAAGCGCCCTTATCGTTGTCTTGCTGATACCCGTCGCCCCCTCGACAGGCTTGAAGTCGACCGCAATGCCGCCTCCCTGTGCAGCCGTATTGTTGTGAATGTGCGCCGGGTGTGAACCTCCGTCGGTCGTTCCTTCCAATTCTATCGTTACCAAAGTTGCGCCGCTCTTGCGTTCAGCAAAAGTAACTTTTCCGCTGATGTTGGGATCAGACACAGGATTCAAAGGA
This sequence comes from Bacteroidota bacterium, assembly GCA_003242315.1. Lineage (GTDB taxonomy): Bacteria > Bacteroidota > Bacteroidia > Cytophagales > Cyclobacteriaceae > ZC4RG29. Next base: position 1,832 of record QGUY01000343.1, read on the forward strand.
TATTCCATTGACTCCCCTGTGAGAGCATTAGCCCCTATGTCACCCTGCGCGATAAAGGTACCCAGTTGAGACGTGCTCAAATGCACCTGGGCATAACCATTGAAGTTGATAAGCTCGTCGTATGTTATCGGAGTGTCATCGTTGAGTTTACGGATGGTCGTCCGACTCATTCCCGTTGCACCATCTACCGGCTTAAAGTCGACCGCTATACCTCCGCCTTCTGCAGCGGAATTGTTGTGAATGTGCGCAGGGTGCGAGTCGCCCTCAGAAGTTCCTTCAAGCTGAAGCGTCACGAGAGTAAATCCATTCTTTCTTTTGGCGAACGTGGCAGTCCCGTGAATATTCGGATCAGCTACAGGACCCAACTCATACACCTCTGATTCACCCGTGAGTTCGTTACCGCCAATGTCGCCCTGGGCAATGAACGTGCCCATGTTGTCGACGCCCAAATGGACCTGTGCGTACCCGTCGAAGTTGAGTAAATCGTCGTATGTAATGGCTCCGCCGGCGTTCAATGCTTCAACGTTAGTGACGCTCACACCAGTCCCTCCGTCAACGGCATTGAGATCTATTGCTATACCTCCTCCTTCCGCCGCTGAATTGCTGTGTATATGCGCCGGGTGCGAATTGCCTGCCGTAGTACCGTCCAGCTTAATCGTTACGACAGTCTCACCGTTTTGCCTTTCCTCGAACATTATGCTGCCGTCAATATTGGGATCCGCCACGGGCAGAAGTGGGTAGGTTTTCGACTCTCCGGTGAGAACATTTTGACCGATGTCACCTTGCGCGATAAGTGTTCCGAGGTTGTCCGGCGCAGCATGTACGTTGACATGGCCATCGAAGGCAATAAGTTCTTCGTATGTGATCGGTGTTCCGTCGTTTAATGCAGTCACCACCGTTTCACTTCTTCCTGTAACGCCGTCAACATTTTCAAGGTCGAGTACGATCGAACCTCCGTCAACCGAGTTATCCGCGTGAATGTGGGCAGGATGGTTTCCGCCGGATTGCGTGCCGTTAAGTTGAATCACTATCAGCACACTGTTGTCGGACTGTTTGGAAAAAGTTACGTTGCCGCTGATTGCCGGGTTCGACACAGAGTGAAGCTCGTACACAGTGTTGTCTCCGGTGAGTGAAGGTCCCGAATCGTCATCGCAGCCGCTGAATCCCAGGACCAGAAAGGTAGCGGCTACCAGCCGTACGGAAAGGTGTAATAAGGTTTTCATAAGGTTGTTTGTTTTGTCAAGGGTAAATGAATCCCTGGCGATCGGCTTTTATGCCGGTCGTGGTTATATATTCAGGTCTGGGTTTTGGGGTTAGCGCCTGGACTTAAGGACCCTGGAGCGTAGGAGGATGCTTGTTGGCTTTTTTGGCAAAGTGGTAGCGGACGGCGAACATCACGCCTGTGCTGTACAGGTCGACGTCGGCCCAACCCATACCTTCAAGGGGCACCTTGAAATAAGGCTCAATCCCCAAAGAGAGCGTACGCGAGGCCCTGAAGTCCAAGCCCGCGGAGAGGGTACCGATTCCGAACCACAAGGTCGATGGCTTCTTGCCAGTCCAGCCATTGACAGCGCCCGGATTCGGTGCATCAAAATGATAGTAATATTCTTCGCTTTGGACGAAATAGCTCGACAAGCCGGCGCTCGCGAACAACCTTGTCTTGCGTGTGCTTACGATGTCAAATGTTACCGCCACAGGTACCTCATACATCGAACAAGTTCCATCAATCCGATCAGGTACAACACCATTGGTGAGGGCTTTCCAGTATCCGTACGGCGGGCGGTATTCCGCGCCTTTACCCCAGTACTTCTTGTTCGTGTACAACATAACAACTTCCCAGCCCCCCAAACCCGACCAAAAACCGCTATCCCCCTTTTG
>QGUY01000068.1 GCA_003242315.1 Bacteroidota bacterium
AACAGCTTGATGCCTTCATCGCTGCCAAGAACGTAACCCGTACGGTAACGATCACAGGTACTCACTCTCCTGAAGGTGCTGAGCGTATCAACAAGCGTCTCTCCGAAGAACGCGCTAAGCGGATCGAAGAGTACTACCGCCGTCAGATGAAGAAGTATGACTACCAGGGAATGGCTGACTCTATCAACTTCATCCTGAAGCCGGTTGTTGAAGACTGGACGGAGTTCAAGGAAGCCCTGGATGCATACGACGGGTTGAGCTCTGAAGAAAAAGCTGAATATCTGAATATCATCAATGGCCCTGGCGACTTCGAAAGCCAGGAACGCGCTCTGAAGCGTCTGCCTACGTATCGTAAAGTCTTCCGCGACATCTATCCGAAACTGAGAACCGCGAAGACCGAAATCCTTAAGGTAAAAGAAAAGAAGACCGACGCTGAGATCTCCGTGCTGTCACGTCAGATCACTCAGAACCAGGTTAGCCCTGATACCCTTTCACTTGAAGAGCTGATGTACAGCGCAACGCTGACTCCTTCTCTCGATGAAAAGGCTGCGATCTATGAAGCTGCTACCAAGAAGGGTACGCACTGGCATGCACACAACAACCTTGGCGCTGTTTACATCGCCCAGGCTGTTGCCAATCCTTCTAACGCTTCTTCGCTCCTCGACAAGGCGCAGGCACAACTCGATATCGCTGCTCGCCTGAACGGCTCTGCACCTGAAGTGCATGCCAACCTGGCGTCGATCGAAATGCTGAGAGGTAATCCTTACGCTGCTTATCGCCATGCTTCGCAGGCACTGTCTGCCGGATTGAGCGGTGACAATGCAGCTGGCCTCAATGGCGTGAAAGGTGCTGCCGAAATTGCTATGGCACGTTATGCTGATGCCGTACGTTCTGAGTCGGCCGCAACCGACGACGCTGTGAACCTCTTCAACAAGGGTCTGGCTCAACTCCTGAACAAGGATTATCAAAACAGCTTGACTTCATTCAACGAAGCGACAAGCAAGGACAGCAACCTCGCTATCGCGTACTACGGTGCTGCCATTGCATCAGCTCGCCTCAACAACGCTGACGGTGTGGTAAGCAACCTGACCAGCGCTGTGCGGATAGATCCTTCGTTGAAGGAAGCTGCCCTCACTGACCTTGAATTCAGCAAGTACGCTGCTACCGAGGCGTTCAGAAGCGCTCTCCGGTAAAAGGGTAACATTGACTTGATCATTGGAACTGAAACCCCGACAAACGTCGGGGTTTCTTGTTTTCCGGGGCAAAAGAGATAACCCATTTGGCCAATCACCCCCGGCATGCTATTTTTACGCACTTTCCAATTTCATCCATGAGACAGATTCAATTCAGGGAAGCCCTTCGCGAGGCGATGTCCGAAGAAATGAGAAGAGATCCGAACATTTTCCTGATGGGCGAGGAAGTGGCGGAATATAACGGAGCTTATAAGGTAAGCCAGGGAATGCTGGATGAATTTGGGCCGGAACGCGTCATCGATACGCCAATTTCCGAACTCGGTTTCGCCGGTGTCGGTGTTGGTGCAGCCATGAACGGGACACGCCCGATCATTGAATTCATGACCTTCAACTTTTCCCTGGTAGCCATCGACCAGATCATCAACGGAGCGGCCAAGATTTATAGCATGTCCGGGGGACAGTTCAACGTACCCATCGTTTTCAGAGGCCCTACCGGTAATGCCGGTCAGCTGGCAGCACAGCACTCCCAGAACTTTGAGAACTGGTTCGCTAATACACCTGGTCTTAAGGTCGTTGTGCCCTCCAACCCCTACGATGCCAAAGGCCTGCTCAAGACCGCCATTCGTGACGACGACCCTGTGATTTTCATGGAGTCTGAACTCATGTACGGCGACAAAGGTGAGGTGCCTGAAGAGGAATACCTGCTGCCGTTAGGTGTTGCCAATGTCCGCCAGGAAGGAACGGACGTCACAATCGTGTCGTTCGGAAAGATCCTCAAGGTGGCGGTAGCAGCAGCAGCCGAGTTGGAAAAGGAAGGAATATCTGCAGAGGTGATCGACCTCAGAACCGTCCGTCCTATCGACTACGAAACCGTGGTGAATTCCGTCAAGAAAACGAACCGGCTTGTTGTTGTAGAGGAAGCGTGGCCTCTTGCCTCCATCTCTGCCGAAATCGCATATCACATCCAGAAGCACGCGTTCGACTACCTCGACGCACCGGTACATAGGATCACCAACATGGATGTTCCCCTGCCCTACGCCGGCACTCTCGTGCAAACCGTGCTGCCCAGCGTAGACAAGGTCGTCAGAGCTGCGAAGGCGGTTCTGTACCGGGACTAATTCTCCACAACACTCCCTGAATTCAGGGATTGCCCGGCAAGTTTTTTGCAGGTGCATGATCTTCCGTGCCTGATTTTTGGGTAGCTTTATTTTACCACTAAAAATTTCCACCCAACAACCCAAAATCTATGGTACCGCATGGAGATAAAACCCCCCGGAGGGAATTTATTGGTTCCCTCGCCACCGGTGCTGCCACACTAGGCATAGCAGCTCTCGGCGCTCCCATCGGACTGCACGCTCGCGCCAACTCCACATCAGACGTTGGAGACGCGGACGCGTGGTTAGACAAGGTCAAGGACAAGAAACACCGTGTCGTGTTTGATGTTACCAAACCCCACGGCGTGTTCCCCTTCGCCTGGCCATTCGTTTACCTTAACACCAATGAAGCTACCGGTTCACCAGCCTCTGATTGCGGCGTCGTCGTAATCCTTCGTCACGATGCCATCGGCTACGCCATGAAAGATGAGCTTTGGGCAAAGTACAAGCTGGGCGAACTCTTCCATGCGGAAGATCCCGTAAGACAGACACCCGCTGCCGAACGGAATCCTTTCTGGAACCCAAAAACTGATGACTTCCAGGTACCCGGCATCGGCAGCGTACCCATTGGAATCAACAACCTCATGGAACGTGGTGTTATGTTCGGCGTCTGTGACGTAGCGCTCACGGTCTATAGCTCGGCACTCGCAGGCGGTATGAACGTTGACGCTGCCGCGCTGAAGAAGGAATGGGTAGACGGACTCATCCCCGGCGTGAAAATCATGCCTTCAGGTGTCTGGGCCGTCGGTAGGGCACAGGAGAAAGGATGCGCTTACATATTTGCAAGCTGATTTAACCCGTGTCAAAAACGAAGAGGCTGCCCTGTGGGCAGCCTTTTTATTTGCTCCTCTCCTTCGCGTCCACGATCGGACCAAACGGCCCATACTTATGCTGCTCCTCTGAAAACTCGTCGGAGTATGGACCAAAGGGATGGTCATAGGGTTTCTTAGAAATGTCCGGCCAATCTTCTTTGAATACGCGTACCGGCCTGGGCTGTGAATTCACAAACGCTGCAACATCCCACGCTTCTTCGACAGTAAGTTGCCGCGCTTCCCAGGTAGCACCAAAGGGCATGTTGTTGTAAACATATCCTGCAAAGCGGCTTAGGCGATACAGTCCCGCCGCAGTTGTATAGCTGTGCGGTCCCCAAAGCGGGGGATACAGGTAAGTGATTCCATCAGGATTCATTTGCCCTGCACCTTCAGGCCCGTGACACAGCTGGCATTTCTCAACGTATACAAAACGGCCTCTTACCGTGTCTGCAGGTCGGTCAAGAAAAGGCAGTTCTTCCAATCCGGAACCAGCCGGCTTCACTCCCTTCTTCACGCCACGACCTAACCACTTAAAATAAGCGTACATGGCCTGTACTTCCCTGCCCAGCGTATCGAGCACGTCACCGTTGAGGCTGCGCTGTATGCAGTCGTTGATGCGCTTGTAAATGTTCTCAACAGTTCCCGATCGTCCCCGAGAACGGGGATAGGTACTGTATACTCCTCCATAGTTGTTACCCCATGGCTTCGTACCGCCTTCGAGGTGACAGTTCTGGCAGTTCATGCCATTGGATATCTGAAGAACAGAACCCGATGGACCGAGATAACGCGCAGTATTGGCAATAAGGTCTCGCCCATAGGCGATCAATTTGCCTGAATCTGTGCTCATGTCGATTTCTTCTGGTCCGGGACCGACCCACAACGACACTTCGTCGGCCGATATGCCTTCGGTAGTAACCCGATCGGACGTATTAACCGGTGACAGAAAGTAGACGGCTGCCAGAGCCGCTGTAACACAGATCCCGGAAATAAGGTATCGTCTGGAATTCACGGTATGAGGGGGTTATGGCAGTCCTTCCTGTCTTACGGCATTTGTGCCGCTATCGTTGCGGAGATAGCAAAACTTTCCAGGCCCCTTCTATGTCATTCTTTTCCAACAACTGCTGGGCCGCGCGGTGACGCGCGTTGACGTCGCCTTCGAAAACCTGCGTATCACCGGGATCCGGTACGCGCTCAACGTTCGCAAGCTTGGCGAGGTCGTTGCCCGTGAGCACCGTACTCTTCCTGATTTCCTCCGGCAGCGCATCCACGCCAATGCCGATCGTACGCAAAGGCTTGGGCACAATGAACAACGACTCGGGCGTAATCCGACTATACCAATTGTCGCCAAGCCTGGCCACCGCATCAAGCTTTCTCGGATCGATCATCCGCTGATCGTCAAGCACGTCCTCCCTGACATGCATGAGTACCACGCGACAGACAACAAGGTTGCCTGCTCCACCAGCATTGCCGAGCGGAACGATGTTCTCAACAAGACATTCGAAAGAAACAGGCGACTCGCCTACCCGCGGCGGTGAGACCCTACTGGACGGAACAGGTGTAAGTCCGGACTTGACAAACTCATTGACGCCTTTAGGATACTCCGTGCTGGCGAGCGACGCTTGTTGGACGATTGTATAGTTGACAACATTAATGACTACCTCCGGCACCTCCTTTACATTCTCAAGCGTATGCTTCGTGGTTCCGTCGCGCGCGCGACGTGACGGCGAGAAAACAAGGATCGGTGGATTTGTCCCGAAGAGATTAAAGAAACTGAATGGACTCAGGTTGACATTCCCCTCGCGATCCACCGTACTCGCAAAGGCGATAGGCCGCGGCACGACTGCGGATTGCAGGTATCGCTGAAACTCAGCAACTGAGTAGTCGCCCGGATCAAAAGTCAATTTGTTCACAGTATTGCGGGTTGAATCCTGCCCTTGCATTCACCGAAGCCAATACGTACACCATTGCGCTCAGCATAGCCGCGCATGATGATGGTGTCGCCGTTCTCTATGAAGGTTCGCGTGCGATTGTCAGGAAGCTTAAGCGGACGCTTGCCATTATATGTCAGTTCTAGCAGCGACCCAAAGCTTTCGGGGTCTGGCCCGCTTATCGTTCCCGAAGCCAGCAGGTCGCCCACTTCAAGATTACATCCGTTGATGGTGTGATGAGCAATTTGCTGTCGTAAGTTCCAGTAAAGGTACCTTGAGTTCGATCGACATATCAGTGTCTCTTCTCCCCCATCAGGCTGAAGATACACTTCCAGCACAATGTCGAAGTTGCAACCGCCAGTCGTTTGAAGGTAGGGCAACACCGGTGGATTCTGTTCAGGCCCTTCCGTGCGGAATGGTTCAAGGGCATCAAGCGTCACGATCCATGGCGATAGGGTGCTTGCAAAATTCTTTCCGAGGAATGGCCCCAATGGAACATATTCCCACTGTTGGATGTCGCGTGCCGACCAATCGTTAAATAATAACATACCCGCTATGCATTCTTCGGCTTTCTCGACGGGTACGGGCTGACCCTGCGTACTGTTTCCACAGACGACTGCGGCAATCTCAAGTTCGAAATCGAGTTTCTCGGTCGGGCCGAAGCGAGGCGACGGATCATCCTTTGACTTTAGCTGACCCCGCGGCCGGATAACAGGCGTTCCCGATACAACTATCGAAGACGCTCTGCCGTGATAGGCTACCGGCATATGTCTCCAGTTGGGCAATAGCGGATTTTGCGGATCACGAAAGAGTGCGCCCACGTTACTCGCGTGTTCAAGGCTGCTGTAAAAGTCGGTATAGTTAGGCACCTTGACCGGCATCAGCATTTGCACCTCCCTCATCGGGATAAGTCCGATTTCGCGCGCGGTTGCATTGTCGCGAAGTTCTTCGTTGTCAGCCCGCAGCAGAACGGATATGCGTTCACGCACTTCTCGGATTTTGCGGCGACCCATGGCGAGAAATGGATTTAGCGTGGGCTGATTGAAAATGCCGGGGGGAAGACCCAGCCCATCGAGAAAACCATTTTCCTGCATACAAACAAGGTCCAGCACGTGATCGCCGATAGCGACGCAGGCTACCGGTGTGAGATACCTCGTTCGGAAAATTCCAAACGGCAGATTCTGTATCGGAAAATCGGAACCGGGTGGAACTGTTACCCACGATGTAAGCCGCGGATCGTTGGGATTTGTCGTTTGCATGAGAAAATCAAAATTAACCGAATATTCTTTTGCCGGAAACGGCGGCGTTAGGAACTTGCCTTACCATGAATGCGCGCGAATGGCCACCTGAGTTTGAAGCCGGAATGCAGAGCCTCCTGGGCAGCGAATGGACCACGTTTCTAAAGAGCCTTTCTGAGAGCCCGTCGACCAGTATCCGGATAAACCCCACGAAACCCTGCAGCGTCGATGCAGATTCACCGGTACCCTGGGCGCAGTATGGCGCCTACCTGCCGAGCCGGCCTGTCTTCACGCTCGATCCCCGATTTCATGCAGGAGCTTATTACGTTCAGGAAGCAAGTTCCATGTTCCTGGAACAGGCCGTCCGCGCACATGTCGATCTCGGAAAGCCGCTGAACGTACTTGACCTTTGTGCAGCTCCCGGCGGCAAATCTACACACCTCCTGAGTCTTCTCTCGCCTGCAAGCCTCCTTGTTGCAAATGATACGATACGGTCGCGCGTTCCTCTGCTCTCTGAAAACCTCGAGCGATGGGGACATTGCAACGTCGTAGTCTGCAACAATGATCCTGAGGACTTTGGCCGGCTGGAGGGATTCTTTGACGTGATCGTGGTCGATGCACCGTGCTCCGGTGAAGGATTATTCCGGAAAAATCCCGATGCGTTGTCTCAATGGTCGCCAAAAGCTGTAGAGCGATGCGCCGCCAGGCAACGCCGCATCCTGGCTGACGTTTGGCCCGCGTTAAAGGAAGGCGGCGTAATGATTTATTCGACCTGCACCTATAATCGCCAGGAAAACGAAGAAAATCTTAAATGGCTTTCCTCACTTCACAATGTTGAATTTCTTTCTCTGGATACGCCCAATGAATGGGGTATCGTGCAAAGCAATGACGACGTTGTGGGATATCGTTTCTTCCCGCACCGTGTGCGTGGTGAGGGATTCTTTTTGTCGGTCCTGCGCAAGGCCGAAGCATCTGCTTCCGGACGAAGCGGAAAGGCCAAGTCGATGCTGGCGCATCCTCCATCGGACGCTGTCAGACGACTGCGACCCTGGATTCGGAACGCCGACGACTGGTTTTTCTTTATTTACGATAACACACTGCATTTTCTTCCGGCGCTGAAACACGAAGACGTTTCCTGGATTCTACAAAATCTCACTATCATGTCAGCGGGAACACCTGCCGCGATAGTAAAGCACAATAAGCTCGTGCCGCAGCACAGCCTCGCGCTTTCCCTGTGGCTGGACAGAAGCCAGGTCGTGACATTACCCGTCGACGAGGCGGGAGCGATCGCCTACCTTCGCAAGGAACCTGTACGCGCATCATCTGAAAAAGGTGGGTATGCTGTAATCACATTCAGCGACCTGCCGCTAGGCTGGGTAAATGTCCTGGGCAACCGGATCAACAACCTTTTCCCTTCCAATCGCAGGATCCGGATGGCCGCCCCGGAGGTGGACGTCTGATCTGGCGAATCACCCTGATTTGCTTATTTTTGCGACCCGGCAGCAGTATCGCTGCCCATTCATCAAGCTATACGCCGTATGCTTTCGACCAAGTACGATCCCGCCCGTGTAGAAGACAAGTGGTACACCTATTGGATGGAACGCGGGTTTTTCCACTCGGAACCCAATCCCGACAAGGAACCGTACTGCATCGTAATCCCTCCGCCCAACGTCACCGGCGTACTGCATATGGGGCACATGCTGAACAACACCATCCAGGATGTCCTCATCCGCAAGGCACGCATGGAGGGGAAGGAAGCATGCTGGGTGCCAGGTACGGATCACGCTTCCATAGCCACCGAGGCCCGGGTGGTAGCCATGCTTCGCGAAAAAGGCATCAAGAAGTCGTCGCTTACGCGTGAAGAATTCCTCAAGCACGCGTGGGAATGGAAAGAAAAATACGGCGGAATAATTCTTGAACAGCTTAAAAAACTTGGCGCATCGTGTGACTGGAAGCGGACGAAGTTCACTATGGACGACGATTACTACGCTGCGGTAATCGACGTGTTCATAGACCTGTACCAGAAGGGTTACATCTACCGCGGGATGCGAATGATCAATTGGGATCCCGTCGGACGTACCGCCCTCTCAGACGATGAAGTCGAGCATCGCCAGGTACAGTCCAAGCTCTACTACATACGCTATCCCCTCGAAGGTAGCGACAATGAGTTTGTTACCATCGCAACAGTACGGCCAGAGACTATCATGGCCGATACTGCCGTCTGCATTAACCCAAAAGATGAACGCTTCCGTCATCTTAAGGGCAGATACGTATACGTGCCCCTCATCAACAGGCGCATTCCCATTATCGAGGATGAATACGTTTCGATGGAGTTCGGTACGGGGTGCCTCAAGGTAACGCCGGCACATGATACCAACGACTACGAACTCGGACTCAAACACAACCTCGAGGTGATTGACATCCTCAACGAGGATGGAACACTGAATGAAAAAGCACAGATACTGGTTGGTGAAGATCGCTTCGAAGCGCGAAAGAAAATTGCCGGGATGCTCGAAGAAAAAGGCTACCTGGCAAAGGTTGAAGACTACATCAGCAACGTTGGATTTTCCGAACGTACCCATGCTGTCATAGAACCGCGCCTCTCGCTGCAGTGGTTTGTCAAAATGAAGGAACTCACGCGGCCTGCGCTGGAAAATGTGATGAACGACGACATCCGGCTGATCCCCGCAAAGTTCAAGAACACATACAGCCACTGGATGGAGAACGTGCGCGACTGGTGCATATCCCGTCAGCTTTGGTGGGGTCACAGAATCCCCGCGTGGTACGATAAAGAAGGCCGGTATGTGGTTGCACGCACCAAAGAGGAAGCCATCAAAGAATACCGTCACAACTGGCCCGATGCAGAGTCCGTAGAGCTCACACAAGATCCGGACGTCCTCGATACGTGGTTCTCAAGCTGGCTGTGGCCCATCGCTGTATTCGATACATCCGTCTTCCGAAATCCAGGCGCCAAAGGCAACAAGGACCTCAACTACTACTACCCGACAAATGATCTGGTCACCGCCCCTGAGATTCTTTTCTTCTGGGTAGCTCGGATGATCATTGCCGGATATGAGTACCGCGGTGAGAAGCCTTTCCGCAATGTATATCTCACGGGAATTGTTCGCGACAACCAGGGACGCAAGATGTCCAAGTCGCTGGGCAATTCTCCCGATGCTCTCGAACTCATCGCAAAGTACGGCGCAGATGCTGTACGCACCGGAATGCTCTTCAGTTCGCCTGCGGGCAACGACCTGCTGTACGATGAAAAACTCGTAGAACAGGGACGCAACTTTGCGAACAAAATCTGGAACGCCTTCCGGCTTGTGAAAGGATGGAAAGTTGAAGATGTTGAGACCCCCGATACTAACATTGTCGCGACCGAATGGTTTGAGGGAAGGTTAAACAACGCGCTTTCAACGCTTGAAGATCACTTCAGCAAGTTCAGAGTTTCTGACGCGCTGATGACGCTGTACAAGTTGATATGGGAAGACTTCTGCTCGTGGTACCTGGAGATGATCAAACCGGAGTATGGCAAGCCCATTGACGCGAAAACGTATTCACATGCCGTTTCATTCTTTGAGATCGTACTGAAGGCGTTGCATCCCTTCATGCCCTTCATTACCGAAGAGCTCTGGCAGGAGCTTAGCGAACGGGAAAAAGGTGCAAGTATTATGGTTGCAGAATGGCCAAAGGCGGGCGTTACGAAGTTTGAATACTGCGCGAAGCGTGAATCCCAGGCATTGGGGCGCTCCCTCGATGGCGAAAGAGATCAGCTGATAGAAAAAATCCTGGAAGGGGTTTCCTTCATTCGCAAGGCCAGACAACAATCGGGAGCGAAGCATGCCGACATCTCTACGCTTTATGTTGTCGCCAATCCATCGGCCAGGGCAGAAATTGCCATATGGCAAGGGATCATTGAAAAGCTTTCAAACGCAAAACTCCACTTCTCCAATGGCGACCTCCCGGATGCCGCCTACGATACGCACCATGATGCCGTGATGACATGGCATGTGCAGAGAGCGGTGAAAGACAGGGAAGCGCAGATTGCCCAACTGAAAAAGGACCTCGACTACCAGCGCGGTTTCCTGGCATCGGTCGAAAAGAAACTGTCCAACGAACGATTCGTCAACAGCGCGCCTCCACACGTCGTCGAAAATGAGCGCAAGAAGAAAGCCGACGCCGAGCAGAAGATCAAGGCACTTGAAGAGTCACTATCGAAGCTCTAGTGTTGAATCTCTTCACCATAGAGGCACAGACAACACTGAGATTCACGGAGAACCTTTACTTTGTGCGCACCACAACGATCGCACGAAGAAAGAATCTCCATGCCCCTCAGTGCCCTCTGTGCCTCTGTGGTGAAGTATCAAAACCTCGCCGCCAGCAGCAACTCAATATTCTTATACTTCAACCCGAACTTCCTCGCAAGGAACTCATTCGTAAGCCCGCCGCGATAGGCATAGACCCCTTTCATGAACCATTTGTGATTGAAGATCATCTCCTCAACGCCACCTTCTTCGGCAGCCCGAAGGATTGTAGGCGTGAAGATATTGCTGAGCGCGGTGGTTGCAGTATGGGCAACGCGTGACGCGATGTTGGGGACGCAGTAATGGATCACATCGTACTTGCGGAAGACCGGGTCGTCTAGTGTAGTCACCTCGGACGTCTCAACGCATCCTCCCTGGTCAACGCTTAAGTCGATAATGAGCGAATCGGGACGCATCTGGCTTACCATCTCTTCGGTGATGACGTGTCGTGCTCTGCCCTTCTCTGCACGCAGCGCACCGATGACGACGTCAGCCGTCTTCAGCGTATTGACAAGCGTGTACGTGTCGATGGTTGACGTGTATATCTGCTGTCCCAGAAGATGTTTGATCCTGCGCAGTTTATACAGGTGGTTGTCGAATACCTGGACGCGGGCGCCGAGTCCGATGGCGGCCCTTGCGGCATACTCGGCAACGGTACCTGCCCCGATGATGACCACCTTCGTCGGAGGCACGCCGGTTATCCCGCCAAGGATCACGCCTTTGCCTTTGTGGACCGTCGACAGGTATTCAGATGCGATGGGGATTACGCAGCTTCCCGCAATCTCACTCATAGCGCGGATTATGGGCATGCCGCCCACTTTATCTTCGATAAACTCGTAAGCCAGGGCAGTAATCTTTTTCTTGAGGATGGCTTGCAGTCGGTCCGTAGTGAATTGTCCCAGCTGGATGGCGGAGATGAGGGTTTGTCCCGGGTGCATCATCTCGATCTCAGCCGCCGTTGGGGGTTCGATCTTCAGGATAACATCGGCTTTGTATACTTCCTGTGGCGAATAGACAATTTTTGCGCCTGCTTCGCTATAATCCTTATCGCTGAATTTTGCACCCTCGCCGGCTTTTGTTTCAATCCAGATCTCGTGTCCGTTCTTGACGAGCAGCGCCACGCCATCGGGGGTGAGACTGATGCGGTTCTCCTGGAAGGATATTTCTCGCGGAAGCCCGATAAAAAAAGAATGCTTCCTTCTGCCTACCGGCATGAGTTGTTCCTGGGGATAAAGGCTGGTTTTGGCAAGCGCTTCAAAACCGGGTTTCCGCTTCTCCGTCATGGATGGCTATCGCTATGGTTCGTTCATCATCGTCGCCGGCCGTAATCGAGACCGCAACATGCCGGGCGGGGATGAGTGAAGGGATCTTTTCAGGCCACTCGACAAAGCAGTACGATCCGGAATAAAAATATTCCTCCGTACCGATATCGTAGGCCTCCTGCTCACTCCTGATTCTGTAAAAATCAAAATGGTACACCTTCTCGTCGCCCAGCGGATACTCGTTCACAATAGAGAAGGAGGGGCTGCTTACCGTGTCCGTTACACCCAACGCGGCGCATAGCGCCTTGATTAGGGTGGTCTTACCGGAGCCCATTTCTCCAAAAATCAACCATACCCGGACGCCTCCGCCTATCCCGATCAGGGTATTGGCCAGCGCGTCAAGCCCCTCTAAATCGACCCGATAGCTGGCCACGGCACGAGCATCAGGATACATTTTTCGAATTTAAGAAAATAATGGGGATTATCATTTCCTCCATACTCACTCCACCGTGCTGAAAGGTATCTTTATAGAAATTTACGTAGTAGTTATAGTTGTTGGGGTACGCAAAGAATTGGTCCTCAATGGCGAAAACGTATGAAGTCGACACATTGATCTTGGGCAGGAACAGCCGTTCCGGACGAGGTACTTCCATAACCTTGCTACCCTCATACCCGAGATTCTTGCCCTGCTTGTAGCGGAGGTTGGTGTTCACGTTGCGGTCCCCGATAATCTTGAAAGGCCGCTTTACCCGGATGGTGCCGTGGTCAGTAGTGAGGATAACCTTCGCCTTCCGTTCAGAAATCTTCCTGAGCGTATCCAACAGCGGTGAATGCAGGAACCACGACTGCGTCAGGGAACGGTAGGCTGATTCATCAGGCGCTAGCTCACGCACCATGGCCATATCCGTCCTGGCGTGCGACAGCATGTCGACGAAGTTATACACGATAACATTCAGGTCGTTCTGAAACAGGTTGGTTACCGTGTCAGCCAGGTCGCGACCTTCCTGCAGATTCTTGATCTTATTATATGAATGACGAATGTTGAGGTTATTCCTGCGAAGCTGACGAGCAAGGAATTCGTGTTCGAAATTGTTCTTACCCTCATCCACGTCTTCGCCTATCCAGAGATCCGGGCTGGACTTGGCCATCTCGCTGGGCAGCTGTCCGGAAAAAATCGCATTCCGGGCATACGCTGTGGTCGTTGGAAGAATCGAATAGTAGGTGCTCTCCTCCTCCACGGAAAAATAGGCCGAAAGCGTCGGTTCGATAACCTTCCACTGATCGTAACGCAGGTTGTCTATCACGACAAAGAACACAGGTTCACCTTTACCCAGTTCGGGAAAGACCTTTCGCTTCATCAGCTGGTGTGACATCAGCGGCCTTTGGGCGTTGGCATCGTTGAGCCATTGTTCATAATTACGGATGATGAACCGGGCAAAGTTCGCGTTGGCCTCGATCTTTTGCATCTCCAGGACATCGGCCATTTCATCGTTGTCGGCCTGATCCATTTCGATTTCCCAGAACACGAGTTTCTTGTACAGCTCGGCCCATTGCTCGTGGTTCATTTCATCCTGGAAGGCCATGCTGATCTTGCCAAACTCCTGCTGGTAACTCAGGTTCGTCTTCTCAATGACCAGCCTCTTGTTTTCAAGAATCTTCTTCACCGACAGCAGGATCTGGCTGGGGTTAAGGGGTTTTATGAGATAGTCGGCAATCTTTGAACCGATCGCCTCCTCCATGATGTGTTCCTCTTCATTCTTGGTGATCATCACCACCGGGAGATTGGGCTTGTTGTTCTTGATCTGGCTCAGCGCTTCCAGCCCCGACATTCCCGGCATGTGTTCATCCAGGAAGACGACGTCAAAATGCCGCTCATCCGAGAGCTCCACGGCCTCAGTTCCGTTGTTCACCGGGGTGATGTCATAACCCCGTTGTTCGAGAAACAGAATGTGCGGCTTTAGCAGATCGATTTCGTCATCTGCCCACAATATGCTATATCTTTGCATGTCGCTGTTTTTTTACAAATTTAACCATAACAGCCCAGTATTGAAGCTGCAAACCCAACATTGGGCGAGCAGTAAACCCCTTGATGGAATATCGCTCAGGTGAACAAGAAAAAGATCATTAACGATCCCCTTTATGGGTTCATAACCATCCGAAGCGAGCTGATATTCGATATTATAACCCATTCCTGGTTCCAAAGGTTGCGCCATATACGGCAACTTGGCCTTACAGAGTTTGTGTATCCTGGAGCGCTCCACACGCGTTTCCAGCATGCGCTTGGGGCCATGCACCTGATGGGCAGGGCGCTGGATAACCTCCGCTACCGGGGGATCGAAATTTCAGACCAGGAGTATGAAGCGGCCCAATTGGCAATCCTGCTGCACGACATGGGGCACGGGCCCTTTTCTCATAGCCTGGAAGAAACGCTGCTCGATGGCGTACATCACGAAAGCATCTCCTACCGATTCATGCAGGAGCTGAATCGTCAATTCGGCGGCGCCCTTAACATGACGCTCGAGATGTTTCGAAACAGCTATCCGCGCAAGTTCTTTCATGCGTTGGTTTCGAGTCAGCTCGACATGGACCGTCTCGATTACCTGAACCGCGACTCGTTCTTCACAGGTGTCCAGGAAGGCCGTATCGGCGTTGATCGCATCATTGCCATGCTCAACGTTCACGAAGATGAACTCGTGGTAGACGAAAAGGGAATCTACAGCATCGAAAACTTCCTGAGCGCGCGCCGACTGATGTACTGGCAGGTCTATCTGCATAAAACCACCGTTAGCGTAGAACGCATGCTCGTCAACCTCATCCGTCGGGCACGCGACCTGGTGGCGAGCGGGCACAAGCTCCCGGCAAGCGATGCCTTACAGTATTTTCTCAAAGCCCCGGTAGGCCTTGAAGCATTCCGCGACACCAAAACACTCGAAGCGTTTGGAGCGTTGGATGATCATGATGTTTGGGGTGCGCTCAAGATGTGGCAGACGCATAGCGATCCTATCTTATCGGAGCTGTGCAGGATGATCATCGAAAGAAGAATATTCAGGATCGTGCTAAGCAATGAACCCGTCAGCAAGTCGCAGGTAGAGCAAGTGCGGCGGATGGTTACGCGTCACTACAAGCTTCTCAGATCAGAGTCGGTTTATCTTTTCTCACTCGGCACCGTCACGAACGAAGCCTACACGGAAGGACAAAAGATCCACATCCTCACGCGACAGGGAAAACGCATCGATGTGGCGCAGGCATCAGACCTTCCCAACATCAAAGCGCTGAGCAAAATCGTTAAAAAAAACTATCTCTGCTGGCCCAAACACCTATCTTTGTGAAATTGGTCAGAAACCTCCCGTTGACGGGTCAGGTTTTGGGCCGTTCCTACAACATTGCGTCTATGGAACTTACGGTCAACCAGATCGCCCAGATGCTGGGCGGCGAAGTTTTGGGAAGAGGGGAGGACAAGATCAATATGCTGGCAAAAATCCAGGATGCCCGTGAAGGGCAGATTGCATTTTTGTCTAACCCCAAATACGAACAGTTCATTTACACTACCCAAGCCACCGCCGTCATCGTCAAAAAAGATTTTGTTCCCCGTAAAGAAGTCAAGGCAACGCTAATCAAGGTTGATGATCCCTACGTCAGCTTCACCACACTGCTTGAAGAATACCACAAGCTCATCAGTTTTCAGAAGAGCGGCGTCGAAGAACCCTGCTATTTGGGAAAGGATACGACAATAGGCAGCAACGCCTATCGCGGTGCTTTTTCATACATTGGAAATAACTGCGTCATTGGCGACAACGTAAAAATCTATCCACACGTCTACATCGGAGACAACGTTCGCGTCGGCAACGACACAATCCTGCACTCCGGCGTGCGGATTTATCCCGACACCATCATCGGGAACAACGTGGTGATTCACTCAGGTACGGTGATCGGCAGCGATGGCTTCGGGTTCGCACAGCAGGAGGATGGAACGTACAAGACCATTCCCCAATTGGGACGAGTGATCATAGAAGACAACGTAGCCATTGGTGCGAACACGGTGATAGACTGTGCAACATTCGCGGGCGACGCTACGGTGATCCGTGCCGGAGTTAAACTCGATAACCTGATACAGGTTGCTCACAACGTCGAGATAGGCCGAAATACGGTGATTGCTGCCCAGACAGGCATATCGGGTTCTACAAAGATCGGCGAAAACTGTATGCTGGCCGGGCAGGTTGGCATAGCCGGGCA
>QGUY01000344.1 GCA_003242315.1 Bacteroidota bacterium
CCTCCACGGCCCGTCTTCACCCCCCCTCCTTCCCTCAATTCTTCTGGGTTTATATTTGGAAAACCCTTCCCACCGTCAGCCGTAATACCACCACCACGCGTACCGATGGAAGTATCAGAACCCTGGTTGTTGGGATTCGTACCGAAGTTGGTGTTATCCATGGGTACACCGTTGATAACGATGAGCGGATTGTTTTGACCACTCATGGACGACTGTCCGCGAATACGGATTTTCGAAGTACCGCCCGGTCCCGTACCCAACGAAGAAACGTTCACGCCGGCGATCTTGCCCTGCAGTGAGTTCATCACATTAGGCGTACGGTTGATGGTCAGGTCTTCAGCATTGACCTTCGTCGCTGCATAACCGAGGCTTCGGGTGGTACGTTCGATACCAAGAGCCGTTACAACGACTTCGTCAAGTGACCTGATGTCCGGGGTCATGTTTACGTCGATTACACTTCTGTTCGCAACGGCGACCTCCTGAGTGGCATATCCCACAAATGAGAAGACGAGCACCGCGTCAGGGGTTCCGACATCCAGCGTATACCGACCGTTAATGTCGGTCGACGTACCGGTTGTGGTTCCCTTGATGACGACGTTCACACCGGGGAAGGTGTTATTGTTTTCGTCGTACACCGTTCCGCTCACCACGAACTCGGCTCTGCGAGCGTAGGACCTGAATTCAGGTACTGTGATCTCAGGGGCATGAGCATTTGACGAGTACAAGGGTGGAAGTACCCTTGCTTTAGGCTGCTGCACCTGCTGTACCGGAGTGGTGGTGTTGCGCTGGTAGATGACGTAAAAACGGTCACCCGCCTTTTCAAAATACAGCCGTGTGCCGCGGAACAACTCCGACAGCGCATCTTCGACCGTCTTGAAATTTGAAATGTCGCGATGAGCCGTTTGGCCTTCCACCCACTCGTCCTTGTAGGCAATGGATACTCCAAAGGACCGCTCCAGTTCCTGCAATCTGTTCTTCAAAAGGTTCTTATTACCATCCGTATAAGAACCCATGTAGGTACGTGAAGCATAGTAAACATCCGCCTGAGAGCGGACTGTCAGACTTGCCAACACGAACCATGCGACTAATAGGTAGCTGTATCTCATAAGCTATGGGTTATTGTGGTAAGACTCTGGTGTTTCGTTTTCATATGATTGGGGTTTCAGGGTTATTCGTGTAAAATGACTTTGCTTCCGCTGCGCTCCGCCTTGAGTTGAAAGGCCTTCGCAATCTGAAGGATCAACTCGTCCTCTCCGGCCGTTGGCATCGATCCCGAGACGGTTTGATCAAGCAATTCGGGACTGCTCACTTCCACGAGCAGGCCGTAGTTGTCGTACAGCATCTTCACCATTTCCCGAAGGCTTGTGTGATCGAGCACCAATCGGCTTTCAGTCCACGCGACATAATTCTGAGCATTTACATTCTTGCGGGACACCTGGTTGCTACGGTACTCAACCAACTCTCCGGGCTGCATGATGATCTTTTCATTGTTAGCAGACGGCAGGCTTAGGCGTATCTTTCCGGAGCTAAGCAAGACTTTCGTTTCCTGGGTCCGGTGGTACACGTCGAACGTAGTGCCCAGCACCTCTACTGCCACGCCATCATCCGTTCTCACGACAAAGGGCTGGTCATCTTCCTTGTGCGTCACGGAGAAGTAGGCTTCACCGTACAGTCGGACCTCACGAATCGGCGCATTGCCCCAGTTGTCCCTGTAGCTGAGTTTTGAGTTGGCATTCAGCGTGACGGAAGATCCGTCGGGCAGGGTTATCGACCGTGTTTGTCCAAATGCTGTTTCGTAAGTGACAAGCTCGGCGGGAGAGGTCAGAGCGTACACTACAGCACCCACGAGGATAACTGCCGCGGCGACTCCCCATCGAAGGAATCTTTGTGTGGCCCTGGTCGTATGGTGGACAGGAACAGTCCTGATTCTTGTCCACAGCCCTGCTACTTCTGCTTCTGATAGCCTGTGTTTGGGGAATGTCAGTTGCTTTAGGATGTATCGCGCCTCTTCGATTTCGGCGACTTTCTGGGGATGCGCTGCCATCCATGCACGCCAGAACGCGTCGGAGTCAGGTGTTGGATTCTTCACCCAATCCTGAAAGTAAGCGTCCATTACGAAGTCGTTGACGCAAAAATGTACGTAGTCCTTCACGGTTGCGGGGTTGTACGCTCTTTAAAGAGCGTGGCGCAATCGATTTCTCATCGATTTTTCGGGACTTTTTTACAAAATCAGCAGAGCAGCAGTGTCAATAGGAAGACAAAGGGCACCGGCATCCTCATTTTTCGGCGCAAGGTGTCGATGGCTTTGGAAATGATGTTGTATACGGAATCGACCCGTATTTCCATGATGGCCGCCACCTCATGGTAGCTTAAATCATTGAAAAACCTGAGAAACAGCGCCTCGCGTTGACGGCGCGTCAATGCCTTAATGCACCGCTGCAGGTGCTCGGACTGAATTTTTCTCGCCTCTGCGTCAATCAACCCATCCTCGACCGAAGGCATGAAATCGAACAGGGAAGTCTGACCCGCCAGAATGGAAGTAAACCGCTTGCGAGCAAGAATCTTCGACATCAGCAGGCGGCGGAAAGACTTGAAAAGGTAAAAGTTGACGGATCCTACGGCGCTTACGGTTTCCCTGCGATCCCAGAGCCGGGCAAACAACTCCTGCAGGCAATCGCAAACCAACTCCTTATCCCGGCACGTGTGCATGCCATAATTATAGAGACGCTGCACGTATTTGCGGTACAGGGTGGTAAAGGCAAGATCGTTGCCCTTTTTGAAGCTGTCCCACAGTACAGACTCGTCGACAAATCCCGGATTGTCTGGGGCGGGTCGGAAAGGGGACACGGCGGCTCGGTTGCTGGGCTCGATCGCAAGCATCAGGTTCAGGGGTTCCTGTAACCGAATATTAAAACTTATTGTCGGACTTCAAACGATTGCGCGAGAAAAATGTAGTCAGTACACAAATCGCCGGGTATAAAGGCGGGAAAAAGAGAGCGGGAAACGGGTCTCGAACCCGCGACCTGCAGCTTGGGAAGCTGCCGCTCTACCAACTGAGCTACTCCCGCTTGTGGCGGAAATTTAGTGCAAATAACGGGAATCCTCAATGGCGTTGAGGATGATGCTAAACGACAGAGGGCACCATGAAAGGGTGCCCTCTGATCTGTAGTTTAATCCAGGGATACTATTCGAAGAACGGAACACCCTCGGTGGCGTACTTCTTCATGCCTTCCTCGTTGATCTCCACGCCAATGCCGGGTTTTTCTGATAAGGGAATAAATCCGTCTTTGATCATTTCACCATCGTAAGTCACGATTTCCTTGAACATAGGATTGTCATGGAAGTAAATCTGCCATTCAAGGATCATGAAGTTCGGAACGGATGCGCAAACGTGGCACGATGCCATCGCGCCAAGGAACGAAGCCACCATGTGCGGTGCGAAAGGAACGTAGTAAAGGTTCGCCAGGTTGGCGATGCGCTGACCTTCGCCGAGTCCACCCGCTTTTTGCAGATCCGGCATAATGATGTCGACCGCACCGATCTCCAGCAGGCGACGGAATCCATAAGCGAGGTAAAGGTTTTCACCCGCACAGATTGGAGTGCTTGTTGAGTCGGCAATGATCTTGTACGCTTCAGGATTTTTTGCGGGAATGGGTTCCTCCAGCCCATACGGTTTTAAAGGTTAAACCCCATGGACA
>QGUY01000345.1 GCA_003242315.1 Bacteroidota bacterium
TTTTATTGGTGGGCCGCTTCAGATGTTTATAAGGGCCGCTTGTTCGTCGGCGACTACTTCAAGAAGGAGGCTATCGCCTGGGCGTGGGAACTTCTCACAGAAGTATATCAACTTCCAGAGGATCGTCTTTATGTTACTGTCTTTGGCGGCGATAAAGAAGACGGATTACCTGTCGATACAGAAGCGCGCGACATCTGGCGTACCATCGTAAGTGAGGATCGTATCCTGCTCGGCGGCAGAAAGGATAACTTCTGGGAGATGGGAGACACCGGACCGTGCGGACCATGCTCCGAAATTCACATCGACCTTAGACCCGACGAAGAGGTACAAGAGAAACCCGGCAACGAACTCGTCAACCGCGATCATCCCCAGGTGATCGAAATATGGAACCTCGTGTTCATGGAGTTCAACCGGAAAGCTGACGGCAGCCTGGAGCGACTTCCCGCACGACACGTGGACACGGGTATGGGCTTCGAACGCCTGTGCATGGCGATCCAGAAGAAGGCATCTACCTACGATACGGATGTCTTCGAACCGATCCTCGACTTTATCGGTAAGTCGGCCAACGTTAGGTACGGTCAGGACACCAGGACCGACATCGCCATGCGGGTAGTGGCTGACCACATCCGGGCGGTTGGTTTTGCGATCGCCGACGGCCAGCTTCCATCCAATACAGGCGCCGGCTACGTCATACGTCGCATCCTGCGACGCGCCGTTCGCTATGGCTTTACCTTCCTCGACTTCAAGGAACCATTCCTTCACAAGCTGGTCCACCTCGTGGCCGATTTGTTCAAAGACGTGTTTCCTGAACTGGAAAAGCAAAAAGTTTACGTAAGTAAAGTTATTCTTGAGGAGGAAGTGTCCTTCTTAAGGACGCTCGAGAAGGGATTGAAGCGTCTCGATCACCTCTTCGAAGAGGTGAAGGGCGGCGTCATCCCTGGCGACCAGGCGTTCGAACTTTACGACACCTTTGGGTTCCCATTCGACCTCACGGCGCTCATCGCGAGGGAGCGGGGAATGACCGTGGACGAGGCAGGCTTCCGCGCTGCGATGGAGCAACAGAAGTCGAGGTCAAGAGCAGATGCGGTCCGTGAGTTGGGTGACTGGACGGAGGTCGTGCCGGCAGAGATGACAGAGTTCATCGGGTACGATCACCTGGAGGCTGACGTAAAGATTACGCGGTACCGAAAGTCCGTACATAAGAATAAGGAGTCATATCAACTGGTGTTCGATCGCACACCCTTCTACGCAGAAAGTGGAGGTCAGGTCGGAGATACCGGATACCTGATCGCCGGCGATCAAAAGATTCGCATCACCGACACGAAAAAGGAAAACGAACTCATCGTTCACTTTGCTACAGAACTTCCGCGCAATCCGGAAGCGACGTACAAAGCAGTAGTGGACAGCGACAAGCGATTGCTTACCAGATACAATCACACAGCAACGCACCTCCTGCATGCTGCTCTTCGACAGATCCTCGGTAAGCATGTTGAACAGCGAGGATCACTTGTGAACGAAAAGCTTCTGCGTTTTGACTTCTCTCACTTTGCTCCGATGACGCCAGAAGAAATCGTGAAAGTGGAAGAGATGGTCAATGCCAAAATCCGCGAGAACATTCGACTCGATGAACGCAGGAATGTTCCGCTCCAGGAAGCGAAGAAGATGGGCGCGATGGCGCTGTTCGGTGAGAAGTATGGCGAATTTGTCCGGGTGATCACGTTTGACCCAGCCTTTTCTGTTGAGCTTTGCGGGGGTACGCACGTGGGCTGGACCGGCGAAATCGGCCTTTTTAAGATCGTTTCCGAGGGTTCCGTTGCCGCCGGGGTGCGTCGGGTTGAGGCTGTCACTGGCCCGGAGGCCCTCAGATATGTGCAAAATCAGCTCGATTTACTGCACGAGGTAAGAAATGTCTTCAAAAATCCCAAAGATCTTGTGGCTGCCGCGTCCAACCTCATAGCTGAAAAGCAAAGGCTGGAGAAGAAGCTTGAGGACGTTTACCAGCAGCAGGCCATGCAACTGAAGGACCAGCTCGCGGAGAAGGCCCGGGAGGTCAATGGATACCATGTTATTATGGAGCGGGTGGCTCTGCCTTCTGCCGACGCGCTGAAACAGATTGCCTATGCCCTGAGGAATCAGTTTGACGACCTTTTTCTGGTTCTTGCGGCTGAAGTAGACAGCAAGCCACAGGTGGCCGTCATGATAGGCGAGAAGCTAATGGCTTCCAATAAGTTTCATGCCGGCAACCTCGTCCGGGAACTGGCCAAGGAGATCGGAGGGGGCGGCGGCGGACAACCGTTCTTTGCCACTGCGGGTGGTAAGAACCTGGCGGGGTTGGATACCGTTTTGGAGAAAGCCCGCAAACTGATAGAAAGCTAATCTGATGGACGCATCGATCCGTGAGAAGTATACAGCTGTGATCGGACTCGAGGTCCATGCACAACTTCTGACGCAATCCAAGATTTACAGCGCCGACTCTACCGCGTTCGGCAGTGATCCCAACACGAATGTCAGCGTTATCACGCTCGCGCACCCTGGCACGTTGCCCTTGCTTAACAAAAAGGTGCTTGAGTACGCCATGCGGATGGGACTTGCGTGCAACTGCACCATCTCACGCTTTACCATCTTCGATCGCAAGAACTATTTCTATCCGGATCTTCCAAAGGGTTATCAACTTACGCAAGATCGCATCCCGCTTTGCATCGGAGGATACATTACAATCACCACTGGTGATGGTCGCGATCGCGATATCCGATTGAACCGAATACATGTTGAAGAAGACGCGGGCAAATCAATCCATTTACCCGACGAGCGGGATACGCTGGTGGATTTCAATCGCGCCGGTGTTCCGTTGATAGAAATCGTGACGGAACCTGATATGCGTTCCTCCGAAGAGGCGTACCTGCTGCTTGCCGAAATCCGGAAGATTGTTCGATATCTCGGGATCTGTGATGGGAACATGGAGGAAGGATCCTTGCGATGCGACGCCAACGTGTCGGTGATGCCCAAAGGTTCGTCGACGTTCGGAAAGAAAGTGGAAGTGAAGAACATGAACTCCCTGCGCAGTGTGCAGCGCGCGATCGACCATGAAATCGAGCGTCAGATCGCGCTGCTGGAAAGGGGAGAAGAAGTAGTTTCAGAAACGCGCCTGTTCGATGCTGCAACCGGTCGTACATCGGGCATGCGTACGAAAGAAGAACTGAACGACTACCGTTATTTTCCGGACCCCGATCTGAGTCCCGTTGAGATATCGGACGAATGGCTGGATCGCGTGCGCAGTGAAATGCCCGCACTGCCGAGGCAGCTCTTCCAACGGTTGGTAGAACATTACAAGCTGCCTGCATACGACGCACAGGTACTTACGGAGTCACCGGATGTGGTGCGGTATTTTGAAGCGGTGTGCAACTTCGTTTCGAATCCAAAGGCTGCTTCCAATTGGGTGATGGGACCTGTGAAGTCCGCCCTTAAGGACCTCGGAGTCAGCGCCGATGAATTCCCGGTTCGGCCGGAACTCCTTGGCGAGCTGATCAGTTTGGTTGAAGAAGGCAAGGTGAGTTACACGGCGGCGGCGCAGACGCTGTTCGTCGAATTATTGAAGAATCCCCAACAATCCGCCGGGGATTTGGCTGTCAAGCTCAATCTGCTCCAGGAGCGCGATCACAGCCAAATTTGCCCCTTTTGGAAAAAGGGCTGGAGGGG
>QGUY01000069.1 GCA_003242315.1 Bacteroidota bacterium
CTGGAAAAAGGAGCAGCCAGTATCCTGCAGCCCGACCTGTGTCATGCAGGTGGAATTACTGAAGCGCGCATCATCGCCGGCATGGCCGAAGCTTACTATGCTGTCATAGCCCCACACAATCCGATGGGACCTATCTCACTCGCAGCCGGCCTTCACCTTGCCGCGAGCATTCCCAACTTTCTCGTCCAGGAGCAGGTCTCGCTGGGCGAAGGATACCTCAAAGAACCCTTCAAACTTCAACCCGACGGCACGGTAATGGTTCCGACGAAGCCAGGACTCGGCATCGAACTCGACGAAGACAAACTCGCCGATAAGATCGGGCACGACTGGAAGAACCCGGAAACCTATGACCCGCGAGATGGCTCGGTCGTAGACTGGTGATCTACGACTGCCATTCGCCGGAACAGAGCCCGAGGAATTCAAGAGACGCTACCGCCGTGCGTCTCTGCAAGAGTTCCTGCCGACCACTAGCTACTTAATTACCGATTACCTGATTACCAATTACGGTTTCCCAATGCGCACCAACTATCGCTGGCTGATCGTCGCACTTCTCTTCTTCGCAACGACCATTAATTATATCGACCGACAGATCATCGGTTTGCTGAAACCGATATTGGAAAAAGAGTTTGCGTGGAGTGAATCCGATTTTGCCATCATCGTTGTTGCGTTCACGGCTGCGTACGCTGCAGGCCTCCTTTCGTTTGGATGGTTCATCGACAAAGTGGGAACGAAGATGGGATACACCATCTCCGTTGTGTTGTGGAGCCTGATGGGCATGCTGCACGCAGTGGCACGGAGTGTGACAGGCTTTGTGGTTGCGCGTATCGGATTGGGACTCGGTGAAGCCGGTAACTTTCCTGCGGGCATGAAGGCGATATCGGAATGGTTTCCTACGAAGGAGAGGGGTGTTGCCGCCGGAATATTCAACTCCGGAACGGCCGTAGGCGTTGTTTTGGCAGTCCTCATCACGCCGTGGATCCTCGTGACATTTGGTTGGCAGGAGGTGTTTCTCATCACTGGCGCATCGGGGTTTATTTGGTTGGTGTTTTGGCTCTGGTTGTACGAGATTCCTGCGCGACAAAAACGCCTGTCACCCGAAGAGCTCGCGTTGATACGCCAGGGACAGGAGGAAGGTGAAATGAAGGCGAAGATTCCGTGGATACGCTTGTTCGCTTATCCTCAGACGTGGGCGTTCCTCTTCGGTAAGTTTTTTATCGATCCTATCTTCTGGTTCTTTCTCTTCTGGTTGCCCTCGTATTTTGCTTCAGCCTTTAAACTCGACCTTACCCGACCAAGCCCGGAGTTGATGATCATTTACGGCGCGACAACACTCGGGAGCATCTATGGTGGATACCTTAGTTCTTACATGATCCGTCGGGGAATGGCGGTAATCAAGGCAAGGAAGACTGCACTACTCATCTTTGCCGTGATTGAACTATCGATCTTGTCCGCGCAGTTCGTCACAAACATTTGGGTCGCTGTTGCAATCATCAGCCTCGTTGTTGCTGTTCACCAGGCCTGGGCTACGAATGTATTCACGCTTGCCTCCGACATGTTTCCGCGTGAGGCGGTCAGCTCGGTCGTCGGTATCGGGGGAACAGCAGGCGCGATTGGAGGTATGATGTTCCCAATCCTTGTGGGCTACTTGCTTGACACCTACAAGGCCGCAGAGAATCTCCCCGGTGGTTATAACGTGTTGTTCACCTTATGCGGTGTTACCTACCTTGTCACGTGGTGTATCATACATTTCCTCACGCGGAATAGGGATAGAGTTGAAATGTCTTAATTGTATTCAAGTAATGTCAAAAGTTCAGGTAATTAGTCGCCCTTGCAGAAGTATCCTCAACAGGTAACAACTGCACCTGCATCTACCTCAAAAAGTTCTCCACCAACTCCTTCCACTCCTCTTCCAGGCTGCCCCTATGAGCCGGACGTCCCGCTCGTCGGTACCAGTATCCGGCGTTGCCCAGGTCGCCCTCCTTTCTGTGCAGGTACGCGTGAATGGCAGCTGCGTCAGAGGATTCGATGTCCTGAACTATTGTGTGAGCCTGATGCCAGTCGCCCTTGCCGTCGTACCACAATGCGCATAACAGGGGGCTTGCTGATTTTGGGGGTTGATTTTCCCTGAGCGAGTCGCTGAACTCAGTAAACGTCATAGTAGCTCTTGTTCTTCCTTTGTTGTTATGGGGTAATATACTTCAGTTGTCCATGTCGAAGGGTCTTTTCTGGGATCGGTTAGGTAAACTTCCCAGGGAATACCGCTGACTTCATATTCTTTGTAACGAATGTATCGCCTTACCTTGTTATGCGTATCCGCGATGTCGGCATACCCACCATTGTCGCTTCCGCGCACGGCTGGTCCGGAGTAGTGCTGGTTTACCGGGTATGTGTTGGGAACGCGTGCGTCCGGATGGATTGGCACGCCCAGCTCGATGATCGAGTCGCCCAGGAGACAGAATGGATGTCCCGCGGCGTCGGACCCCACACTTTTCAGAGCCTCCATGATCTGATCGTAGAGTGCGCGGACTTGTTGTGCAGCCGAATCAGGACGGCGCTTCTTGCGAAGGCTGACGTAGTATGAAGGCGCCAGTAGTTCCTCCGTGACATTGTCGAACACGGGTTTCGTCTCAGCAATCCGACGCAGCGATGCCAGGTTATGTGACAGCGAGGACGCCAGCCTGTTTGCCAGGAGGAAGCGTTTCCATCGGTTGCCTATTCCGTCGTTGGGCGGATTGATCACCTCCGTCTTTAGGATGAGGCGCGTCTGATTTATCACCGCTGTGTCAGGAACAAACCGGAATTCGTATTCCGCCGATCCCCGCTCACCAAAATCCAGTTTCGTGAGCACCATTTCATCCGGGATGTGAGTCAGGATTGTCACCTGCCCGCTGCCAGTGCGGTTCTTCCAGGAGCTGCTTGCTTCGATGCCCATACGGCTGCTGCCGTAAGTTATCTCCGCGGTCTCGTCAAACCAATAACACCACAGCGGCCATCGTTCGAGGTTGTTTACTTCCTCGAACAGGTAAGAGGCCGGTGCCGCGACGTCAATTGCCTTCTCCAGTACATACCTCCGGGGCAGAAAAAAGCTCGCGACTACAACTATCGCCGCGGATATCAGCAATCCGGCAAAGATTATCTTCTTCATGAGCCTGCCGCATGGGGACTTGACAAGGTATAAAATTTATCAACCTGAAAACGGTTTGCAATTGTCTTGTAAAATTCAAAAATTAGAAGAACACCAACCCCCTAAGCCTCATGAGTTTCTTCAATGACCCAAAACGCATTCCCGAATCCTATGGTTTGAGGATTGCCATCGGCCTGATTGTCTACTTCTTCCTGATGAAGATCCTCAATCTGGCTCATCACGTGGAGTTGCGACTCCTAAACCTGGTAATTCTCGTTGTGGGCGTTTATTTCGCGCTGAAAAAATTCAGGGAGGTGAACGACCAGCGCCTCAACTATTTCCGCGCGCTGGTTACGGGTTTCACCACCGCCACCATTGGTTCAGTCTTGTTCGCGATTTTCCTCTTCATCTACATGAAGGTCGACGACAACATGATGCAGGCGATCATCGAGGGCGAGCCCATGGGACGATACCTAAACGCCTATATCGCGGCCTTCATCGTAGCGCTAGAAGGCGTATTCTCTGGCCTTCTTGTGACGTTTGTGATCCTGAACTGGGTCGGAACCGACGAAGTAAATACATAGATTGCCGGGTCACTTCCGTATGTTGCTGTGCAATTCGGACATTGACACATGTCCGTCCTGCACGACGGTCGCCTTATAGTTTTGTTTGTCCACCACAACCGGGTTGAGCAGTATCGCGTCGACTTCCATGTCTTCAAGTTTCAGCTTTGTTGCTTTCCTGGGCTTTTTGCCGCGCGCAAAGTCCATCGCAATTTCCGCAGCACGGTGAGCCAGTTCCCGGATGGGTTTGTACACTGTCATGGTTTGTACTCCTGAGATGATGTTGCGGATCGCCATGAGTTCAGCATCCTGGCCGGTGACGACAACGTGGCCCAGCAGGTCGCTCGGCATTGCCTGTAAGGTGCCCGTCGCGAGAGCGTCATTTGCGGCGATGATCGCATCCGGCTTGATCGTGGTTGTGGCGAACAGTTCGTCGATGCGCATGAGCGCCTCGATTTCACTCCACTCATTGAGGACAATGTCTCCGACAATTTCAACTTCGCCCGCGTCGATGTGAGGTTGCAGTACTTCCATCTGCCCGTTGCGGAACATCACCGCGTTGTAGTCGGTTGGCGGTCCATTGATCAGCAGATATTTTCCGCGCGGTACTCGTTTCAGCACATATTCCGCCTGAAGGTTCCCTACACCCATGTTGTTGAAGGAGATGTAAAATGACACGTCATCGCTGAGAATTAGTCTGTCGTAAGAAATCACCGGTATTTTTTTCTTTTTCGCAGCCTCGACGATGGCAACCGCCTTTCGGGAGTCCGATGCTACCACGACAAGCGCGTCAACGCCGCTGTCGATGAGTTTCTGGCCCAGCCTGACCTGTTCATCGGGATCACCGTGAGGGACTTCAACAATGCATTCACCTCCTAACGCGTTGACGCGTTCGGTAAACAGTTTTTGGTCCAGGTACCAGCGATCGACTACGTAACTGTCCATCAGCAGACCTATTCGCTGCGCATAAAGGTGTGCCGTGGCCAGCCACACCAGCGTGCAGATGATCAGAATCCTGGTTTTCATAAGAAAGTTTTTGCGTGAAAATGCCGGCAATAGGGCCGGTCGGCTCTGGA
Organism: Bacteroidota bacterium; assembly: GCA_003242315.1. Lineage (GTDB taxonomy): Bacteria > Bacteroidota > Bacteroidia > Cytophagales > Cyclobacteriaceae > ZC4RG29. Next base: position 4,764 of record QGUY01000069.1, read on the forward strand.
AGAAAAGGAAATCATGCTCCCTTCGGTCGCTGTGGGTTCACAGCGCACGGAGCATCTACAATGTCGTGATGGGTTCATTCCCATACCTCGCCCTGTAGAAGTACAGACTTCTGCAAGGGTGTATATAAGTTAGCAAGAAAATGCGTACGGGGCCACCAATAATCGTCGAATTGCCAGACCCTTTTCTTAACGCACCTCGAGTTCGACAATGGTGTCAATCTCGTCCATTTGTGCTCTCGGAATGTTTAGGAGTATGCCGTAGTCGTTCTGGGTGAACTTGATAGGCGTACCCGTCGCGAACATTTTGGCGGAACGCACTCTTTTACCCCACGCAGGAATGAGGAGGGATTCGTCCTGCCAGTTGAGGACATGTACGTAAACCTTGTTGCCCTTCTGAGTAGTAACGCCCCAGTTGCGCGCTGAAACAGGACCTCCCTGGGTTTCATAAATCGTTTCGCCATTTTTTTTGAGCCATTCACCCATTTGTTTGAGCAGCGTCACGTGGTCCGGCTGAATCTTGCCATTCGGCATCGGGCCGACGTTCAGTAAAAAGTTGGCATTATATCCAGCTGCTTTCACAAGGTACTGGATGAGATCTTTCAGCGATTTGTTGCGATTGTCTCTCAGGTTGAAACCCCACGAGTTGTTTATCGTCTCACAGGTTTCGAGCGGGAGATTTCCGATTTTCGAATCGCCGGAAAAGCCGGTGGTATTGTGTCCGGGCAAGTCCTTTTCGAACATTTGAAAATCTTCACCTTCAAAAGGAGGCAGGTGATGGTTACTTCCAACGAGGGCAGAAGGCTGGAGTTTATGGATCAGCGAGTACGTTTTCTGCAGGCGCCAATCGGCATCGGGCTTGTCCCACATTCCGTCAAACCATATTCCTCCAATCTCACCATAGTTGGTGAGCAGTTCAGTAAGCTGCGCATCCATGTAGTCCAGGTAGCGATCCCAGTTACCGCTGTTGGGGCGTTCTGTATGCGTGCCTGTACGGCCACGAGGGTAGTAGTCGGGATGATGCCAGTCGAGTTGGGAGTGATAGAAGAACAGCTTGATGCCCTGGCGGTGACATTCGTCCGCAAGCATCTTAAGAACGTCTTTCTTGTATGGCGTGCGATCGACGATATCGTAGTCCGACACCTTGCTGTCGAACATCGCAAAGCCGTCGTGATGCTTACTGGTAATGGTGATGTACTTCATACCTGACTCGCGGGCCAGGTCCACCCACTCTTTCGGATCAAATTCGATAGGATTGAAGAATGAAGGCAACTTTTCATAGGTGGCAATTGGAATTTGCTGGTTGTTCATCACCCATTCACCGTCCCCTAATACACTGTACACACCCCAGTGGATGAAAAGCCCGAAGCGTGCCTTCTGGAACCACTCACGCGCAGCGAGATTTTCCGCGGTTGGTGTGTACGTTCCCTGTGCATTAATAAATGAAACAACACACAAGAGAAGGCTGACAACCAAAAGGTTTTTGACGGGCTTCATGGGGATTTGATTAAATTGCACAGTTACAAATTTAAAAGAGAAGATGAGATACGAAAGCATTGGCAAAGAACTCTTTGTTCTCAACCGCAAGCGACTACTGAAAGAAATACCACGCAATTCAGTTGTTGTTGTCAATGCGAATGATGTAATGCCAACCAATGCGGATGGTACAATACGCTTTCGTCAGAACAGCGACTTGTTCTATCTCACCGGTGTCGATCAGGAAGAAACAATCCTGGTATTGGCCCCGGGATTTCCCGACAAGAAATACCGCGAGGTTCTTTTTATTCGAGAGACCAACGAAGAAATCGCGACATGGGAAGGACAAAAGCTCACGAAGGAGCAGGCGATGGAAACTACCGGAATAAATACAGTGGTGTGGACTTCCGAATTCCCGCGACTGTTCAACCTCATCATGCTGGCTGGCGATGTTGAACAAGTATATCTCAATACCAACGAGCATTACCGCGCAACGATTGAGGTGGAGAGCCGCGACATGCGATTCATCGAATGGTGCAGGCGCAAATATCCGCTGCATCGCTACGCGCGTCTTGCGCCAATCATGCACAGATTGCGCAGCGTGAAGTCGAAACGTGAACTCGAGCTCATGCAACGCGCTGTGGACATCACAGAGAAAGGGTTCAGACGTGTATTGAAATTTGTCAAACCCGGCGTGAAAGAGTATGAGATTGAAGCTGAATACATGCATGAGTTCCTGCGGGAAGGATCGCGGGGATTTGCATACGAGCCAATCATCGCATCTGGCGCAAACTCCTGTGTTCTGCATTACATCCGCAATGATCAGGTGTGCCGCGATGGCGATATACTCCTCCTTGACGTGGGCGCGGAATACGCAAACTACAACGCCGACCTGACGCGCACGATCCCGGTGAACGGCAGGTTTTCATCGCGACAAAAGGAGGTGTACAACGCCGTACTCCGCGTTCAACGCAAAGCCATCAGCATGCTTGGACCTGGCGTACAGTACTACGAATATCACAGGGAAGTCCAAAAGATCATGGAAGCGGAATTGATTAAGCTCAAGCTGATAGACAAAACCGATCTTCGTCGCCAGGATCCGTCCCGGCCGCTGTTCATGAAATACTTTATGCATGGAACCGGTCATATGCTGGGACTTGATGTGCACGACGTGGGCAACATGTACAATCGAATGGAGCCCGGAATGGTGTGGACGGTGGAACCGGGCATTTACATTCGGGAGGAGGGGCTCGGCGTGAGAATAGAAAACAATGTTGTGATCACTCAGAAGGGAACACACGATCTCATGAAGAATATCCCCGTTGAAGTCGAGGAGATCGAAGAGTTGATGAACACCTGATCTACCTAAACCAACTTCCGCAAGCAACCGGTGCCTGAGCGTGTCGAAGGCAGCGAATACCGATTTAATACTTAACTTTAATCAAATACTCAGGTTCTGGTCGGATGGCCCTGCGAATTCTCATCGGTATAGCATTCCTTTTCGCATTAAGCGAAGCGAAGGCGCAGGAGTTCTGGATAATGCCCGATAAGTTCCAGTATAAACCCGGAGACACAATCAAGATCCGATTCAATGTTGGGGAAAACTTCGTTGGGGAAACGTGGAACCTCCGGATGGAGCGTATTCGTTCCGTGTCGTTGCACACTAAATTGGGAGTGATGGACATAAAGGCCAGCGCGCGCACGGGAGAAAGAGATCACTTTTTGATTCCGGCGGCGAAGGCAGGAACGTACCTCATTACTATGGAGGGCGAAAATGCTTTCGTTGAATTACCACCGGATCGCTTCAACGCCTACCTTAAAGAACATGCATTGGATAATGTCCTTGAGCTTCGCAGGAAAGCCAACGCTGAAGATCAACCGGGCAGGGAGCAGTACCGCCGCATCGCGAGCCTGATGGTTCAGGTGGGAGACGCACGGGACGAAACGTACAAGAAGGTTACAGGCCTCCCGCTGGAGATCATTCCGGGCAAGCATCCATCGGAAATCAAGAAAGGCGACATGGTGCCGTTTAAGATACTGTTCAACGGCAAGCCGGAATTCGGTGCGAGGGTTTTTGTTTGGAACAGCAAAAACAACAAGGTCTTCAACCAGCCAATCTATTCACAGCAGGACGGCACCATCGACGTGAGGATTTTCAATGACGGCGACTGGATGATCAGCGTCGTAAAGATGGTGCCGGTGAGTACTCCGAAAGCCGATTGGCAAAGTTTCTGGAGTTCACTTGTGTTTCATGTCGCGGAATAGCCGGCGGATCAGTTCTAAAATTCAGGTTCGTTGCAATTTGCAATCCTACTGCAAAATCGTCCCATTTTTGAATGGGATATCCGGAATTTACTGATTCCTCGAAGTTTATACGGCGAAGCTTTCGCCGCATCCGCAGGTGCGAGAAGCGTTGGGATTGATAAACTGGAATCCTTTTCCGTTCAGACCGTCGGAAAAATCCAGCGTAGTCCCTACCAGGTATAGGAGACTTTTCTTGTCTACCAGGATGCGGATGCCTTTATCTTCAAAAACCTGATCTGCGGCTTGGATTTGGTCGTCAAAATTCAGGTCGTACATGAGTCCGGAACAGCCACCGCCCTTCACAGATACGCGGATATTGTGGTCGGGGCCGCGTCCTTCCTCCCGGCGCAATTCAATGATTCTATCTCTGGCTTTTTCTGTAACGGTTATCATGGTGGTGATGACACGCCAAAGCGTGATTTATTGCCTGAAAACTAACGGAATACCCAAAAAGTTTCAATCTTGAACTACAAAGATAGCCATTTATGAAAAGATTGGAACATATCGGTATCGCCGTACGGGACCTGGATGAGGCTAATGCGCTGTTTGAGAAGCTGCTTGGCTGTTCGCACTACAAGGTGGAAGAGGTGCCCTCGGAAGGGGTGCGCGTGTCGTTCTTCAACGTTTCAGGGGTAAAATTCGAACTGCTCGCCCCGACGCGACCCGATTCGGCCATTTCCAGGCACATTGAGAAACGCGGCGAGGGTGTTCACCACGTCGCTTTCGAAGTGGATGATGATCTTGAACAAGCCATCGCCGACCACGAAACCATGGGGTTTGCACCGATCAATCCGGTACCGTCACCCGGTGCAGACAACAAGCGAATCTGTTTTCTTCACCCCAAAAGTACCGGAGGCGTGCTGGTCGAACTATGCCAGGAACGGGCCGTTAGCGGTTCCGCCGGTCGTTGAATTGAAGCGCGTTGTAATATTTAAGCTTTTTCTTTCCCTCACGGGTTTTGTACGCTGGCTTTGGGCCACATGCGCCAAGAACGAACACGACTGCAACGAGAAGGGCAAAAAATCGTCTCATGGGATCTCCTTCATATATGCGAAAGTTACGCCAAAAAGGGCGCATTCCGGGAAGAGCGTTAGTTTTGCTGCACAATTGAAGTTTTTTACACCGTAAACCCGTCGTATGTCATCAAACCGAATGGAAATCAGCGAGTTAGGCGAGTTCGGACTTATCGACCGAATTGCCGGAAATGCGCGCAGGGAGAATGCAAGTACGATAGCAGGGATCGGCGATGACGCTGCCGTAGTGGACTGTGGTGGCAACGACCACGTTCTGCTGGCCACAGACATGCTCCTCGAGGGCATTCATTTCGACCTCGCCTATGCGCCGCTGCGGCATGTAGGGTATAAGGCCGTTGCGGTAAATGTTTCTGACATCGCCGCCATGAACGGCAAGGCCGAGCAGGTTACGGTAAGCATCGGCCTCAGCAATCGCTTTTCCGTGGAGGCTGTGGACGAACTCTACGCGGGAATCAAAGCGGCATGCGATAATTATGGTGTCGACCTCGTCGGAGGAGACACCACCTCGTCTCGCGTGGGTCTGGTGATCTCCGTGACTGCAATGGGCCGTGCGCACAAGGACAAGATCGCGTATCGCAGCGGTGCGCGTAAGTCGGATATCATTTGTGTCACAGGCGACCTGGGCGCCGCATATCTTGGCCTCCAGGTCCTTGAGCGCGAGAAGCAGGTGTTCCTGGCCAATCCCAACATGCAGCCTGCCCTCGATAAATACGAATACCTCGTGGGACGCACGCTAAAGCCGGAAGCCCGCACCGACATCGTATTTGAAATGGCTGAGAAGGGCGTAGTGCCCACTTCCATGATCGATGTTTCGGACGGACTTGCTTCAGAACTCCTTCACTTGAGCAAACAATCCGGTGTCGGCATTCGAATCTTTGAAGACAAGGTTCCCATCGACAACCTGACGTACGACACTGCCCTCGAGTTCAAACTCGACCCCATCACCTGCGCCCTGAATGGTGGGGAAGATTACGAACTCCTGTTCACCATCTCGCCAAGTGATCATGAAAAAATCCGCCTGCACCCCGACATCCATTTCATTGGTTATGTGCATGAGGATAAGAATCAGAATGTGATGATCTCAAAGCAAGGAACAGTGGTGCCGTTGACTGCACAGGGATGGAGCCATTTTAGCAGGCAGTAGGTAATGGGCGGTAAGCAGTAAGGTAGAGACGTAGCAGACTACGTCTCTACAACGCCGTGCAGTTAAAACGCGACAACTAATCTTCGGGATAAGGAATGTACAGGAACCGTGTTAGCTGTTGATCGATCACGAAGAGACAACAGTATTCATCCGGATCTTTGTAGGTTTCTATGAAACGTTGACGAAACATTTCCTCCACCAGCCCGCGCTGGACAAACTCGTCAAGGAAGGAGGCGTAATAATTCCAGGTGTTGCCCATGGATTCCTTCTCGATCAACATTAGCCCGACCGGTTGTTCTTCTTTACACATGGGGAATATCGGGTAGTCGAAGCCTCTTCTCCTGATCTGGTACGAAGCTTCCCTGAGGTTATCACAAACCTTTACGAAGTCGCCCGAGATTGTTCCCAGGTATTTGCCATCAAGTTCCGGATCGTTTTCCATTGGAATTCTTTCTTCTTTCGTCCACATGTCAATATCGCCAATAAGGTAACCCATTTCTGTTATCATCGCACTACTGCGCGCGGAACTCGTGAACAAAGCGCGCGAGCTCCGGAAAGAACTCAGTGAATTCTTCCTTGAAACTATTGTAATGCGCGCGAAGGAGCCGCGTGGCCGTTTCCATGCCCGACTCATAAGGCGTGCGTGCTGCCATCCCGTTCAGCGCACGCTGAATCCCTTCGATGTTCGCATAGCTCACCAGCCAGTTGCCGCGTATCATATGCGGTAGCATGTCTTTTACTCCCTGGGGCAACACCTCGCGATAGGACTCAAGGAGTCTGTATACACTGGCGGCATACAACGGGAGCGGCTCACGATGGTAGCGGTTCCAGTTAGCCGCCAGAAAATGATCGTAAAACATGTCGGCCACCACCGGCGAATAGTGCCGCAGTTCCGGCCGGAGTCGCTGCTTGCTGCGATCCACAACCGGATGCGCGTCGGTAAACTCGTCTATGGCGCGGTGCAACTCAATACCGGCAGCAATGCCGGGTCTGAAGCGCTCCCTCAGTTTCCTTCCTTTCACAAAATCCCCAATAAAATTACCCACCATGACCTCGGGATCATCGCCGGACAGATACAGATGGGCCAGGAAGTTCATTGTCAAAATTATGTTTTGCCGAACACATCGGCACTATCCAGTACAACAAACGGCCCGAGTGTGAGTTCACCTGTTGGAATATCAGCAGGGATTTTACAATTTCCGAGCCGTAAAAAAAGGCTATGACTGCATTAGAGAAGGTAAAGTTGCTGGTGAGCCTGGCCGCAATCGATGGAACGATAGCGGATCGGGAAAAGAACTACATTGTTAACATCGGGTTGGCAAATGGAGTGTCAGCCGAAGAGATGGATCAGATTGTGAACCGTAGACATGACATCGTAGTGCCCTCCAACCTGAGCGACTCGGAAAAGTTCGATTTCCTCTTCCATCTCGTTCAGCTGATGAAGATTGACGAGAAGATGTATAAGGAAGAATTACTGTTTTGTTCAACCATCGCGGAAAAACTCGGCTACAAAAAAGAAGTGATGTTCGATCTGATGCTGAATGTTAAAGCCCATGATATGGACGATGCCGAAAAACAAAAGCTCGAAGCAGAAACAAAGAAATACCTCGTCAAATGATCCGGCTCGGGGGTCGGCAAGCGCTGGTTTCTGCCAAAAATCCTTAGAACGGGCTCCAAAATGGGCCATTTCATCCCGTCATGATCGGCAAATAATATCTACTTTTGCAGTTCTTAAATCCTGAGGAGTAGGACCGGGTATGGAAAACATCCGCAATTTCTGCATTATCGCTCATATCGACCACGGTAAAAGTACCCTGGCGGACCGCCTGCTGGAGTACACCGGCACGCTCAGCGAACGCGAAATGCAGGACCAGGTCCTCGACAATATGGACCTGGAGCGCGAAAAGGGCATAACGATCAAGGCCCATGCGATCCAGATGAATTACCGGCGTGATGACCAGACCTACATCCTCAACCTTATCGACACTCCTGGTCACGTGGACTTCTCCTATGAAGTGTCCCGTGCCATCGCGGCTTGTGAAGGCGCCCTCCTGATCGTTGACGCCAGCCAGGGAATTGAGGCACAGACCATTTCCAACCTGTACCTGGCGCTGGAACACGACCTGGAAATTATTCCGGTCATGAATAAGATCGACCTTCCTCACGCAAATCCCGATGCGGTGGCGGATCAGATTGTGGACCTCATTGGCTGCAAACGCGAAGACATCATCGCGGCCAGTGCCAAGGAGGCAATCGGCATTCGCGAAATACTTGATGCCGTCGTCGATAGAATACCTCCGCCAAAGGGCGACCCCAACGCGCCGCTCCAGGCGATGATCTTTGATTCAGTGTATAACTCCTTCCGGGGTGTGGAGGTGTACTTCAGAGTATTCAACGGCACCATACGCGCGCGCGATGTTGTTCAGTTCGTCGCGACCAGGCGCGTGTATGACGCTGATGAGATTGGCATCCTCAAATTACAGCAACAACCGGTAAATGAGATCAGCGCTGGTAACGTGGGTTACCTGATCTCCGGAATCAAGGTTGCGAGCGAAGTCAAGGTGGGGGACACCATCACCCACGTTGATCGGCCGGGCGAGCCCATCAAAGGTTTCGAGAACGTGAAGCCTATGGTGTTCGCGGGAATTTATCCGGTTGACACGTCGGAGTTTGAAGAGCTCCGCGCTTCAATGGAAAAACTTCAGCTCAACGACGCGTCGCTTGTATGGGAACCGGAGACGTCCGCGGCATTGGGCTTTGGATTTCGATGCGGATTCCTTGGGATGCTCCACATGGAGATCATCCAGGAACGCCTGGAACGCGAGTTTGGCATGACGGTAATCACAACTGTGCCGTCTGTGCAATTCCGGGCAGTAATGACCGACGGATCGGTCAGGTTGATCAACGCGCCATCAGAAATGCCTGACCCGACGCGGGTGGATCACATCGAAGAGCCATTCATACTCGCACAGATCATTACGAAATCGGAATACATTGGTCCCATCATGGGACTGTGCATGGACAAGCGAGGGATTCTAAAGAACCAGCATTACCTGACTACTGACAGGGTAGAGCTGAGTTTTGAGATGCCGCTTTCTGAAGTTGTCTTCGACTTTTTCGACAAGCTCAAGACCATTTCACGCGGCTATGCTTCGCTCGACTATCACCTCATCGGTTTCCGTGAGTCCGACATGGTGAAGCTTGATGTGATGCTCAACGGTGACAGAGTGGACGCACTATCTGCTATCGTTCACCGCTCCAAGGCATACGATTGGGGGAGGAAGCTTTGCGAAAAGCTAAAGGACCTCATCCCCAGACAGATGTTCGAGATTGCGATTCAGGCGGCCATCGGTCAGAAGGTTATTGCCCGCGAAACGGTGAAGGCGTTGCGCAAGAACGTGTTGGCTAAGTGTTACGGTGGTGACATCTCGCGTAAGCGAAAGCTCCTGGAAAAACAGAAGAAGGGTAAAAAGCGCATGCGACAGGTCGGCAACGTCGAAATCCCTCAGGAAGCCTTCATGGCCGTCCTGAAAATAGATTAGTGTACGATCATTGATGACTATTATTTATTAATTTATTCAACTCACCGTAAAGCCACTAGTGTTTTACGGCATTCACTCATTGAATTATGGTAACCTCTGCGACCTACACCAGGATTGACGGCAAAAAGATTTCGGCGGACATCAAGGAAGAGATCAGGCTCCGCGTTGAGGAGCGAAAAGCTCAGGGAAAGAAAGTACCGCATCTTGCTATCATTCTGGTTGGTGACGATGGCGCAAGCCAAACCTACGTAGACAACAAGGTCAAGGCTTGCAAGTCAGTTGGCTTTCACTATACCATGATGCGGTTCGCTGACACCATCAGCGAAGAGAAGCTGATGAAACACATCGATCACGTTAACAATGATGATGATGTGGATGGCTTTATCGTGCAGCTTCCCTTGCCCGAACATATTTCAGTGGAGAAGATTACCGAGATGATTCGTCCCGACAAGGACGTGGATGGTTTTACGAATCAGAATTTCGGAAGCATCATATCCAAAAATCCGTTGCTCATGCCTGCGACGTCATATGGTGTGATGGAACTCCTGCGTCGCTACAACATTGAAACGGAAGGGAAGCACGCCGTGGTCGTTGGTGCAAGCCGAATCGCAGGTGCTCCGTTAAGCATGATGCTTACGCATATGGGCAGAGCAACAGTCACGATCTGTCACAAATACACGAAAGACCTGGCTTCCCATACACGGGCCGCGGATATCCTGCTCGTGGCTGTGGGTAAGCCCGGATTGATTACTGCCGATATGGTTAAAGAAGGCGCTGTTGTGATTGATATCGGTACCACCCGGGTGGAGGGTCCTCAATACCCTAAAGGATGGGCAATTCTTGGGGACGTGGACTTCAAGAATGTTGCGCCCAAGTGCTCGTACATCACGCCGACGCCGGGCGGCGTCGGACCCATGACGATTGCCTCTCTGCTGCTGAACACCCTGCGGGCAACGGAGTTGAGAAATCCCTGACCTTCGTTGCGCTTGGCTTATCATCCAAACGATATTGACACCATGCCTTCCATGAGCGCGCATCCTGCCGATATGTTACCGCTTATGGAGGAATTTTATTCCATCCAGGGCGAAGGGTATTATCAGGGTCATGCCGCATGGTTCATTCGCCTGGGCGGATGCGATGTGGGCTGCGTTTGGTGCGATGTTCCTGAATCGTGGGATGCCAGCCGTCATCCTGTCACGAGTATTGATGAAATGGCCTCCCATGCGGCGGCCAGTGGAACACGTATTGTGGTTGTTACGGGTGGCGAGCCGGCGATGTATGATCTTGGAGCCCTGACGGCGCGACTAAAGGAGAAAGGATTGCGTACACACATTGAGACCTCCGGTGCATACGCGCTGACCGGCACATGGGATTGGGTGTGCCTTTCTCCAAAGAAATTCAAATCGCCGGAATCTTCGGTGTTTGGCGCGGCCGATGAACTCAAGATTATCGTTTATAATAAGAGTGATTTCGATTGGGCAGAAGAACATGCAGCGCGGGTTGGTCCGTCGTGCAAACTTTTCCTGCAACCGGAATGGTCGCGGGAAAAGGAAATGCTGCCCCTTATCGTACGCTACGTTCAACAACACCCGCAATGGAGTATTTCACTCCAGATACACAAGTACATGAACATACCGTGACGTCCGGTAGCGGAACCGTTGCTGAATTCATTTCCCTCGTTAACGACTGGGGAACACGCAGGATACCATTTCTCTTCGTTACAGACTTCGAATTAAGA